>DATHQY010000325.1:0-12173 GCA_035482215.1 Polyangiaceae bacterium | reverse complement strand
TCACGGCCGCGGGTGTGCCACGGGCGGGGGCCTCGGGCAAAGCGGGCGCATCGGTGTCCACGTCTTCCTGGGTAGCCGCGAGGACTTCTTCGACCGTGGTCATCCCGGCGATGACTTTGCGGGCGCCGTCGTCGCGCAGCGTGTTCATGCCTTGCTCCCAGGCGACGCGCTTCAGCGTCTGGGCGTCCGACCGCTTCAGAATCAGCGGCCCGATGGCGTCGTCGACGAGCATGAGCTCGTAGATGCCCCGCCGGCCCATGAACCCCGTGTTCGTGCACTTGTCGCAGCCGCGCGCCTTGTAGAACATCGGCCGCTTGTTCGGATCGAAGAGCTCCATCGGATCGGGCTCTTTGACGGTGCGCGGGTAGTAGCGCGACGTCGAGTTGTCGCGCCGCGCGATGCGCGCACGGACGCGCTCCTCGTTCAGTCCGAGCTGTTCGAGCTCGAAGTCTTCGGCGGGGCTCGCGTACTTGCAATGAGGGCACAGCATGCGGACGAGCCGCTGCGCCAGAATGCCGATGACGCTCGAACGGAGCAAGAACGGCTCCGCCCCCATGTCGATCGTGCGGGTGATCGCGCCCGCGGCGTCGTTCGTGTGGATCGTCGAGAGCACGAGGTGGCCCGTGAGAGACGCATTGATGGCGATATCGAGCGTCTCGTTGTCGCGGATCTCGCCGACCATGACGATGTCGGGGTCCTGCCGGAGGAAGGACCGGAGCGCGCTCGCGAAGGTGAGGCCGATCTTGGGCTGGACGTGCACCTGATGAATGCCCGAGATCTCGTACTCGACCGGATCTTCGGCGGTCAGGATGTTGAGATTCGGTTGGTTGATCCGGTTGATGCACGCGTAGAGCGTCGTGGTCTTTCCGCTGCCGGTCGGACCCGTCACGAGGATGATCCCGTCCGGACGGCGAATCAGCCCGTCCATCAGCGCGTATTCGCGCGGGCTGAAGCCGAGGTCGGGCAAATCGAGCAGGACGCTCGACTTGTTCAAGAGACGCATGACGATGCGCTCGTAGCCGCGGCTCGTCGGGATGGTGCTGACGCGGATGTCGAAACCTTTGCCCGCGATTTTCTTCGAGATGCGGCCGTCTTGCGGGAGTCGCTTCTCGGCGATGTTGAGCGCGCTCTCGATCTTGATGCGGCTGATGATGCTGTTCATGAACGCGCGCGGCGCGCGCCGAGCGACGTAGAGCTCGCCGTCGATCCGGTAACGGACGATGACTTCTTTCTCCTCCGGCTCGATGTGGATGTCGCTCGCGCGCTCCTTCATCGCCTGCAAAAAGAGCGAGTTGACCCAGCGAATGACGGGCGCGTCGTCGTCCGAATCGAGAATGTCGCTCGCCGCTTCTTCGTCGACGTTCGACGCGTCGCTCTCGAGCTGTTCCTCGCCGGCGCGGCGCTCGTAGACGCGGTTGATGGCGTCTTCGATCCGCTCCCAGCCGCCGACGGCCGCGTCGACCGGCTTGCCGAAGATGACGCGCAGATCGTCGAGCGCCTGCGTGTCGAACGGATCCCCGCAGACGACCTGGATCGTGGACTCGCCTTCGCGCAGCACCAGGATCTTGTGCGCCTTCGCGAACGCGATGGGCACGCGCGTCGCGGTCGCCGTCGGGATGTCGGCGAGGTCGATCCGCTCGACGAGAGGCACCTGCGCTTCTTCGGCGAGGGCACGTGCGAGCGTGATCTCGTCGGCCAGGCTGCCGTTCAAGACGAGATCCAGGAGATCCGTGCCGCGCTCTCTCTGGACGATCCACAGCGGCTCGAGCTTGTCGGCGGACAGCACCCCGCGGCGCGTCAGAATTTCTCCGAGGAAGCGCTGCTCGGCCGCCATGGCGTTACTTCTCCAACCGCTCGACGTTGCGAGCGGGCGGCGTGACGTTGAGGGTCGGCGGCGGCGGCGGCGGCAGTCCCGGCGGAGGGGGCGCGGCAGCTCCGGCCGCACCCGGCGGCGGCGCGGACGTCACGGGCACGGCGTTCATCGTACCGCCTGCCGCCGCTCCCGGCGCAGGCGCGGCTCCGCCCTCCCCGCCCGACGTCGGCGCCGGAAGCTCGAGAGGCTGCCCCGGCTCGTGCGTGCGAAGCTCGCGCGGGCGCGTCAGCTCGTCGATGCGGCGCTGGTCGGAGACGTCCATGTACGACTGGCGAATGTCCTCGAGCAGGCCGTTCGTGCGCGAGTAGTCCTTCGGCGGCTGGTATTCGGCCTGATCGCCGAACACGAAGTAATGGTCGAGGAGTTCCTGCCGCTCCTGCATCTTGCGCTCGAACACCGTGCGCAGGTCCGCCTGCTCGCGGATGATGTACGGCGTCAGAATCAGAATGAGGTTCGACTTCTGGACCGTCGTGCTCCGCGACCGGAACAGCGCGCCGAGCACGGGGATGTCCCCGAGCAGCGGGATCTTCGTGTCCGTTCGGGTGAGCTGGTTTCGCATCAGGCCGCCGATGACCGCGGTCTGCTGATCCTTCACGACGAGCTGGGTCTGCGCGGTGCGCTTGGAGAACGGCACGGCGCCGAGGTTGCCGACCGGCGCTTCGCCCGAGACGTCGCTGATCTCTTCGGTGACCTCGAGGCGGACTTCGTCCGAGTCGTTGAGGTGCGGAACGATCTTCACTTTCGTTCCGATGTCCTGGCGCGGCGCGGTGCCGAATCCGCCGAGGCCGAGCCCGCCGAGCGCGCCGAGCGCGCCCGTCGCGCCGCTCGCCCCGGGCAACGCGCCAATCCCGCCGATGTTCGTCTGGAGCGGGATGTTCGAACCGACGTTGATCTCGGCGGGGATGTTGTCGGTCGCGAGGATGTGCGGCGTCGAGAGAATGTCGGCGTCGTTCGTCGACGCCATCGCGTTGATGACGGTGCCGAACGCGGGGATCGAGAAGCCGGTGCCGAGCAGGTTCTCCGTGCCCGGCAAGCCCGGGCCGCGGACGCCGAGCGCGAAGGCGTTGAGCGACTGCGCCGTCGGCAGCGTGATCGACGTGAGCGGATTGAGGCCGCCGTAGAGGAGGGTCTGCCCTGCCGACCCGTTCTCCACGTCGGCGGCGTGGAAGGACACACCGAGGGTGTTCTGGCGATTGACCGTGAGGTCCATGACGACCGCTTCGATGAAGACTTGCCGGCGCGGCTGATCGAGCTGGTCGATGACGGTGCGGAGGTTCGCGAAGTCTCGCAGGCTCGACGTGATGACGAGGGAGTTCGTCGCCTTGTCGGCGCTGACCTTGACGCCCGACTCGAAGATCGTGAGCGGCGTCGCCCCTGGTTTGCCCGCTCCGCCGCTGCTCGCTGCCGCGGCGGCGGCTCCCGTCACGATGTCGGTCAGCGTCTTCGCGAGCTCGACGGCGTCGGCGTGCTGGAGCGCGAGGACGTGGATTTCGCCCTCGCCGCTGTGCGGAACGTCGAGCCGCTTGATGAACTCGAGAATGCGAAGGTACGCCCGCTCGGTGCCGATGATGACGACCGAGTTGCTCCGGTCGTCCGCGAGAACCTTCGTGATGTGGACGTCGGAGCCGAAGGTCGTCGGGTGATCGCCCGGCTTGGCCGCCGCGGCGCCCTTGATGTCGAAGACTTCGTTCAGCCGGGCGGCGACGTCCGCCGCCACGCTGTAGTGAATCGGCTCGATCCAGATCTGATCGCCGACGCCGCCGACGTCCACGTCCTCCAGGATGCGCATCATGCGCTGGATGTTCGCGCCCGTGTCCGTGATGATGAGGAGGTTGCCCGGCGCGTAGACGGTGATGTCACCGTCCTTCGACTTGAAGTGCCCGAGCACGTTCGCGATCTCGTCGGCGTTCGCATTGTGCAGACGGTGGATGCGCGTGATGTAGCGATCTTCGCCGGTGCCGCCCTGCCCTGCGACGTACACGGGGACGCCCATCTTCGCGTCGGGCGAGTCGACGATCTTGTAGAAGCGCCCGTGCGGCACGACGGTGAGGCCGTTCGCTTCCAGGATCGAAAGGAACGCCTGGTAGGCCTCGGCGACGGTGACCTTCTGCGGCGAAAAGACCGTCGCTTTGATGTTGCGGATCTTGCCACCGAAGATGAACCGCTTGCCCGTGAGCTCGCCGATGACGCGCACGAGCTCGGACAGATCCGCGTCTTCGAGCGAGAACGAGACCTTGTCGCCGCCGTTTCGCGGCGCGTACTCGACGCCCTGGTCGAACTGCGCGAGGCCCTGCGTATCCGGGATGAGCCTACCCGACGCATCCGTCTTGGGCGCCGCCGGATCGGCCGCTGCGTCGGGCGTGCCCGGCGTGGTCGGCGTGGCCGGCGTCGGCGGGGGCGGCGCAGGCTGCACCCGATTCGGCCGCAGGCGCGGACTCGGCTGCGCGTAGACCTCCGACCCCGTAGCTAGGAACGCGGCATTGCAGAGAACCCAAAGCGCAACCTGTACGGATGCGGAAGCGGCGAGGAGGCGGGGTCGCATCGGTCTTTCGTCGGAGCTCTCGGAGGGGACGCCGGCTTCACTTCGCCGGTTTGCCGAAAGGCATTACCGGTTTCGCGCCAGGAAGTGGAGCCCGAACGCCGGCAGGACCGCCGGTAGTCGGCGCCCCGGTGGTTTCGGCCGTAGCCGTGCTGTCGTCCTCCGAGGCGGCATGCGCGCGACCCACGAGCGTCGACGCGACGAGCGTCAGCATCCCCACGAGGGCCATGCACGCCCCCACCATGGCCCCCGCCGTGACGAGCGTGCGGCGGAGGAGCGTGCGATTGTCGGTCGGTGCGTCGGGCATTACGAATTTCCGTTCATTTGATGTTGTAATCGACGTTCGTCTCTTGCCCGCGCCGGTTCAGCGACACGGTCAGCTTGTCCGCGGTGCGGAGGCGCGCATACGCTTCGAGCGCGCTCTCCGGGCTCGTCATGTCGAAGCCGTTGATCTTCTCGAGGCGATCGCCGTTCTCCATGCCGAGCGTGCCGAGAAGCGTGTCGGGGCGGACGCCGAAGAGCCGGATGCCGACGACCTTTCCGTTCTCCTGCTCGGGCACGATGCGCGCTTGGCGCATCAGCTCCGCCTGATTCTCGAGGATCTTGTCGACGACGCCGCGGTCGACTTTGAATTCGTTCGCGCTGATCTTCTGGATGCCGTTCTTGATGTCGTCCGCCACGCCGGGCGCGCTGCTCTTCTCCGGAGGAACGTTGGGCGGCGGAGGCGCCGCGGCCGACGCGCTCGGCGGAGTCGGCGGTTTGAACATCTGCGCCTGGCAAAGCTGGCTCGCGTTCGCCATCCACACGCGGTCCCACGAGATGTACTTCACGGTCTTGTCGCCGACTTCGCCGCCGCGGCGCCGCAAGAGCGTCTTGCCCTTGTCCGCGGTCGTCGACAGCGCGGCGAACGACCAGTCCGGATCGGACGACGCCGTGATGATGAGGACTTGCACGCCGTCGCAGGCGGGCGCGTTGAACGGATCGCTCATGTCGAGCGGCGGCGGGCCCGCGTCGACGGCGTCTCCCTCCGGGATCGGCTGGGCGTTGAGCGGCCCCGTCACCGAGTCGAACGGATTGCGCGTGATGATCGGGTCCGCGTCCATCGCGTGCGGTGAGGCCGAGGCCGACGCGGGCGGGATGCGCGCGCTCATCGGCGCGAGCGCGAGCTCTTTCGCGTCGGCGCCGAGGCTGGTGCCGACGATCTGCATGATGCCCTGCGCGTCCAGAAAGGCCGCCATGGCGACGAGCGCCAGGATGACCCCCCAGAAGTAGCGCTTGAGCAGTTTGTCCAGAGCCATGGGATTGCGGGGGTTTCGGAACGAGCAAGCGGGCCGTCCGAGCTATGCCCGAGGCCCCACCAAGAATCTTGGTTGCGAGGCACGTGCCATGAAGAAAGCACGCGAAATTGCAGTAATTTACGAAAGTACCGGGACGGGAAACGACAGGTTGGCGGGGCTCGGCTTCTGGGCTCGCCCCTGGCGACAAAGTGTCAACCGGTGGCTTCGGCGGTCGGGTGCTCGTCGGGAAGGCCGTCGAGTTTGCGGTAGATCGTACGGGTCGAAATCCCGAGAAGTTGAGCGGCTACCGACTTGTCGCCCTTGGTGTGCCGCAAGGTCTCCCGGATGACCCGGAGCTCGATCTCTTCGAGCGGCGTGCCGATGTCGAACGTGAGCTCGGTTTTCGCGCGCGGCGGCGCCGCCGCGATGTGCGGAGGCAAGTCGGCCTCGGCGAGCGCGTCGCTCCGCGAAAGCACGACCGCGCGCTCGATGACGTTCTCGAGCTCGCGCACGTTGCCGGGCCACGCGTAGTCCATCAGCCGATCGAGCACGGCGCGCGTCGGATGGAGGCGCGGGCGACCGTTCTTGGCGCAGTAGAGGCCGAGGAAGTGATCGACGAGCAGCGGGATGTCCTCGCGGCGCGCGCGGAGCGGCGGCGCGGTGATCGCGATGACGTCGAGGCGGTAGTAGAGGTCCTCGCGGAAGCGGCCCGCGGCGACTTCGGCGACGAGGTCGCGGTTCGTGGCGGCGACGATGCGAACGTCGGCCTTCGTCGTGTGACCGCCGACGGGTTCGTATTCGCCCTCCTGCAGCACGCGCAGGAGCTTCACCTGCACGCTCGGCGATAGCTCGCCGATCTCGTCGAGGAAGAGCGTGCCCCCCGCGGCACGCGCGAAGCGGCCGTCCTTCTTGCCCATCGCGCCGGTGAACGCGCCGCGCTCGTGGCCGAAAAGCTCGCTCTCGAGGATCGTCTCCGGGATGGCGGCGCAGTTGACCGCCACGAACGGCCCCCTGGCCCGTGCCGAGCGCTCGTGGATGTACCGCGCGAGGAGCTCCTTGCCGGTCCCGCTCTCGCCGAGCACGAGCACGGTCGCTTGGCTCGGCGCGGCTTGCGTCGCCACGTCCATCACGCGGCGAAGCGACGGGGAGCTGCCGATGATCTCGCGGTGTGCGAGGCGCTTGATCTCGTCCTTGAGGGACTGGTTTTCCGCGACGAGCTTCTGCCTCTCCGCGGCCTTGCGCACGCTCTTCACGATCGACACGCGCTTCAGCGGCTTCTCCACGAAGTCGTACGCCCCGTCGCGCATGGCGCTCACCGCGACTTCGACCGAGCCGTACGCCGTCATCAGCACGACTTCGACGTCGGGCGCGACCTGCTTGATCGCGCGCAAGAGCTCGAGGCCCGTCGTGCCCGGCATCATGAGGTCCGTGAGGACGACGTGCACCCTGTGCGTGCGCACGAGCTCCAGCGCCTTCTTCGCATCGGAAGCCGAGAGGACGCGCATGCCTTCACGGAGGAAGATCTTCTCGAGCGATTCGATGTTCGAGCGCTCGTCGTCGACGACGAGCACCGTCACCGCATCGGCCGGCGGCTGCGCCATTTCGCCGGCCGCAGGCGAAGGGACGGACGGCCCCTCGCGAGGCGAGCTCCCGGGCCCCGGTTCGGACGCAGCGCCCGCGGGAAACGGTGGCGCAAGCGGCGAAGAAGCCGAGGGAAAACTAGGTACTTTGGGGAGCACGACGACAATATGTCCGATGCGCGACAGATCGTCAAAGCAACGCGTCCGATTCGACGGCCGGTCGCGCGTGACAACTTGACGCGCGGCCTTGACGGCAAGGCGCTCCCTGAGCGAGCGTTTGCGCGCTCCCATGCCGTTCCGCAGTCGCTACCTCTTCGTCTGCACGAACCGCAGGCCCGACGGACACCCCAAAGGATCGTGCGCCGAGAAAGGCTCCGAAGCGCTCGTCGTGCGGCTCAAAGAAGCGCTCGCGATCCGCGGCGTCGCCAAGGACATCGTGCGCGCGTGCGCGACGGGCTGCCTCGACTTGTGCGAATCGGGCATCGCCGTGCTGCAGGAGCCCGAGCACGTCGCGTACGGCGGCGTCACCGCCGACGACGTCGACGCGATCGCCGATGCGGCGGCGACCGGGGGCATCGTCGAACGCCTGGTCGCTCATCCCACGCGCGCGCGAACCGAGCGGCACGATTGAAGCTGCCCGGACTGTCCTTCACCGAAGTCCTGTCGGGTCACTACTGGCGCCTCGATGCGCCCGTCGACGAGCGCGCGATGCAGCTCGAGCTGCGCGGCACGATCCCCGATGCGGCGGCGTTTCTCAGGGACAAGACGCTGCTTCTGACCGGAACGATCGACGCCGAGCAGCTCGCGTCGGCCCAGAAGATCGAGGGCACGGTGCACTTCAAGCTGCTCGGCGAGCGGCGAATCCCGTATCGGTGCACCTTCCGCGGCGACGACGGCCGGCGGTACGAGCTGTTCGGCGACAAGGAGTGGAACGGCCTCGCGCCGCTCGAATCGGTCACGCTCCTCGCGGCCAGCCTCTACGACGACGCGGGCGACGAAGTGGCGCGCGCCACGCTCCGGTTCGACCTGCGGGCCGATTGGTCGCGCTGGCTCGCCAGCGCGCGGCTCGTGATGGGATAGAGCGGAGCGCATTCGAACCGAACGTTCGAATGCCGGGCCGACCCACCAAGGCGGCGGATTCTCAGAATTGTAGACGCATGGCGGGTGGCTCCGGATCCATGGGGTGGTTTGCCATGAGGATGGTCACGGGAACACTCACGGCGAGACGGGGGCCATCATCACAGCGGCGACCGCGTGGTGGTGCGGCGCCTTGGGGAGCGGCGGAAGCTTCTCGGCGGCCACGTCGTCGGCGGACGCCGGCGACGGCTCGTGCGCGGCCACTTCACCGATGGCGACTTCGCTGTCCGAGGTCGCCGACGCGCTCGTTGCGGACGCCGCGCCGGTCGCCTTGGCTGCCTTCGCCGGCTTGTCGTTCTTCGCTTCCGCGGCCGTCTCCGGGGTGCCCGCCGGCGTGAGCGGCGACACGTAATGCGGCGCTTCGCCGGGGTGGCTCGTGTCGACCCACGCGACGTGGCCGCTCCCCGACGGGCGCACGTCCATGTGGACGAACATGCTGTTCGGGTAGTAGCCGCACCCCGTATCCGGGAGCGTCTTGCAGAAGGCGACGAGATCGGCGTTGGGCACGCCCTCGAGGCGGAAGTCGAGCGCGCGGCCCGACGAGTGGTAACTGCCCGCGCTCTTCGGCCGGTATCCGGAGACGATCACGACGTGGGCAGGCTCGCCGTCCTTGGCGAAGTGCTGCGCCGTCCGCTCCAGATGCTCGACGAGCCGCGTGTCGATGCGCCGGATGCCCGGGGCAATCTCGGGTCCGTGCACCTTGTCGAGCGCCGCGATGGACTCTGCCGGCTTCGCCGCGCTGCCGGGGCGCGCGAGGATCGAGAGCTCGTCGACGCCCGACGGATTGGCCGTCCCGTCGCACTTCGTCAGCGGGACCGCGGCGGACTCAGAGCCCGCGGCGATCGAGACGGCCGCCTTGGTGCACGGATGGCCCTTCGTGATCCGCGCGGTGCGCGCGGGTTTGTGCGCATCGGCGGTCGCAGGCGCCGCGCTGGCGGATGCGGGCGTGAAGAGCGCCGCGAGTGAAGCGACGGCGGTGAGCGCCGCGAACGCCGCCCGCACGCCGGACGTCGCAAGAGAGCGGGGAAGGAACGCGAGCCTGGAAGAAGACGAACACGTGCGCATCGATGGCCTCCGTGTCGCACATTGGGTCACACATCGCGGGACCGGCCAACAAAGTGGCGATTCGCTTGACCGCGCTCGGGCGGATCGCGAGGCTGCGCACCTGATGACGCTCATGACGGCCGTCGCGACCGCCCCGCTCGACCCGCGCCTCGTCACGGCTGCCAGCTTCGAGGCGTCGCTCCGCAAGCTCGTGAGCGGCGCCGATCGCGGACAAGCCACCGGCCAAGTCAACACCGGATCCATCGCGTGCGAAGGCTGCGAGCGCTGCGTGCAGTGCACGTTCTGCAAGAACTCGCGCGGGCTGTCACGGTGCCAGTATTGCGTTTCGTGCGACGACTGCACGGAGTGCTCGCACTGCGCCGAGTGCCGCGCGTGCCTCGGCTGCCAGCATTGCGTGCGAAGCGAACGGTGCATGGGGTGCGCCTATCTCGTGCGCTCGATCGACTGCGCGGGGTGCACGTACTGCTTCGGGTGCGTGGGCCTCTCGCGCAAAGACTTTTGCATCCTCAACGTGCAGTGCGACCGAGCGACGTACTTCGAAGTGGCGTCCCGGCTCGCGCGCGAGCTCGGCCTCGTCCTTCCATGAGGGCCATCGTGCAGCGCGTCCTCGAAGCGCGCGTCGAAGTCGACTCCGTGGTCGTGGGCGCGATCGAAGAAGGGCTTCTCGCGTACGTGGGCTTCGCGAAGGGCGACACGGCCGAAGACCGCGCGTGGGTCGTCTCGAAGATCGTCGGGCTGCGCATCTTCGAGGACGCAGCGCCGCCCGAGACCGACGCCAAGCGCAAGATGAACCGGAGCCTCGTCGACACGGGCGGATCGATCCTCCTCGTCAGCCAGTTCACTCTGTACGGGGATTTGCGGCGGGGCCTTCGCCCGAGCTTCGACGAAGCGATGCCCCCCAACGACGCGCTCGTCGCGTACGACGCCCTCGTGCGAGAGACGCGCGCGCTGGGCGTCCCGGTCCAGACGGGGCGCTTTCGCGCCGAGATGCGCGTGCATTCGGTCAACGACGGGCCGGTCACGATCTGGATCGACTCCGCCGTGCGCAAGGCTTCGCGGGCGCCATGAGCGCGATGGCGGACGGCACCGAGCCGGAGGACCGCGCGGATTCTGCGGACGATGCGGATTCTGCGGACGAGGCGGGCGCCGATGCGGTGCTCGAGGCGCTCTGGAAACGGGTGCTCGAGGCGTGGGACGACGAGCGCGTCCACGCCGCGGTTCTCGATCATGCGATCCGCACCGAGGCCCTGCCGGAGATTGCCGGCCGGTACCGCGCGCTCGCCGCCGACCCGGAGAAAGGCGCGCGCGCGAAGGCCAAGCTCGACGCCGTCGTGGTCGCCGCGACGAACCTGCTCTGGTTGACCAAGATGCCGGTTCCCGGGAAGGTGCCGCTGTCCATCACGCTGAGCGCGGTGGGCGTGTCGCTGTTTCTTCTGTCGTGGCTCGCGTGGGCCGTTCTCGGCCCCCATCGCTGAGCCTCGACCGGCGAGGCGTTGGGGCTTCGGAGGGCCGCCTCTCCCCCGGCCGGCGCGCCCGCGCGCTCACTTCGGAGCGGTGAACACCAAGAGCCGGGCGTTCATCGCATCCGCGACGTAGGCATGGCCGCCCTCGTCCGCGACACCGTTGCGCGCGCCCGCGACGCTCGCGCCGACGGCGACGGGCGTGACGTGCCCCGCGGGGTCGACGGCGTCGACGGTCACGGTCGCCGCCTTGCCCGCGGCGACGGTGAGCCACCGCCGCGACGGCAGCCAATCGATGTTGTCCACCCCTGCCCCGGTCGCGATCGACCCGATGACACTGCCGCTCCGCGCGCCGTCCAAGACGAGGACGCGATCCGTGCAGGCCACGAAGACGGCGCCTGCATCGCCGTCCACGGCGACGCCGCGCGGCCCCTGCTCGCCGCAAGGGAGATCCCACGCTTGGATGGGCGTGTGGCGGGCGACGTCGATGACGACCGTCCGGTTCTTGTCTTCGAGGTTCGTGTAAAAGAGGCCGCGCTTGGGATCGACCGCGTAGCCTTCGGGTGAGCCCTCGAGCGCGATGCGGGCCTTCAGCTTGGGCGCGAGCGGATCGTCGACGCCCAACACGACGATCGCCTGATCGCGCGGCGTCGTGACCCATACTTCCTTGGCCGATCCGACGTAGGCCACCCCGTCCGTCGGGGACGGGAGCGCGATGCACGTGGCAATCGCGAGCGACCGCACGTCGACGGCGCAGACTTCGTTGCTCGCTCGATCGCCGATGTAGGCCGCTCCCTCCCCGATCGCGGCCGCGCTGGGGCCCATCGTCCGCATCTGGCCCCTCACCTCGCGCTGCGCGGTTTTGAAGCCACCGACGGAGACGAACGTCTTCGTCCGTGTATCGAACACGTCGACGCTGCCGGTCGTCCCGACCGGAACCCAGACACGCGAACGGCCGGGCTCGAATGCCAGGTAGTCCAGAGATGCGGGCGCCGTCGCACCTGGGAGCGCGAACGGTTCGAACGCCAGGGGGACGGCGGGCGCGGGCGCAGGGGCGGCAACCGTGGCGGGTGCGGCAGCCGTGGCGGATGCGTCCGCCGCCGGCGCCTTGGCGATCGGCGCGGACGGAGCCGCGCACGCCGCGAGAATCGGGCCGAGAACGCCGACGAGAGGACTGGCAAGAAGGAACCTGCGCGCGGTCGTCATGGACCGTTCTTATACGACGCGCACGACGCAAAGCGC
>DATHQY010000324.1:0-8685 GCA_035482215.1 Polyangiaceae bacterium | reverse complement strand
GACGACGTAGAGGGGATAGGTGAGCGATTGGGGTTGCGCGGTGGAGACGGGGGCGACGGAGAGGACGGGCGAGAACAGGGTCCCCTTCAATGTCCCGTTGCCCGACGCGTCGGGATAGGCGTAGCGAAGGGGGATCGCGTAATCCGAAATTCGCTTCGGGATGATGCCATTCGTGATCCCATACACCGCGTACTGTGGGTCGGCACCGGTCATCGAAGTGATGGCGTTCGTCACCGTCCAGTTGGTGATCGATCCCGGGCCGGCCAGGGTCGGTACGGCCACGCCCGGGTTCTGGCTGTTCGAGATCGCCGCCGTCAAAAACGCCGACAGCGAGTCGCGGTAGGACTTCATGTCGGTGAAGAACGGCAGGCCCGAATAGGTAGAGTCCGCGTAGTACGCCGAGAAGTCGTTGTTCACGAGCGAGTTGTAGAGCAGGTAATCGGTCGCGATCTGCCCCTGCTGCGCGACTTTTGCGTCCGTACCCACCGGAACGCCCGGATACCCGGGAATGCCGTAATAGCTCGTGTAGAGGAGGTCCAGCGTCGACGTCGTGACGTTCCCCAGCATGCCCGCATTCCCGGTCTGAAAGGCCTGCGCCGCGTTGAGGAGCGACGGCAGGTCGGTGACCAACGTCGTGGGCGTGAAGCCGAGGTACTTGCATGTCACGGTCGTGTTCCGACTCCCGATGGTGCTCATCGCGCTGCTCGCGAAGGACGACGACGCGCTGCTCGCACCGTAAGAGAAGCCGAGCGACACGGAGAGTGAGGACTTGTCCACTTCGGAGTTCGTATGGATTTGGACGGTGCAGAACATCTCCGCGCCCGTCACGATCTCGGCGGCATAGCGATCACCGTAGAGGGCGTAGAAGTCGGCCGGGCTCAACGCGGCGGCGGAGGCCGTCAAGGTCGGGTTCACGATCCTCTGCGCCATGCCCGTCTGCGAAACATCCACCAGCACCCAGAGGTCCGTGGAATCGATCTGCGTGCTCTGCGCAAAATTCGTCTTCGCGTTCACCGAGGCGAGCCCCGTCGAGACGCTCAGGGACGCCGAGATGTTGAGCGCGGAGTAAAGATCGGCGCTGCTGGCGATGAGCTGAAACGTTTCGGACGCGACAATCTGGCCGGCGGCCGCCTGCGGTTGGAAGCCGGGGGCGATCGCCGACTGGGTCGTGTTGAGCGGAGCCCCCAGAATCGAATCGTAGGGAGAGCCGAAGTTGGAGGTGTACGAGAACCCCGCGATGGCGTCGTTGCGAAGATACGCAGGTTCGGTCGCGAGGGCGCCCGTGTCCGCCGCGTCGGGGCCGGTCGTCGTCCCGGAGTCAGGCGTCCCGCCGTCCGGCGTCGTCGCGTCGGGGGCCATGGCGTCCGGCGTCGTCGCGTCGGTCGCCGTGGTGCCATCTTGCGCGGCGTCCACGGTCTGCCCGGCCTCGGGATTCCCGGTTTGCCCGGCTTCCACCCCGGCGTCAGGCGAGCCTGTCCCTCCGCTGTCGTCGCCTCCGCACGCCGCGCACGCCAACGGAATCAATGCGAGGGCAATCGTGGGCCACGCGTGCAGCCACGCTCCTGCCTTCAACATGGGGCGAGTCATCATGTGCAAGTCCTCCGCGAGCCGCGTTGAGCACGCTCCGTGCCGGTCGCATCGCCCATAGAAAGTCAGTATTTTCGGGCCCGTACGAGCGATCCAGCCAGACACCCCTGGATCGGAACCGATCCAGCGGGCCCCCGAATGGATCCAAAGCGGGCCAATCGTCGGCTACCGTTCGAAATGGTGCCGAAACCGATGCCTTCGCGTGATCCCCTCGTCCGTTTCACGACGGAACCTCACGACGCAGGCCCCGCCGGCCCGCGTGCTCTCGCTGGCCTTGCGAGCGTCGCCGGGCGCTTCGAAATCGGCCGGCACCTCGGGACGGGCGGCATGGGCTCCGTGTACGAAGCGGTCGATCGCGAGAAGAACATCCCGGTCGCGATCAAGACCCTCGCCCGTTTCGATCCCGCCTTGCTCCTTCATCTCAAGAACGAATTCCGATCGCTGCAAGACTTCCGTCACCCGAACCTCGTCGCGCTCCGCGAGCTCATCGAAGACGGTGGGCGATGGTTCATCGCGATGGAGCTCGTCGAAGGGGTGCCGCTCATCGAATACGTGCGACCGGGCAGCCTCGTCGCCTTGCCATCGGGCGCCAGCGAGACGCGGCGCATCGCCGGACCCAGGGGCTTCTCGGCGGATGGGCACGACGCCGCGGAGCCGTTTCACGGGAGCGCGCACGCGACGCCGGACGCAATCGCGGCGGGCGAAGGGGCCGGGACCGCGGTCGAACTCCGGGTCGATCGCCTTCGGGCGGCCCTCACCCAGCTCGTGCACGGTCTCTGTGCGTTGCACGACGCGGGGAAAGTCCATCGCGACGTCAAGCCTGCGAACATTCTGGTCGAACCGAGCGGCCGCCTGGTGCTCGTCGATTTCGGGCTCACCGTGGACGCGGACGGGCCGCGCGCGGACTCTCGCCCTGCCGGCACGCGCGCGTACATGGCGCCCGAGCAGGCCGCGGGACACGCCGTCGGGCCGGCCGCGGATTGGTACGGTGTCGGCGTGTTGCTCTACCAAGCCCTCACCGGGCGCTTGCCTTTTCGAGGGGGCGACGCGGCGCGAAGGAAGGCTGCGGGAGCGGCGGAGCCGGTGCGTGCGCAGAATCCCTCGGCACCCGACGATCTCGTGGACCTGTGCGAGGAGCTGCTCGACGTCGATCCGTCCAGACGCCCGACGGGTCGCGAAGTGTTGAAGCGCCTCGGCGTGGCTTCCCTGCCGGAGCCGGCGCAGCGCGTGGCCTTCGTCGGGCGGGATCGGGAGAAGGCCGCGCTCGAACGCGCGCTCGAAGACAGCCGGCAGCACCCCGTGGTCGTGGTCGTTCGGGGCGAATCGGGCGTCGGAAAGACGGCGCTCGTACGCGAGACCTTGCGACGATCGAAGGTCGAAGAGGCGAACGCGCTCGTTCTCTGGGGGCGCTGTTACGAGCGCGAGCTTCTCCCGTACAAGGCGTTCGATGGAATCGTCGATGCGCTCGGCGAGTTTCTCTCCCGATCCGCGGCCCGAGCGAACCTTCCCGTGGGCACGGCTGCTCTCGCGCGCGTCTTTCCCGTGCTGCGGCGCGCGCCGGGGTTCGACGGGCCGAGCCCCCGCGAAGCCGTCGATGCGCAAGACGAGCAGGCTCTGGCTTTCGCGGCGCTGCGCGATCTCTTGGGATCGATCGCGCGCGAGCGGCCCGTGGTGCTCGCGATCGACGACGTGCAATGGGCGGACGCCGACAGCCATCGGCTCCTGGACGATCTTTTGCGCCGCGGTCAACCGCCGTCCGTTTGCGTGGTCATGACCGCGCGCCCGGGCGCGAGCGGGGCGTACGATGTCCTCGACGATCTCGCGCTGCGCTTCGACGACGTGCGCGGCATCGAACTCGGATCGCTCCCTTTCGAAGAGGCGCGGCGACTGGCGCACGAAGCGCTCGATCCGGGTACCGACGAGGCCGTGCTCGAATCGATCGTGCGCGAGACCGGCGGCCACCCGCTCTTTCTCCTGACCCTCGCCCGACACCCACTCCACGGGGGCCCGGAGCGAGCGTTCGACGGGAAGCTCGACGACGCCCTCCGCGAGCGGGCCGAACGCCTCGGGCCCGCGGCCCGGCGTATCCTCGAACTCGCGTCGGTCGCGGGGGCCCCGCTCGGCGCTGCCACGCTCGCCGCGGCGGCGGGGCTCGACCGCGCTACGTACGATGCGAGCGTGCGCACTCTGCTCGCCGAGCACCTCTTGCGAGCGACGCCCGCGCCGACGGCGAACGTCGTCGATATCGTGGAGCCGTACCACGATCGCGTTCGCGAAAGCGTAATCGCACGGATCGACCTCGCCGGCCTCCGCGATTGCCACCGGCGCCTGTCCGACGCGCTTGGGGTCACCGGTCGCTCCGCGCACGACGCCGCCACTCTCGTTTGCCATCTCGAGGGAGCGGGCGAAACGGGCCGCGCGGCCGAACAAGCGGAGATCGCCGCAAGCCAGGCCGAAAGCGCACTCGCGTTCGATCTGGCCGCGGACATGATCCGGGCGTCGATCCGCCTCGGTACGTATGGGCCGGGTCCCCTGCAATCGCTGCGCGAGCGCCTCGCCCGGACGCTGGCGAACGCGGGTCGCGCCGTCGAGGCGGCGCAAGCGTATGTCGAGGCCGTCGCCGCCGCCGCTCCGGGCGCGAGGCTCGAACTCCAACGGCGCGCCGCCGACCATTGGCTGCGAAGCGGCCATATGGAAGAAGGCCTCGAGATTCTCGCGGCCGTCTTGCGCGAAATCGGCGACGGCTTTCCCACGCAAGGCGCGGCGATCGTGTCGACCCTCGTCGGCCGCGCTCGCGCGCGTCTTCGCGGGCTCGGGTGGACCGCGCGGGCGGAGCCCGAAGTCGACCCGGCGGTACTCCAGCGGGTCGACGTTTACCACGCGATCGGGGTCTCGTTGGCCCTCGTCGATCCCATCCGCGGCGGCTCGTTCGAGACAAAGGCGCTCCGTCTCGCGCTCGACGCTGGCGAACCGCGCCGGCTCGCTGCCGTCCTCGCCCTCCAGTCGGGATATCTGGCGTCGTCCGGCGTGGCGGGCCGCGCCCGCGGGCGTCGCCTTCTCCAAGAGCTCGCGCGCATCGACGCGACCTCCGGCGACGGATACGAGGGGTGCCTCGTCCCGATGATGGAAGGCTTCCTCGACTACCATGGGGGCTCCTTCCGCCGCGCCGCGACGACCCTGCGCGAGGTCGAGCGACGCTTTCAGAGCCAGCCCGGCACCTACTTCGAGCGCGCGTTCTGTCACTGCTTTCGCCTCATCGCGCTTCGCTATTGCGGGCGCTACGGCGAGCTCGAACGCGGGTACTTCGAGTGGCTGCGGACTGCCGAACGACGCGGCGATCGCTTCACCGAAGCCGCCGTGCGGTTCAATCTGAACGGCGTCTGGCTCGCGCGCGACGCGCCCGACGAGGCGCGACGCGACCTCTCGCGAACGCGGTGGGCGCCCACCCGGGGCGGCTACCACATGCAACACTGGTACGAGCAGCAAGCGTGCTTCGAGATCGATCTCTACGCGGGCGACGCCCGTCGCGGGCTCGCGGCGTTCCGGCGGATCGCCGGGGAGCTGTCGCTCGTGCGCCGGATGAAGCTGCATCGCGTGCACGTTCTCTGGCTTCTCGCACGCCTGCTCCTCGCGACGACGGACGAAAGCGGCCGCGAGGCCGGAAGAGAGAACGTCGCCGAAGCGGCGCATTTGGCACGGCGGCTTGCGAAGGATGACGTGCCCTACGCACGCACCTACGCGCTTCTCCTCCAGGCGGGCATCGAACGGCAGCGTGGCAACGACGCCGGATGCCGGCGCGCGCTCGAGCAAGCCGTCGATCTCGCGGACGCCCACGACTATCCCCACTGCGCGAGCGCTGCGCGCTTGCGCCTCGCTTCGATTCTCGGCGGGTCGCGCGGCGCCGCCCTTGCTCGTCAGGCACATGAGTGGATGGCCGAGCAGAGCATCCGCAATCCCCAGCGCATGGCGCACGTCTGGGCGCCCGGTTTCGGCGCCGCCGCCTGATGAAGACCTCCACGACGGGACCCAACGAAGGCGCCGCATCCGCCGGCGCTTCTACGACGGCACGAACCGCGTCCAATGATTTTCCGGAGCGGTCGCCGTCGGGCGGCTACTCGCTCTGGGTCGTCAGCGGCAACCAGACCTCGAAGTTCGCATTGCCCTCGAGCGGTCGCGTGGTCGTCGGGCGATCGCGCAGCGCCGGCGTTCGCGTCGACAATCCGTCGGTGTCGCGAGAGCATGTCGCCTTGCATCTCGGTCCGCTGCCCTGCGTCGAAGACTTGCGCAGCATCAACGGGACACGTCTTCGCGGATTGCCGCTCGAACCGGGCGCCACCGCGCCCTTGCGAGCGAACGACGTCCTCGATCTCGGCGCCGTCCTACTCGTCCTGCGCCACCGGTCGCTCGCGGAGCGCGGCGAGCGGACTTGCCATCCCGCGCTCTTCGAGCTCCATCTGGAGGACGAAGAAGCGCAGCTCGAGTGCGGCGGTCGCGCCTTCGCGGTGGCGCGCATCGCCTTCGAGGGAACGCTCGCTCCCAACGCAGCGGAGCTCGTCGTCGCTTCCGCCCTCGACGGCCGAGACGTCGCATGCAGTCCTGCGCCCGGGCGCCACGACGTACTCTTCTTCGGAGCGGAGCCCGCGGACGCCGACGCGCGCCTCGCTCGCGTCGTGCGGCACGTCTCGGACCGGGGCGTCCGCCTGCAGGCGACACTCACGTGCTACCCACGCGACCGTCCGAGCCGCATCTCGACGCGAGCCAACGGCTCCGCGAGACCCAAACCCGCTGCGGCCAGAGCGGACGGGCCCATCGCATGCGACCCCGCGACGACGCGCGTCCTGCGCCTGCTCGCGCGCGTCGCGCAGGGTTCGCTGAGTGTCATTCTCCTCGGAGAGACCGGCGTCGGCAAAGAGGTCTGCGCGGCCTACGTCCACCAGATGTCGCCTCGCGCGAGCGGTCCTTTCGTGCGTCTCAACTGCGCGGCGATCCCCGAGTCCCTCGTCGACGCGGAGCTCTTCGGGCACCAGCGCGGCGCTTTCACCGGGGCGGTATCCGACCGGGCGGGCCTGCTCGAAGCGGCGTCCGGTGGGACGGTGCTCCTCGACGAGATCGGCGACATGCCGCTCACGACGCAGGTGCGCCTGCTGCGCGTTCTCGAAGCCAAGGAGGTCACGCGCGTCGGCGCGAACAAAGCGCGCCCCATCGACGTGCGCGTGATCGCGGCGACCCACCACGACCTCGCGGAGCTCATCACGCTGGGGCGATTTCGCGAAGACCTCTACTACCGGTTGAACGGCATCTCGGTCATCCTTCCCCCCCTCCGCGAACGCCCGCTCGATATCGAGCCGCTCGCACGGCACTTCCTGGCCCAGAGCGCGCGGGGCCAGAGCCCGCCCTCGCTTTCAGCCGCGAGCGTCGCTTTGCTCCAGAGCCACGCTTGGCCCGGCAACGTCCGCGAGCTCCGCAATCGGATCGAGCGCGCTCTCGTCCTGAGCGACGGCCCTTGCATCGAAAGCGAACATCTGGCGCTCGATTCGAGCGCGCTCGGCGCCTCCGACGCCAAACGAACCATGCCCGCTGCGGCCGCCGCGCGCGCCGAGCTGCAAACGGGGTTGCGGGCCGAAGTCGACTCGCTCGAGCGAGAACGAATCGTCTCGGCGCTCGAATCGTGCGGCGGTAACCAGCGCGCCGCCGCGCGCACGCTCGGCCTGTCGCGCGGGGCGCTGCTACGGCGCCTGGAGCGACTGCAGATTGCCAAAGGTCCGGGTTGAGTCGTCGCGCCGCCGCGCCCTCGTCCGGTGGCGCGGCGGCCGCGGAGCCGGATCCCTGTTCGCTTTTCGTGGAAGCCGGCTATCTCTCCGCGAATGAAACGGCTCTTGTTCTCGCTTCTCGCCGTCTCGGCGTGTGCGTCCGCGGGCTGCGCGTCCACGTCCGCGCAGCCGGCCTTTCGCGATGCGGCGCATCTCGTCGAATCGCGCATGGGCGGTCCGTCGCGAGCCCTCGTCTGGGACCAGGACGCCGATGCGGATCGGCAGGTCCGCAAGCGCGTGCGGGACCTGCTCGCGCGCGAGCTCACGGTCGACGCGGCGGTGCAGATCGCGCTCCTGAACAACCGCGATCTGCAGGCGACGTTCGAAGATCTGCAGATCGCCCAGGCGGATCTCGTGCAGGCGGGTCTCCTCCAGAACCCGGTCTTCGGAGCGAGCGTCGCCTTTCCCGTCGCGGGCAACGCTGCGCGCGGCTTCGGCCTCTCGATCACGGACGACTTCATCGGCCTCTTCACGATGGCCGCGCGAAAGCGCATCGCGGCGTCCGAGCTCGAAGGCGCGAAGATGCGGGTGGCCGACGGGGTGCTCCGCGTCGCGTTCGCGACGAAAGAGGCGTTCTTCCGGCTCGAAGGGGCGACGCAAGTCGCGGCGATGCGCCGCACGATCGCCGCCGCCGGGGACGCGGCGCTGGGCGTCGCGACGCGGCTCAAAGAAGCCGGAAACATCAGCGAGCTCGATCTCGCGAACCAGGAAAGCCTGCGCGAGGACGTAGGGGCGGACCTCTTGCGCAGCGAAGCCGACGTGCTGACGGCCCGCGAGGCGCTGACGCGCGCGATGGGGCTCTGGGGGGCGGACGCCGAATACCGGATCGCCCCGAAACTCCCGGAGCTCCCCGCCGAAGAGCCGCCGCTCGACGCCGCGGCGGACGTGGCGCTAGCGCGCCGCCTCGATCTCGGTGCGGTGCGGGCGAAGTCCGAGTCGCTGGCGCGCGCGCTCGACCTCGTGAAGTCGTCCCGCTGGTTCGGGTCGGTCTCCGTGGGCGCCGACTTCGAGCGGGCGCCCGAAGGCTTCTCGGTGCTCGGCCCCACGGCGGGGATCGAGCTCCCGATCTTCGACCAGAGGCAGGCCGCGATCGCGCGCTTCGAGGGCCAGCTCCGCGCGGCGCGTGCGCGCGAGGCGGCGCTCGCCGTCGGCATTCGCTCCGAAGTGCGCGAGGCCTGCGGGCGGGCGCTCGCGACGCGCGCGATCGTCAAGCGCTACGCGGAGGTGATCGTGCCGCTCCGCGAGCGCGTGGTGGCGCTTGCGCAGCAGCAATACGACGCCATGCTCC
>DATHQY010000323.1:0-5199 GCA_035482215.1 Polyangiaceae bacterium | reverse complement strand
ACGACGCGGTCGCGAAAGCGCGCGCGTCGAGGGCGCGCGCATCGAGGCGGAGGGTCCACGCGACCGACTCTCCATGCGCCACGTGGGGACGCGTGAGCTCGAGAACGTCCCGGCCCGGGTCGCGGCGCAAGGACGCGACGGCGCCGTCGTCGACCAGCCCGGTCTCGGAGACGATCGCCTGGGGCGGGTCCGCCGCCGCGGGGACGTCGAAAACCGTACGGGCACCGTCGAACCCGTCGACCGCTGCGGGCGCCGACCACGTGAGGCGGAACGTGGCACCGTCCTTCACGAGCGCGTGCGACGCCGCGAGGTCCGTTTGCCAGCGCAAGTCGAACGCGAAGATGCCGCGGAGCGGTGCCCGCGGCTCGTCGATCACGACGCGGAACGTGCGGGCATCTTGGCGAACGAGGTGGGCGGCGAGCGGGCGCCCGTCCTCCGCGGTCACCGTGACCGACGGGTCGCGAAGGCGGTCGACGTCGAGATTGCCGAAGTCGAGCGACTTCAGAGGGCCGCGCACGACGTGCCATCGCACCTTGTCCTCGATGGACGCGACGCCCGTCGATTCGACGCGAACGACGAAGTCTTGCCCGAGCTCGTGGACTTCCTGCCAGGCCCGGGCCGGCGCGGTCACGACGAGAGGCAAGAATGCGATCGCGAGGGCGACTGCCCGTCGTGGGTGCATGTGGGTAGCGAGCTTCGCAGAGGGGGCGTGGAGCGGCCAACAATCTGCAGCCCGCGGCGGCCCTCGTTCAGGAAGCGCTCAGAAAGGCCCGTGCTTGAGGACGACCCCGATGATGTCCTCGATAGCCCCGCGCGGGATCTCCATCTTGGCGGTCACGGTGCGGGCAGGCGGCGCCGGTGATGCCGGCGCCGACGTCGTCGCCGTAGTCCAAAACGTCACGGGGTCCGTGCCCTGATGAGGAAGTTCCCCCAGGGCTTGCACGACCTCCGACGCATCGCCGTTCGATCCCACGAACAGAACGACCGGCAGCCACATCGCGGCCACGCTCCGCAGCGAAAAGAAACCGCCGGCGCCCGCGACTGCGTTGCGGAGAGGCGCGAGCTCGGCGCTTGCCGTGAGCGTGGGCCCAGCGCCGGCCATGGCCGCCGTGAGCTTGGCCGCCGCGGTCGCATCGTCGCCCGCGCCCGCGACCCAGGTGCGCGCGCCTTCCGGGACGAGGAGGGCATGCAGCGCGAGCGGCTTCGCAGCCACTCTTGCGCGGCCGGAAACGCCGGGCCGCGCGACTTCGAGCACGAAGTGGAGCGAGCCTTTCGGCCACGGATCGCCCGCGACGCGCTTGGGCATCGGCCCCGCGTGGAGCGAGAGCGTGCCGATGTCCTTCATCTTGTCGCGCAGGGCGGCGACGACGCCGGGTCGGTTCATGGCGGCGACGAGCTCGTTCATCGCCGCGGCCATTCGGGCGGGCGGCTCGTCGAGGGCGGCGACATGCCAGCCGACCCCTGCTTCGAGTGCACCCCGAAGGGCTTCGAAGCGCTCGCCTTCGCTCGCCCCCGCGGCCAGACCCGTCCATGCGCCGAGGCCGTTCTCGACCGCCGCCATGTCGAGGCCCGATGCATACGCGCACGGTGCGGACGACGGGAGCTTCCCGAGCGCGGCCACGATGGCGTCGCGATCGGCGCGCTTGACGCCACCCTCGCCGAGCAAGTCGCTGAGCGCCTTCGCGACGAGCTCACGCCCGCGCGCGAAGTCGTGTGCATCGATGCCGCGTTCGAAGAACGCGGTGCTCGCGTCGCGCGGCATCTGCCAGAAGACCTGCGGCGCGGCCGCGGCGGGATCGGGGTTCGCCGTCAGGAGGCGCGTGATCGCCGACGAAGCCCCTTCGAACGTCAACGTCTCGCGCGCGCGCACGACCGGCTCGGACAAATCGAGATCGAAGGACGCCGCGCCGAGGTCGAGAAAGAAATCCCCGAGGTCGCCGAGCAGCGCGACGACGAGGTCGCGGGCGCCCGGCTCCGGCATCGTCGTCGCCGCGAGGCCTCCGACGATCGAGAGGATCATCTTGAGGCGATCGCCGATCGCCGCCTTCACCGGCTGCATCGCGAGGTCGGCGTGAAAATCCGAGTTCGGCGGCGCGCGCGTCACGGTCCGCGTCAGCCAGGGTCCGAGCTCACCGAGCGCCCGGGGATCGCCCCACGCGCACAAGAGACGCACGGGCGAAGCGCCGTACGCCGGCGCGAGCTCGCACGTACGGCGGCTCGCGGGGTCCTCATCGGAGTCGCCGGTCCCGGGCGCGTCGTTCGAGTCGCCGGAGGTTTGCCCCGACGCTCCTGGCGCTCCCGGCGCATCGCCGGCTCCTGCTGCATGTTCGCCGAGGCCCTCGATCCGGAGGACGCCGTTCGCGCCACGCGCGAGCTTGTAGTGCTCGGCGAGCGCGGCGCGGGCGGCTTCGAAGTCCGTCACCGCCGCGGACACGACGACGCGCGGCGAGCCGAGGTCGAAGCTCTGGGACGGTGGCGGGGGCGGCGGCTTCGTCGGATCGCCGTCGGCTTTCGACGCCGTCACCCGGCCGAAGGCGACGGCGAAGTCGATCGGCGCGTCCAGATTCACGAGGTCACCCAGAGGCTCGCCGAGGAGGGCTTCCGTTGCCTGCGCCGACTGCGGCGTCGGCAATTTGGACCACGCGCGAAGCGTCACGAGCGACGCGTTCGGGTTCGCCCAGCGGCCCGACAGGACGAGCGACGGCGGAGACGGCACCGCCGACAGGTCGACTGGCGCGGATGGCTCGATCTTGGGCGCTTTCGGGGGCGTAGAGGCAAGGGCCGGCGCCTCCAAGGCGGGCGCCGACGCGCCGCCGCATCCCGCGTCGAAAAGAAAGAAGCCGAACCCCGCAATCGTGGCGGCGGAACTCGCGATCACGGTCGCGAAGCGGCACCGGGGCATGGCGTGGGCGAGCATACGCGAGTAATACGCGTGGGCCCAGCCGCCTCCTCCGACGGACGTGTGATTGATGCCGCATCCCTCCGAAGGCGCCCGCCTGAATCCGGCCCAGCGTGACGCCGTCGAGCACGGCGACGGGCCGCTGCTCGTGCTCGCGGGGGCAGGGTCCGGCAAGACGCGCGTCATCACGCACCGCATCGCGCGGCTCGTCGAACGCGGCGTCCCTTCCGGCGCGATCGTCGCGCTCACGTTCACCAACAAAGCCGCCGGCGAGATGCGCGAGCGCGTCGGCAAGATGCTCGGAGGCGCCGCCGCGGGCTCCGGCAGAGGCGCCACGAACACGGCGAACGCGCTGACCGTCTGTACGTTCCACGCGTTCGGCCTCGCCGTGCTCACGGCGGAGCGCGAAGCGCTCGGAGGGCGCTTCGCGATCTTCGACCAGGGCGATCAAACGTCGCTCGTGAAGCAGCTCTTGCGCGACGCGGGCGCGGACCGCGCCTACGACGCGCAGGCCGTGCTGGCGCGCATTTCGAACGCGAAGAACGCGTTCATCGAGGCCGCCGATCTCGTTGCCAACGAGGGCGACGAATACGACGAAATCGCCAAGATCGTCATGCCGAAGTACCAGGCAGCGCTCAAGCAGTACCGGGCGTTCGACTTCGATGATCTCGTCTGCGAGGTCGCGCGCCTGTGGCGCGATCGCGTCGACGTCCGTACCCGCTGGCAGGCGCGCTACCTGCAAGTCTTGGTCGACGAATACCAGGACACGAACCGCGCACAGCTCGAGATGCTGCGCCTCCTCGCGGGCCCGCGAAAGAACGTCTGCGCCGTCGGCGACGACGACCAGGCGATCTACGGCTGGCGCGGCGCCGACGTGAAGAACATCCTCGACTTCGAGCGACATTTCCCGGGCGCGCGCGTGGTCAAGCTCGAGCAGAACTACCGTTCGAAGCAGCCGATCCTCGCCGTCGCCAACGCGGTCATCGCGAAGCGGGCGGACGCCAAGTGGCGCAAAGTGCTCTACAGCGATCGCATCGGCGGAGGCCCCGCGGAGCACGTGATCGCGCCCTTGCCCGAAGCGGAGGCAGCGTGGGTGGGGCGCGAGATCCGCCGTTTGATCCGGGACGAGAACCGATCGCCTTCGTCCATCGCGGTGCTCTATCGGTCGAACGGGCAGTCGAAGGCCATCGAGGAGGCGTTGCGCGAGCAGGGCGCGCCGTATCGCGTCGTCGGAGGCATGCAGTTCTTCGAGCGCAAAGAAGTGAAGGACGTGCTCGCGTACCTCAAGCTCGCGCTCAATCCGCACGACGAGATCAGCCTGCGCCGGATCATCAACTATCCCGCGCGAGGCATCGGCGACGTGGCGCTCGAGAAGCTCGCGACGCACGCTTACGCGCGCGGGTGGACGCTGTGGGAGGCGGTCACGCGGGTCGACGCGCTCGACGACATGCCCGGGCCGGCACGCGAAGGGTGCCGCACGCTCGAACGGGTCGTCGACGACGCACGCCGCGGGGTCGTATCGAACAAGCAGCGGTCGAGCGAAGTCACGCGTGCACTCGTCGAGCGGGTCGGCCTGCGCGCCGAGATCGAAACGCACGCTCCGTCGGTCGACGTGGGCGCAAAACGCTGGGCGAGCGTGGAGAGCGTACTCGCAACGCTGACCCGGCGCGACGACCGCGAGGGCCCGGGGACCCAAGGGCTCGCCGCGTTCCTCCAGCTCCTGACGCTCGATCTCCGCAGCGACACCGAGGACCCGGGCGAGGCCGTGACCCTGTCGACACTTCACGGCAGCAAAGGACTCGAGTTCGACGTCGTGTTCCTCATCGGCTGCGAAGAAGGCTACTTGCCGCACTCCCGCACGCTCGATACGCGCGCCACCGACGTCAAAGCCACCGATGTGCACAGCGCTGACATCGAAGAAGAGCGGCGCCTCTTTTATGTCGGCGTCACCCGCGCGCGCGAGCGCCTCGTCCTGTCGCGCGCCAAATCGCGTGTCGTCCGGGGCAAGCCGTCGCCACGTACGCCGAGCCGCTTTCTCCTCGACATACCGGTGGAGCTCCTCTCGGAACGTGAGATCACCTACGAGGCGCCGATGTCGGCGCGCGAAGCCGCCGACCATGCCGGTGCCATCCTGGCGATGCTACAGGGTGCCAAGAAGCCCTGATCGGTCCGGCGAAGTGAGACTAAACCCAAGGATCAATTGAGTCCGCGTCGATAGCCGGCGTGCCGAGTCCAACGGACGCAGTGGGTTGGCGAGACCAGCCGGCGGGAGTTCTGGGCCACGCGACGGAGTGCGAGGC
>DATHQY010000322.1:0-3928 GCA_035482215.1 Polyangiaceae bacterium | reverse complement strand
GAGAGCCCCGACGAAGTAGTACGCGTTGAACTTGAAGGAGCCCCAGTGCTGCTCGAGGCTCGAGCCGACCCACCACATGAACCACAGATAGAGAAAGAAGCCGAGCGGATCGAAGCTCGGCGGCACGAGCAGGAACGTCACGAGCCGCCACACCTGCCCGTGCTTCATCACGGCATAGGGAATCAGCTGCAGCCGCCCGAGAACCTCGGGGCGCCCCTGCACCATGAGCCAGACGCCGGCCATGCCCACGATGACGTAGATCATGAGATTCGGGATGGCGAAGCCACCGAATCGCCGTTCCCACCGTGCGAGCAGCCGTTCCATTCGAGCAGGCGGTAGCATGTGGCTCGAAGTGCAGCCAAGCCGGACCGGAGGCGCCCGGGGCGTCTTGACATGTGGGATACACGCGCGCTGCTCGACGAGCCGTGCGCGGTCGGTCAATGTCAACCGAGGTTGCTTTTAGCGACGGTTCTCAGCCGTTGCGGCAATCAAGAACTAGGGAGCTGGAGAAAGACTCTCGTGAACACCGCAGAGCCTCCCCGGATCCTTCTCGAAGGCGCTGGATCCTGTCCAAACGCGCATCGGCTGGAGACCGTGCTCGAAACTAGCCTCGGTCCCGCCCGGGCGCCGAATCCCGGCTGGGTCGTCGCGCTCCGCCTCGAGAAGCTGACGAGCCGGCTGCTCCGTGCCGAGGGCGACATCACCGATGGCGACGGTACGCCCGTCGCGCGGCGCGTTCTCTCCGGGTCGCTCTCGGATTGCGACGCGCTGGCCCGCGCGATCGGCGTTTGGGCCTCGCTCGTGCTCGATGCCGAAGCCTCGCGGGAGCCGGCGCCGGAGGCGCACTCCGGCGACGCGGGTGCATCCGCCACCCATACCGCCGCTTCCTCGGCGCCACCCATTCCGAGCGCGAACACGCCCGCAGAAGCGCCTCCGGCGACCGACACGCTTCCGGGGGACGCTTACGGCGGCAACGCGCGGTCGCACGAAGAGACTTTCGCCGCGGTGGCGCGCGCAGACGAGCATGGGCCCGAATTCGGCTTGGGGACGTTCTTGATGGTGGGACCCGAAGGGCAAGCGATTGCGGGTGCGACGCCCTACGCCTTCATCGAAGTCGGTCGCGGCATCTTTTTGCGTCCGGCGATCGCGGTGGGTGAGGGCGTCTTCGCGTCGGCGTCGAGCGCACCGATCACGTGGGCGGCGGGCCGGCTCGACGTGTGCCTCCGCGTATACGGGCTCTACGCAACGAACCACGGCCTACGTTTCGGGCTCTGCGGAGGCGCAGAGGGCGGCGGTACGTACGATTCGTCGAGCACGCGCCCCTTCGTCGCGGTCGGACCCAGCGTCGAAATGGAGGGCGACCTGGCCGGCGCGCTCGGAATCGTGCTTCGAGGAGTCGCCGGAGCTAATATTGTTCCTGACGGCTTTTCCGGGCGGATCGAAGTCGCTCTATCCTGGAGGCTTCCGTGACGAACCAGCTATTTCCTCTAGATTCGCCGGACCGAAAGCCTTCCGGCGATGGGGTTCCGAGCATTCCGCCTGTGCGGGAATCGCGACCCTCGCTGCGACCGATCAGCGTCCCCCTCAGCCCGGACGAGCGGACTCGCGTCTTTCGTGCGCTGTATGACGCACACGTCGATTTCGTCTGGCGCAACCTGCATCGCCTGGGCGTGCCCGAATCGGAGGTCGACGATCGCACGCAAGAAGTGTTCGTCATCGCCCACCGGCGGTTCGACGACTTCGAGGACCGCGGGCACGGCCCGCGCGCCTGGCTCTTTCAAATCGTGCTGCGCGTCGCCAGCGGGGCGAGGCGCCAGCGGCGCCGGCATCCGGAAGTGCCGGATGGCGGGACCGCGCTCGACCGCGAGGCCATCGAGGCGCCGCAAGCGGAAGCGCTCGCCCGCCGCGAGGCGCTGTCGACCCTGGACGCCGCGCTCGCCACGATAGATTTGGGCCGGCGTGCCGTTCTCGTATTGCACGAGATCGAAGAGATGACTGCTCCGGAGATCGCCGAGGTACTGACGATTCCGCTGAACACTGTGTATTCGCGCCTTCGGGTCGCACGCATCGAGCTCGAGCACGCGCTTGCGCGCCGAGGAGGCAAGCCATGAATGACTTAGGGTCGTCCCCTTCGATGAAAGCTCTTTTCGAGGCGGCGCGCCGAGACGGGCCGAGCACCGCCGCCCGCGCGAAGATGTGGTCCGGGGTTTCCGGCGCCGGCGTTGCCGCGGGAACGGGGACTGCCGCGGCGGGGCTCGCCAAGATGCTCACGGCCGGCACGCTCTTCGGGGGTGCGATGACGGTGGGCGTGGCGGCCGCGCTGCTCTACGTCGCGAGCTCGAAGACGCCCGATGTGACGCGTGCATCTTTCGCGACGGCGGCGGCCATCGCCCAACCCGCGAGTGCGAACGTCGCGCCGGTCGTCCCGACGGAAGAACCGGCGCCTCCCGGCGCCGACACGGCGATTCCGGTCGGCGCCTTGCCGAGCGCGAACCCCGCGCCGTCCGCCGAGGAGAAGGCACCGCGCGCGGCCCCGACTCACCCAAGGGTACGCGTGCCCGCCGCCTACGAGTCGATCGGGCGCGAGGCGTCCCTCGTCTCGACGGCGCAGGCTGCGCTGGTTCGCGGCGACGGCGCGGCGGCGCTCCGGGCGATCAACGCGGCGAGTGCACTTCCCGGCCGCCAGCTCGAGCCCGAAGAGCTCGCGGTGCGTGCCCAGGCGCTTCGGCTGCTCGGCAAGAACCACGAGGCCGACGCGACAGACGCGAAGCTGAAGTCCGCGTACCCGCTGTCGGCGCTCGTCCGGGCGCGTTAGCGGGAGCGATCGTCGCCCAGGTATGTCACCTGGGCCGGGTCGCTCCAACCTCAGGTTGGGTCGCATCCGTCTTTTGACCGTTCCGGTCAAAAGACTCCTGCTCTAACGAGAACGCCCGCGCGCTTTCGCGAGGGCGTCTTCGATCATCGCGGCCTGCTCGACCGGATCGGCCCAGCGACGCTGCTGGTGCGTCCCCAGCTGGTGGAGCGGATCGAAGTACGTGAAGAACTGCCCCGGCTTGACGCTCGGCGCCGCGTAGACGCTGATGCCCGTGTCGGGGTCGTAATACTCGTACGAGTGCACGTCGCGCTTGCCGCCGCCGCCCGGAGCGTCGACCACGAAGGTCGGCGTGTTGAACCCGGCCGTGCTCCCTCGCACGTGCTTCTCGATGTGAACGGCGGTGTCGACGCTCGTGCGCAGATCCTCCACGCCGCGAACCATGTCGTGCACGTAAACGTAATACGGATGTACGTTGAGATAGCCGAGCCGCTTCACGAGCAGCGTCATCGTCTCGACCGTGTCGTTCACGCCCCGAATCAGAACGCTCTGGTTGCGGACCACGATTCCGCGTTCGAAGAGCCGCCCCATCGCCGCCTGGGTGATCTCCGTGATCTCCCGCGGGCTGTTGAAGTGGGTGTGGAGCACCACGTCCTTTCGAAGCCGCCGGCCCTTCTCGACGACGCGCGCGAGCGCATCCGTCCACGCCGCGTCGCTGAGGATCTTCATGGGCATCACGGCCGGGCCCTTGGTCGCAAAGCGCATCCGCCGCACGTTGGGAATCGCGAGGAGTGCTTCGCCGATTTCTTCGATGAGCCCCGCGCGGAGCTGATACGCGTCGCCCCCGCTGATCACGATGTCCTCGAGCTCGGGCCGTGACGCGATGTACTGGTACGCGCGCCGCCAGCGCTCTTCGTTCGGCCGCAGATGCACTTTCTCCACTTCGTCGGTATCGAGCCCGATGGCGTACGACCGTGTGCAGAAGCGGCAGTACACGGGGCACGTGTCGAGCGGCAGAAAGAGCGCCTTGTCCACGTACCGGTGCGTGAGCCCGGGGACGGGCGCGTCGTCCTGCTCGTGCAGCGAGTCGAGCTGGAGCTGCGGATGATCAGGCAG
>DATHQY010000321.1:0-5605 GCA_035482215.1 Polyangiaceae bacterium | reverse complement strand
GTCGTGACCAACGACACGCGCAAGCGAACGGTGACGCTGACCGTCCGAGGCCGTGCGCACATCTTGCGCGCGATACGGCAATTCATCGGCTGGGGCTACGCGCAGTTGGCGCTTCATTCCGCCCTCGAGCCCGAGTTCGGGCACAGCCCGTGGCGAACCCATGTCGCCGTGTCCCGCGGCCAAGAATTTCTCCGGTTGATCCGCCTCGGATTCGGCGACTGCGCTTCGCTCGTCTATCCCGACGGAATCAGTGAGAAGGACCCGCCTCGGCCCACGAGCCTCGCGCTCCGGTGGGTGAGTTAACGGCCCTTCGTCGGCGTCGCCGCTGGCTCCCCCCCAGCGCAACAGCGAAGCGTTGGCACTCGAGTAAGTGGAGCGCGAGCGATCGTCCGCGCCCTATCGACGCTTGCGTGCGACGACACGCTGGTACACGTCCCGCCTCGGGCGGCCGCTCCACGCCGCCAGGCGGTCGGCCACGGTGCGCGCGTGCTCGCCGCGCGCGAGCTCGCCGTCGATCCGCGCATCGAGCGCGTCGTCATCCACGCGGGCTTCGCGATCGCTCGGCGCATGAGGACCGAGCACGATCGCGATCTCGCCGATCCATTTACGCTCGTCGCGGGCGAGCTCCGCGCACGTGCCCCGCATGAGCTCTTCGTGCAGCTTCGTGAGCTCGCGCGCGACGCAGACGGCGCGTAAGGGCGTGGCGTCGGCGATCTCGGCGAGCGTCGCGCGGATCCGTCCTGGCGCCTCGAACAACACCACCGTCTCCGCCGTCTCGGCCGCGAGCGCCAGCGCAGCGCGGCGCTCGGTGCCGTCGCGGGGGAGGAATCCGAGAAACCGAAAGTGCCCGTTGCCGGCGAGACCGCTGGCCACGAGCGCCGCGAGGATCGCACTCGCTCCGGGAATGGGCACGACCGGCGTTCCTTGTGCGATCGCCGCCCGCACGAGCGCGTCGCCCGGATCGCTGACCGCAGGCGTCCCCGCGTCCGTGACGAGCGCCACCCGTTCGCCCTGCGCGAGGTGCGCCGCGATGCGACCGACGTCGTCGTGGGTCGCATGGGCGTCGAGCCGGTCGACGGGCTTGCCGCCGATGCCGAAATGGGTGAGGAGCTGGCGCGTGCGGCGGGTGTCTTCAGCCGCGATGCGATCGCACGAGCGCAGCGTGTCGACCGCGCGCGCGGTCATGTCGCCCAGGTTGCCGATCGGCGTGGCGACGACGAAGAGCGTGCCCGCGGTCACGCGACCTCGACGGCGTCTCCCATCGACTCGCGCAGGTACTCGCGGAGGCGTCCGGTGAGGCGTTGCTCGAGCTGCCGCACGCGTTCGCGCGAGATACCGAAGCGATCGCCGAGTTCCTGGAGCGTGAGCGGCTCGTCGGAGACCAGGCGTTCGTCGAAGATGGCGAGCTCCTTGTCCTTGCCGACGAGCGTCTCGCGGAACGAAGCGAGCTTCTCTTTCAGGAGCCCGGCGAGCTCGCTGTCGGCCATGAGCGCCTCGGGCCCTTCGACCAGGCTCGGCATCGTGTCGATCTTCGCCGTGGCGCGCCCCTCGCCGTCTCCGATCGGGGCATCGAGCGATTTTTCGCTGGATTGCAGGCGAACGTCCATCTCGGCGACTTCGCTCTCGGGGACGTTCAGCTGCTTGGCCACCTCGGCGTTGGTCGGATCGATGCCGAGGGCCTGGAGCTCCGCGCGCTTCTTTCGGAGATTGAAGAAAAGCTTGCGCTGCGCTTGGGTCGTCCCGAGTTTGACGAGACGCCAGTTGTTCAGGATGAACCGCAGGATGTACGCGCGAATCCACCACGCGGCGTACGAAGAGAGCTTCACGCCGCGGTAGGGATCGTAGCGCTTCACGGCCTGCATGAGGCCGATGTTGCCCTCCTGGATTAAATCCATGATGTTGCGGTACGCGCGGCGGTACTCGTACGCGATCTTCACCACGAGACGCAGGTTCGCGGTGACGAGCCTCGCTGCCGTCGCCGCGTCCTGCTTCTCCACGAAGGCCACCGCGAGCTTCTGCGTCTCTTCCGGCGTCAACAGCGGATGGCGTTGCACCTCGCGCAAGTACGCCGAGAGCGCGTCGAATCGCTCGATCGACCCGCCTCCGCTGTCGCCGTCGCTCTCCCTTTCGGAACGCGACGCCGCGGGCTCGTCGTCGCTCGACGTGCCGGCCTCGTGGTCCGTCTCGCTCTCGTCGGGCGCGAGGTCCGCCTCCTTGTCGTCTTCTTCCTCGTTGCTCTGGCGGTCGCGGTTCAGCGACGCATCCGCATCGAGCGCCTCGCCATCCGCCGGTTCGGCCTCCGAGCGCTCCTCAAGCTCCCCCGTCCCCTCCGCGGAAGGGCCTGCAGTCTCCGTGGACGCGGCCTCCACCCGGGATCGGCGCGATCCCGCGGACTTGGTGGGTGGTCGCGTCTTCTTGGCGGTCGCGCGGGGCTTGGTCGTTCGAGGCACAGGCGCTCCTGTAAGATGCTCCGCGAGCGGCAGGCGTAGCACGTTCGGCGCTCCGCGCTCCAGCACTTACGGGCGATTGACAAGCCTCCATCCGTCGCGCAAACGTTCTTGACCGTGCGCGCGCTCTCTGCGCCCGCTCGCGCCGCTCTCGATGTCTCGCGCGCCTCAGCCCCCCGCTGCGCCTCTCCGACGCCCCGGCTCGGCCGGTACATCGCTCGGGCTTTGCCGCGAAGACTTCGGCGCCGCGTCGGAGATGGGGCGCGAGGACCTGCACAGGCGGCTCGGAGCGTGGGCCCGTGGCGTCGCGATGCGCTTTCAAGCGAGCGGCCTTCCACTGGACGTCTTTTGTGTCGACGAGCCGGCCGGTGCGTCCGCGTTCTTCGTCCGCCCGGGCACGAACCTTCGGGACGCGCGGGCGGCCCTCGTTTTGGGGGTCGCGGCGGGCGGTGTCCGCGCGGGCCTGGAGCTGACCCCGGCGCACGTCCGGCGGGCCGACGCCCGCCTTTCCGACGCGGCCCACGCTCTTTCGCTGTCGGCGGCGCTCGAAGCCTTGCCGGAGCAGTTCGTCGTGCAGCTGGGAAACGATGACGCACCGCTTCAGGCCCCCCACCTGTCGATGGACGATTTGCGTCGCCGGTTCGCGGGCGGTGTGACGGACGGCCGGCCACTCTGGATCGGATGGTCGGTTGAGCGCGATCTCGCGCTGGAGCACGCCGCGCTCCTGGACGAGCAATTGGAGGACGCGCTCGCCGCCCTGGCTGGTGTCTACGAGCTTTTGGCCGGCGATGCGGACGGCGAAGCGGGCGACAAGAGCCGCGGTTCCCGCGAGTCGCATCTGCGAAAGGGTGGGAATGCTGCGGTCCGTCTCCGCGCGAAGCATCGCGGAGGCCATGAGACCGCCGGCCGGGAAGAAGAGCGGGAGCGCCGCACGTCCTGCTCCACGCCGCCGAACCGGCGGGCGAACGCGCGCGCACGCGAGGAGCGGCGCGATCTCGAGGTCGACGCGGAAGGGGAGCTCGAGAGCGACGTCCCGGCGGACGCCTCGTCGCGCGCGGCAAAATCCGACGACATGAAGGCGGCGCCGCGCGCCATCTTCCGGCGGCGCACGCTGCGCGCCATCGGGAGCAAGAACGACTCCTCCCTACCTATCGAACGCGGATCGCGAGTTCGCGTGCTCGAAGGGCCTTTTTCAGGCAAAGTCGGCGTGGTTCAGGAGCTCGACGGAAAAGGGGGAGCGCGCGTGATGCTGGGACTTCTGGCCGTTCGTTTGGAGGTGAAAAACCTCACGACCCACGCGCAAGGCCGCTACCGTCCGGTTCTGTCGAGCTCGCACCGCAAGCCGCTTCCCGTGCGCTCGTAAGGGACAACCGATCGCAGTGCCAAAGCATCGGTACCTCTCGACGATCGAGAGCTTCTTTGACGACCGAAACCCTCCCCGCACCCCCCGCCTCCGCCCCTCGCTATCCGACGACTCTGCGCGGTCAGTTCCGCCGTCACGCCGGTCAATTCGTCGCGGGCACGCTCGCGCTTGCCGCGTTCGAGCTCGCGCGCAATCGCATCGACATGCAGTCGAAGGCCGCGATCGACGCGATCTTCGAAGGCAACCCTGCGGGGGCGTGGAAACCGGCGGCCGTGATCCTCGGCCTCGCGATTGTGGCCTTCGCCGCGCGCATGGGCAGCCGCTGGTACCTGTTCAACGCGGGCCGCGACGCCGAGTACGAGCTCCGCGTCGAGCTCCTTCACAAGCTCCACCAGCTCGGGACGGCCTTTTACCGAAAGATGCCCGTCGGCGAGATCATGAGCCGTTCCACGAGCGACTTGCAGCAGGTGCGCATGCTGCTCGGCTTCGGTGTTCTCAACGTCTTCGGCGTCGTCTTCGCGTTCGCGAGCGCGCTGCAGATCATGCTCGGCCTCAGTGTCAAGCTCACCATCGCGTGCCTGCTCAACCTGCCGCTCGTCACGCTCATCTCGCGCCGCGTCTCGCGCGGCATGTACACGCGCATGCGGGAGAACCAGGCCGCGCTCGGCCGTATGAGCGACGTGCTCCAGGCGAACCTCGCCGGCGTGCGCGTCGTGCGAAGCTTCGCGCTGGAAGAGCGGGAGCGGGCGCGCTTCGAGCGCACGAACCAGGAATACCTGAGGGCGAGCCTTGCGCTTGCACGCATCCGCGGCTCGTTCGGCCCGACGATCGGGTCCGTCGCGGCGATCGGGACGCTCGTGTTCTTCTGGTACGGCGCGTCCCTGCTGCTGCGCGGCGAGGCGCACGGCGGGATTTCGCAGGGCGCGTTCTTCGCGTTCTGGAGCGCGTTCGCGCGCATGACCTGGCCGATGATCGCGATTGGCTTCGTCCTCAGCATCGTGCAGCGCGGGCGCGCCGGCATCGTTCGGCTGCGTGACATCTACGATGCCGAGCCCGAAGTGGTCGACGGTCCGCGCCGGGCGCCCAAGCACGTCGGCGGCTCGCTCACGGTCGATCATCTGGCTTTTTCCTACGGCAACCGGCGCGTTCTGGACGACGTGAGCCTGCGCGTCGCGCCGGGCCAGTCGCTCGCGATCGTCGGTCGAACCGGCTCTGGAAAGACGACGCTCGCGATGCTCCTCGCGCGCCTTTTGCCGACGCCGCCGGCGACGGTACGTATCGACGGGGTCGACGTCTGCGAGCTGCCGCTCGCAGCGCTGCGATCGTCGATCGGCTACGCGCAGCAGGACGCGTTCCTCTTCTCGACGACGGTGGCGCGCAACGTCGGCTTCTCGCTCGACGATCCGGACGCGCCCGAGGCGCAGGACAAGATCCGCCACGCGGCCCGCGAAGCGCAGGTGCTCGAGGAGGCACTCTCGCTGCCCGAGGGGTTCGACACGGTCGTGGGCGAGCGCGGCGTGCAGCTTTCGGGCGGCCAGAAGCAGCGAATCGCGCTGTCGCGCGCGCTCGTATGGGAGCCCAAGATTCTCATTCTGGACGATCCGCTCTCGGCGGTCGACACGAAGACCGAATCGGCGATCCTCGCGGCCATCGAGCGGCAGGCCGCGCGGCGTACGGTGCTCCTCGTGACCCACCGCATCGCCGCGGCCTCGCGCTGCGATCGCGTGGTCGTGCTCGACGAGGGGCGCATCGTCGAGGAAGGCACGCACGAAGAGCTCGTGCGCGCCGGCGGGAT
>DATHQY010000320.1:0-15407 GCA_035482215.1 Polyangiaceae bacterium | reverse complement strand
GCCTCGCAGATTTCGGCTTCCGAAGTGCAAGAGCTGAAGAACGCGATCGCGATCGTGCAGCAGTTCGTGACGACGGTCCAAGTCACCGCGAACGAGGACGACGCCACGCTCCTCGTGGACGACTACACGGCCGGCAAGACGCCGTTCGCGGCGCCTGTCCGCATCGACGTGGGCAAGCACGTGCTCAAGCTGACGAAGCCCGGCTTCGTCGACGGCGTGCAGAACGTGGACGTCGCGTCGGGGACCACGACGCCGATCGCGTTCAAGCTCGATCCCACGAGCAAGACCGCGCTCGTCAGCGTCAGCGTCGGCGGCGTCACGAACGCGACGATCTACGTCGACGGGCGTGACGTCGGCCCCGCGCCTTTCAAGGGCGCAATCAGCGCCGAGCGGCACACGATCGAGGCGCGATCGCCGGGATTCGTCGCCGTGAGCGAGACCGTCGACGTCCAGTACAAGCAGCCGATGAACCTCGTGCTCACGCTCTCGCAAGAGAGGCACTTCGGTCGCCTGCACGTCGTCGCCCCCGACGGAGCGGACATCTTGCTCGACGGCACGGAAGTGGGCGGGGGCACGTACGAAGGCGTCGTCTCCAGCACCGGGGGCCACCAGCTCGTCGTGCGCAAGAACGGCTACCAGACGTACTCGACGGAAGTCTTCGTCGCGGACGACCAGACGCGCGACGTGAACGTCCCGCTGAACCATGAAGTGACCACCAACTGGGTCGCTTGGGGTGTCGGAACGCTCGTCGTCGTGACCGGCGGCATCGTCGCGGGCTACTTCATCTTCAAGCCGACCGACGCAAACCCCTTCGTGGGCGACATCACGCCGGGCATCACGACGGCGCACCACGGCATCCGTTTCTGACGGAGAGGCTTTCACGGAGAGGACGATGCGAAGAAAAAGCCTCAAAGCCATTGCGTGCACGGCGGTCGTCACGCTCGTTGGCGGCGTAGCGTGCGCCACGGGGTGCTCGAGCACCAAGCCGACGGAGCTCGTGCCGGGCGCGCTGTCGCAGGTGCAGGTGCCGCGCGATCTCCAGACGATCGAGCTCGACGTGACGGCGGAAGGCGCCACGAAGTTCTGCGAATACGTGTCGGTCTACGACGGGCAGGTCGAGCTCCCGCGGACGCTCGGCGTCGTCGCGGGCGAGTCGCCGAACACGGTCGTGACGGTGACGCTCCGTGGCTACACGGGGTCTTCGGCGACGGCGGGATCGGGCAACTGCCCGGACACCGCCAACGTCAACGCCCCCAACGGCCCCGTCGTCTTGCGCCGTTCGATCCAGACCTTCGTCGGCGGTCACACGCTCTTTCTGCCGATGCCGCTCAGCTTCTCGTGCTTCAACACGGACTGCTCGGGCGCGGGGTCGGTCGCCACCGAGACGTCGTGCGCGGCGTCGCGCTGCGTCGACCTCACGACGCAAGATCCCGTCGCCAATGCCGGCAAGCTCGTCGACTTCACGCCGTCGCTCGTCGACGGAACCGACTTGTGCTTCGACCCGAGCCGGTGCTTCTCGGATGGACTCCCCGCGTTGCCGGTCGCCGCGGGAAGCGGCAACGATGCGAGCACGGGGCCTTCCGACGCGACGACCGCCGGTTCGGATTGCACGTACACGTTCGGGGATCCGCGCCTGGCGACGCTGCCCGGGCTCAACGTGCGCATCTTCTACCAGGACTACACCTGGCAGCAGAACGCCGCGGGAACCGCGTACGTGCGGGTCGTGTCGAACGGCGGCGAACAGGAGATCCTGAACCAGGATCCGGACGAGGGCTTCACGGTCTCGGCCGACGGCACGGAGTTCACCTTGGCGCCCGGTCTCTGCGATCTCGCGAAGAACGCGACGACGCCCCCTCCTGCCCCTTCGACGGGCACGCTGACGTACCACACGATCAGCGCGATCGAAGCCGCGAGCGGGTGCCCGTCGAAGCCACCGCTCCTCCCGCTCTGCGCGGGCCAGCAGAACGTACCCTCGATGCTCGCCGACGGCGGCGGCTTCACGCCGAACCTCCCCGACGGCGGCACGACGACGGACGGCAAGTGCAACGTCGGCTTCCCGCTGACACCCGCGCCGAGCGCGATGTACATGGTGATGGACGACTCGGCCGCGATGCACGCCGCGTTCGGCATGCAGGGGTACGCAACGGCGCTGGGTCTTTCGCTGACGGATCCGATTTTCAAGCAAACGACGGCGGCATTCACGTATCTGCCGCATCTCGACAGCGAGTGCACGGGCTTCGACCCCGACGGCGGCATCGCCACGTCGTTCACGAACCCCCAACTCGGCTTCAACCTGGCGGCGGCCGCGCAGCCCGCGATCGCGAACAAGCTGATGGCGTGGATGGCGCCCGGCGATACGACGGCCAATCCGCTTCACCTCGACCTCGGGGCGGCGATGCGCCTCGACACGGGGGCGTACGCCGAAGTCGCCAGCTACGTGAACCAGGTCAACGAGATCCCGGCCGTGGCCGCGGCGATGTTCTTCCTGAACCGTGTCCCGGTCCCGCTCGCCGCAAGCGAGAACGACGCCGGGGCCGATGCCGGAGAGACCGGCAACGACTGCCCGCTCGTTCCCCCCGCGGACTCGCCGCTTCAGGCGCTCGAGAGCAAAGCCCTCGCGGCCTACTCGGCGAAGCCGAGCATGCAGACGTATTTCGTCGTGCTCGACGACGACGCCCACGACGGGCCGACCATCACGCTCCCCTTCTACCAGCAAATGCAGACCGACCTGCCGCAAGCGGTGACGGTCATCGACGCGACGTCCCAGACGGCGTCGACGGTTCTCGGGAACTTCGAGAACGTCGTCGAGCGGCTCGGCAGCTGCCTCTACGAGCTGCCGGAAGGAGTGACGAATCCCGAGCAGATCGACGTGATGTACCAGCAGCCGCCGCCGCCAGGCTCGCCGATCGGGCCCGGCCCGGTCGACGTCGCCGTCGACACCGGGTGCAGCGCCGCGACGCAAAATACGGCGAACGGGTGGAACATCGACGCGAACGGCCGCATCCGGATCTGCGGGCAGCCCTGCACCGATCTGCGCAACGCGATCTTGACCTCGGGCGCACTCGCCCTCCAGGCAGGCCAGACGGTCCCGCCGGACGTGCCGGTGAGTGCGGTGGTCCGCTGCGGCGTGGAAGCCGATGCGGCGGAGCCGCTGCCGCTCGAAGACGCGGCGACGCTCTTCCCGCCCGTTCCGGAAGCCGGGACCGGCGGCGTGGGCGGACCGCCCGACGCAGGGACGGCGGAGAGCGACGCGGCGACCAGCGTCGGCGTGGGTTCACAAGATGCGGGCGGCGACGCCGCGAGCACGGACGCGAGCGGCCAGGCAAGCGACGCCGGGACCGCCGACGCGGGCGACGCGGGGCCGTGATCCGTCGTTAGCGAGAAGGGGACCGCCAAGACGCCAAGCGAGAGGTTGGGTTCCTCGCTTGGCGCTCCGTCTCTTCTTTTGGCGGCTTGGCGGCTTGGCGTCCGCCCCACCTCGCGCGCGGAGCTCAGGGACCGAACTGCATTCCGATGAAAGGAAGCAGAAACACCTGCGGGCCCGTCGCGTAGTGGTACTCGGGCGTCGGGATGGGCGCGGGCGTTGGGTTCCCCGCGGCAACGAGCGCGTGCCCGGGGCTCGGCGGCGAGGCGACGTCCCCGCCGATGCTCGCGTTGTCGGCCCACATCTCGAGACCCAAGGAGATCGCGATGGTCTGCGAGAGGCGGTATTGGAAGGCGCCTTCGAGCGTCAACGCGGGCGACGCGTAGCCCTCGCTGCTCGGGAAGTAGCCGTCGATGCGGCCAGAGCCGTCCGTGGCGGTCGCGCGCCGCGCCATCCAGATCTGGCGGTACGAGACGCCCACGCCGCCCGCGGCTGTCAGCCGCCAGAGGCGCCCTTGCGTCGATGCGCGCACGCGGATCGCGCCGATGCCGCCGACACGCACGAAGTTGAACTTCTCGTCGCGCGCCGGATCCGAGAACGGCAGGTTCCCGCTCGTGCCGCCGGTGCCGTTGAAGTGCGCCTCCTGCTGCGTCTGATCGGCGATCCCGGCGAGCATCACTTCGAAGCCCACCGGATTCCACGTGTACCCGACGTACCCGAAGAGTGCGCCGCCCGTCGGGGAAGGCGTGTCGCACGAGGTCGCGCCGAGCGTGTCGCAGTTCGTTTCGAGCTCGGTCCCCTGCCCGCCGACGCCGAGCGCACCCGCGAGCCCGAACCCGCCGTAGACGCCCTCGTACGGACGTTCGCCGCTCGCCGTCGTCGTCACGGTCACCGTGATGGGCTCGAGCGTCACCGTCTCGGCCCACGTCTCGTTCGCGCCGAGCGTCACGGTCTTCGTCGCGGGCTTGAAGCCGTCGCGCGTCACCGAGAACGTGTGTTCGCCCGACGTGACGTCGCCCGAATACGCGCCCTCGCCCGCCGCGACGCCGTCCACGGTGATGAGGCCCTTGCCGTCGCTCGTGTGCAGAACGAGGTGCGCTGCCGTGCTCGCGGGCGCGAGGTCCACCGCCGTCTGGCTCCCCGCCGCGACGTTGATGGGCTGCGCCGGAGCGGCGGCCTTCGAGCTCCGACCGGTGATCTGGTGGGGCCCCGGCGCGACGTCGCCTTCCCACGGCGTCGCGCCGACGTCGACCCCGTCGACCAGAACACGCAGCGAGTCGATCCCGCTCGATCGCACGACGAGATGGGCCTGCGTCGGCACCGCGGCCAGATTCACGTCGACCACGGCTTTGCCGTCGGGGGTGACCTCGGCCTTCGCCGCGAACGGCGCGAAGCCCGTCTTCGTCACGGCCACGTCGTGCGAACCCGTCGCGACGCGCACGAGCGCGGGCACCGGCGATGTGCCGAACGGCTTGCCGTCGATCGTCACGTCGGCCCCGGGTTCGCCGACGCGAATCGAGAGCCATCCCGTCTTCGGACCGAGCTCCGCGAGACGCGACGCGACGGCGCTCTTGTCCGCGAACGAGAACTTGGGACCGTACGTCCGCTGGGCCTCGCCGTACGCCTCGTACGCGTCGCCCAGGCGCCCGAGCCGGTAGAGCGCGTCGGCGGCTCCCAGGGCGGCGCGGGCCGATGGCGCCGCCGCGAGCGCGGCCTGGAAGTGCATGAGGGCCGAGGCCCAGTCCTTGGCGCGAACCGCCGCGTCGGCCGCCGCGAGCTCGCCGGTATCGGCCGCGGGCGCCGGCGGTGCGGGGAGCGGCGCCGCATAAGCCGGAACGCGCTCGAACGACGCCGTCGACGCGGCGAGCAGTACGATGAGGAGGCGGCGGCGGTGGGAGCCCAAGATGAGCCTCGCAGGCTAAGGAAAGGCCGTAGAGGCCGTCAATCCAATCCCGCCGGGGGATCGACGTATTCGACAGGGTCGCCGCGGAAGGTGCGCAGCGACGTCCTCCCCGGAGAGCGCGCGACGACGTAATCGGGGCCCAGAGGCACCTTGCCGAGGCCGCCGGGCGTATCGCAGATCAGCTTCGGCAGGGCGATGCCCGACAGGCGGCCCTGGAGCGCCTCCATCAGCTCGACGCCCCGCGAGAGCGGCGTGCGGAGGTGCGAGGTGCCCCGGACGGGGTCGGTCTGGAGCAAGTAATAGGGACGAACCCGCGCGCGAACCAGACCGCGAAAGAGCGCCTCCAGCGTCTTGGCGTCGTCGTTGATGCCGGCCAGGAGCACGGTTTGGTTCATGACGGGAAAGCCGCTGTCGGCGAGGCGCTCGCACGCGGCGATCGCCGCCGGCGAGAGCTCCTTCGGGTGATTGAAGTGCGTCATCACCCAGAGCGGGTGGAACGGCTTCAGCGCGTCGAGCAACTCGGGGCTGATGCGCATCGGCAGCGTGACGGGCACGCGCGTCGCCAGGCGGATCGTCTCGACGCTCGGCACGTCGCGAACCGCCGCGACGAGGCGGACGAGGCGATCGGTGCCCATCGCCAGGGGGTCGCCTCCGCTCACGATGACGTCGTGCACTTCGGGGTGCGCATGGAGCCACGCGATCGCCGGCTGCAGGGCTTCGACGGAGACGGCGCCTTCGCCGCCGCCGACGATGCGCGAACGCGTGCAGAAGCGGCAGTACACGGCGCAGCGATCGGTCGCGAGAAGGAGGACGCGATCGGGGTACCGCTGCACGAGGTGCGGGGCGACTTCGTGCGCGACTTCGCCGAGGGGGTCCACGAGGTCGCCGGGCACCGTCTCGTCCTCGCGCGCGTCCGGAACGCACTGGCGGCGCACCGGACAGGCCGGGTCGTTCGGGTCGATGAGGCTCAGGTAATACGGCGTGATCCGAATGGGCAGGCCCTGGTGCTCGGCGCGTTTGGCGCCGGCGAGCTCGCGCGAGGTCAGCGGCAGCGCGCGAGTCAGGTCGTCGACCGAGCTAATCGCGCTGCGGAGCTGCCAGCGCCAATCGTCCCACTCGGCCGTCATCGTGGCGGGCAGATAGCACGCGGCGGCGATGCGTGACGAGGCTCGCTTGGGAGCGAGTCCCCTTCATCGTCGGCCTCTCGTCTCCACCGACCCTTCGCTCGGAGCGGCGATGGCTCACGCCTGCTTGGGGATCGCCTCGGAAAGGATGTTGAGCACCGTCATCGCTCGACACCGCGTCGCGCTCCTTTGGAACCGCGTCGCCTTTCGTCACACACTGCGTCGCGTTCCGTCGGATGCCCCTCGCCTTCGTCCGGCACCCCCCCGCGTCGCTTCGGATGCGCGTCGCCTTCGCTCGACGCCGCGTTGCGTACCCTTCGAAACGCGTCGCCTCTCCTTGACGCTGCGGGGTGTTCTCACGGATTGCCGGCGTCGTCCCTCGGAGGCGCGACACGGACCTGCGCCAGCGCGGCTTCATCGATCGTCACCGGGTACTGCTTGCGCAGATCCACCGTGAGTTGCGCCTCCGCCTGGTCGGCCTTGTCCTGCGCCAGCTTCACGCGGATGCTCCGCTCGGCATCCTGCAACGACCGATCGTGCGCGTCGGACTTCGACGCGAGCTTCACGACATAAAACTGCGTCTTCCCGTCCGCCGCGCCCTTCACCACGCGCGGCAACACATCCCCGACGTGCTCCACTTCGAACACGGCGGCGCGCACCTCCTCGGGCACACGCGGGTTGGCCGGATGCGGGTCCCCCGGCGGATTGACGAACCCCAAATCCCCCGCGAGGTCCGCCGGAGCACCGTTGTGCGCCTGGGGATCCACCGACCGGCTCCGTACGAGCTCTCCCCATGCGGTTCCGTCTTTCGCCGCCTTCGACGCCTCGAGCGCCTGCGCCGCGGCAGCCGCGCTCGCAAGCACGATCGCCGAGACGCGCCGTCGCTCCGGATCGTGGAAGTCGGCCTTGTGCGCCTGGTAATAGTCCGCCACTTCGGCCGCGGAGATCTCCGCGGGCGCCGGCGCCGTCCGCCGCGCTTTCTCCCGCACCGCGTCGCGGAGAATCTGGCGCATCTCCTCTTCGGCTTGCGGATCCTTGTCGTAGCCGCGCTGGCGCGCTTCGTCCGCGAGAAGCATCACGTCGATCATCTCGTGCAGGAGCTCTTTGCGGCGGTCCGGCGCCTGGAAGCGGAGCCGGTCGAACTGGTCCATGTGCTGGAGCGCCGCGGTGTAGTCCGCGAGCGTGATCGTGCGGTCACCGACCCGGGCGAGGACCTGCGACGCGGGATCCGGCGCGCTCGACGCCGCCGCGGTCGCGTCCGCGCGTGGAGCCGCCGTGCTCTCCCCTTGCGATCCTTTGCATCCCGACGCCAGCGCTCCCAACGACGTAACGACCGCCGCTCGAGCGATCCAAGCCCGCATGCCTCTCGAGTACTACGACACGCCCGCGCCGCGCCAGAGAACGGAGAACCGCTCCGCGCGCGCGGGCGACCCACCCCGCGCGTGGTAGAAACGTCCACGGGAAACGTCGATGTCCGAGGAAGCCGGCCCCCCGAGTCTCAGCGGCCTGCACGACCCGCGCGCCACGCGCGTGCCGGTCGTGGCGACCCCGGCGCGCGTCGCCGCTTGCACCGCGATCTTCGGCTGCGCCTTCGCGGCTCTCGTGCGGGCGTACGTCACGCTCTCGCATAGCCAGGCGTCGGCCGCAGCCCTCGTGGCAGTCGTCGTCCTCTTCTGTTCGGTGACCGCGGCGATCTTCGCGGCCATCCTGCGCGCGGAAGAAGCGCGCCTCGGGCGCGAGCTTCGGACGGCGCGAACGGGGACGACGGTCCTTCGCAGCATGCTGGGGCGCAGGCGGCAGCAGGTGCCCATCCTCGGGCGCCTCTTCTCGACGCCGCTCGGCACCGCGGCCAACCTCGTCGCGGACGGCGATCCCGCCGCAGCCACGCTCGCGCTCGCGGGCATTCCCGCGTTCATGCAGGGAGGGCGGGCCGATCGTCTGCGCGCCGTCGTCGAAGCCGACATCGACCGCGCGAAAGGGACGGCCGCGGGGCGCGATCGCGTCATCGCGGAGCTCCGCGCAATGCCCCGCATCGGTCATCGCGAGGCCGACCTCTACCGGCTGAACGTGCTCGTCAAAGCGATCCTCGAGCGAGGCGATGACGAGGCGGGTGAAATCCTGGCGAGCGAGCTCGAATCGTCGCGCGACGAGGAAGAGCGCATGTATGCCGCATGGCTCCGCGTCTGGTTCGAGCTCGACGCGCCAAGCGATCCCACCGAGGCTGGGACCGGCGCCGAGGCTGGGGCCAGCGCCGACGCCGGCACGCGGACCGAGGTGAAGGCCGAGGCTACGAGAGCGTGGCCGCCGCTCGACGAGGGGCAAGCGAGGCTGGCCGCACTCGTCGCCCGGGCGCAAGGCGCCGAGCAGCTCGTCGATAAGCTCGAGGAGCGTCTTTTGGCCATTGCGCATGAGGAGCCGCGAGAGTAATCGTCCCCTTCGAATGCGCCCTGCCGACGAGCGCGACGACGAGACGATCGCTCCCCCTCCCCTCGATCCGGGGATTCGCTACAAGCGAATCGTACTGAAATTGAGCGGTGAGGCGCTCTGCGGGCGTGACGGCGGGTTCGGCATCGACGGCGAAGTCATTCGCGCGACCGCGTCGGAGCTCGCCGAAGTCCACGCGCTCGGCGTGCAGATCGGCATCGTCGTCGGCGGCGGCAACATCTTTCGCGGGCTCAAAGGCGCGAGCAGCGGGATGGATCGTGCCCAGGGCGACTTCATGGGCATGCTCGCGACGGTGATCAACGCACTCGCGATGCAAGATTGGCTCGAGAAGGCCAACGTCCCGACGCGCGTCATGACCGCCCTCGAGATCCGCCAGGTCGCGGAGCCGTACATCCGGCGGCGAGCGATCCGGCACCTCGAGAAGGGCCGCGTCGTCATCTTCGCCGCGGGGACCGGCAACCCGTATTTCTCGACCGATACCGCCGCCGCGCTCCGCGCGATGGAGATCCACGCGGACTGCCTCTGCAAAGCCACGAAGGTCGAGGGCGTCTTCACGCGCGATCCCGTGAAGGACCCGACCGCGGAGATGGTTCCGCGCATGACGTTCGACCACTTCCTGCAAGAGCGCATCGGCGTCATGGACTCGACGGCGATCACCCTCTGCCGCGACAACAACATGTCCATCCGCGTCTTCAAGATGGCCACGCGCGGCAACATCAAGCGCGTCGTGCTCGGCGACTCGATCGGCACGATCGTCGAGAACTGATCGCGCCTCTCCTCTCCCCTCCCTGTCTCCCCTTCTCGTCTCTCCCTCTCAGAGAGAGGCTTCGCCGGAAAACACGAACTTCGCGGGGCCGCGCATCGTGGCGCGGCCGTCACGCGCGATCGTGATGTCGAGCGTGCCGCCCGGCAGGCGAACCGCGATCGGCCGATCGACCTCCGCGCGCCCCGTCGCGCAGGCGACGGCCGCCGTTGCGCAGGCGCCGGTGCCGCATGCGAGTGTGATCCCGCAGCCGCGCTCCCAGACCACGAGATCGATTCCGCCGGCGTCGACGCGCGCGAACTCGATGTTCGATCCGCGCGCGAACGCCGGATGTGTCGCGAGCCGGGGTCCCATCCGCTCGACGTCCGACCGCGCGAACGCGCCGAAGAGGATCGCGTGTGGATTCCCCGCATCGGCGAGCAGGAGCGCGATCGGGTGACCGTCGACATGGACCGTGCGCTCGCCGAGCACGCGAATGACGCCCATGTCGACCGTCACCTTGCCGGTGTCGCCGTCGTCGTGCACGGCGCATTCGCGCGGTCCGGCGTCGGTGTCGATCGTGAGCACGCCTTCGCGCAGGCCGCGCTGCCGCGCGAGGTGCAGCGCGACGCACCGCACTCCGTTGCCGCACATCTCCGGCACCGAGCCGTCGGCGTTCACGACGCGCATCGTGGCCGCGCTCCCCGCGCTCCGCGGGGGAAGGACGAGCAGCACGCCGTCGGCGCCGACCCCGAAGCGGCGATCGCAGAGCGCGGTCACGCGCGCGGGCGGGAGCGCATCCTCCGACGCGGCGTCGACGACCAAGAAGTCGTTCCCGAGGCCTTCGTATTTGCGGAACGAGAGCGGCGCACGCATGGGTGAAGCCCGAATATAGCGCGGCCGCGTGCGCGGTCTTGGGGGGGCTTTCGCGGGCCGTGCGGTGGTCCGACGCCGGCCGGCTTTTGCGGGCGTCCGGTGGTCCGACGCTCGGCGCTCCGCTACGGTACCGCCGACATGTCGCGCCTTCGTTGGGTTTCGGCGGGGGAGTCGCACGGGCCGCGTTTGACGTCGATCGTCGAAGGCGTTCCGGCCGGGCTCCCGCTGCTTGCGGAAGATATCGACGGGGAGCTCGCGCGCCGCCAGAAGGGCTACGGGCGCGGCGGGCGAATGAAGATCGAGACGGACCGCGTGGAGTTCGTCGCCGGCGTGCGCGGGGGAGAGACCCTCGGCTCGCCGATCGCGATGTCGATCACGAATCGCGACTACGAGAATTGGCTTACGCGGATGTCGCCCGCCCCGCTGCCCGCAACGCCCGAAGCGTTGACCCGCCCGCGCCCCGGCCACGCGGACCTTGCCGGGGGCTTGAAGTACGATCGGCAGGATCTGCGCGACATCCTCGAGCGGGCGAGCGCCCGGGAGACGGCGTCGCGAACGGCGGTCGGCAGCGTGTGCCGCAAGCTCCTGGGCGCGGTCGGAATCGATGTGTTCGCGCACGTCGTGTCGATCGGCAAGGTGGACGCGGAGTCGCTCGGCGAGCTCTCGCTCGGGGAGATCCGCACACGCGCGCGGGCGAGCGAGCTCGCGTGCGCCGATCCGGTCGCCGAGCCGAAGATGAAAGACCACATTCGCGAGACGTCGCACCAGGGCGACACGCTCGGCGGGGTCTTCGAAGTGGTGGCGACCGGCGTCATGCCCGGTCTCGGCAGCCACATCCAGTGGGACCGCAAGCTCGACGGGCGCCTTGCGCAGGCGCTCATGAGCATCCAGGCGATGAAGGGGGTCGAGATCGGCGCGGGCTTCGGGGCGGCGCGCACGCCGGGCTCCGAGGTGCACGACCCCATCCACTACAACGCCGAAGCGCACCGGTTCTGGCGCCCGTCGAACCGCGCAGGCGGCCTCGAAGGGGGGATCACGAACGGCGAGCCGGTCGTCTGCCGCGTGGCGATGAAGCCGATCGCGACGCTGAAGAAGGCGCTCGCGAGCGTCGACGTGCGCACGAAGGAGGCCTACGAGGCCGCCTTCGAGCGGAGCGACGTGTGCGCGGTCGCCGCGGCGAGCGTCGTCGGCGAAGCGATGGTGTGCATCACGCTGGCCGACGCGCTGCTCGAGAAGTTCGGCGGCGATTCGATGCGCGAGCTGCGCCGCAACGTGGACGGATACCGCGCCCAGCTCGCGGAGTACTGAGATGAAGCCGGTCGTCCTCTCCGGGTTCATGGGAACCGGCAAGAGCACGGCGGGTCCGCGCATCGCCGCGCGCCTCGGCGTGCCGTTCGTCGATACCGACGCGGAGATCGAGCGAGCGGCGGGTGAACGCATCGCGGACCTCTGGCGGCGGGACGGCGAGGCGGCCTTTCGCGCGCGGGAGGCGGCGCTGATCGGCGAGCTCCTCGCCTCGGGCGTTCCGCGCGTCGTCGCGGTGGGTGGCGGGGCTCTGGTCGCTCCCGGCCTGCGGCGCCGCGCGATCGACGCGGCGCTCGTGGTGACCCTCTCGGCTTCGCCCGAGGCCCTCCTCGCGCGCATGCCGGATCTGGCGACGCGCCCGAACCTCGCAGGCCCGGATCCGCTCGCGCGTGCCAAGGAGCTCCTTGCGTTGCGCGCGCCGGCCTACGCCGAGTGCCACCTTTCCCTGGCGACGGACGCGACCGACGCGAACGGTCTGGCCGACGCCGTGGCGCGTGCGGTCGCGCGCGATCCGCTACTCGTGCCGCTCGGGGAGCGGAGCTACACGATCGACGTGTGCGTCGACGAGCCGGCGAGGCTCACCGAGGCCGTGCGCCGGTGCGCGGCGTCCTCGCTGGTCGTGGTGACCGACGCGAACGTGAAAGCGGCGCGGGGCGCGGCGATCGCGGGCGCGATCGAGCGCGTCGGTCTGCCGTGGCGCGAGGTCGTCCTCGAGCCCGGCGAGCGGAACAAGACGCTCGACGCGGTATCCGCCGTGTGGGACGCCGCGCTCGACGCGCGAGTCGACCGCAACGCTCTGGTGGTCGCGGCCGGCGGCGGCGTCGTGGGCGACCTCGCAGGATTCGCCGCCGCGTGCCTCCTCCGCGGCATTCGATTCGTCCAGGCGCCGACGACGCTCCTTTCGATGGTCGATTCGTCGGTCGGCGGCAAGACCGGCTTCGATCACCGTACGGGCAAGAACCTCATCGGCGCGTTCCACCAGCCGAGCGCCGTCGTCGCGGACCTTGCGCACCTCTCCACGCTCAGCGCGCGCGAGCGCGCGGCGGGGCTCGCGGAGGTCGTGAAGATCGCGCTCGCCACGGACGAGAAGCTCTTGTCGCAGGTCGAAGCGCACGCTCCGGCGCTCGCGCGGGGCGATGTCGAAGCGCTCCGGCCGATCGTACGGGCGGCGATCGACGCCAAGATTCGAATCGTGCGGGACGACGAGCGGGAGAGCGGGCCGCGCGCGCTCCTCAACCTCGGTCACACGATCGGCCACGCCCTGGAAGGTCACGGCGGATTCGATCGGTGGCTCCACGGTGAGGCCGTCGCGCTCGGAACGGTGATCGAGATGAGGGCGACGGCCGCGATGGGATTCACGCCACCCGACCTCGTGGAGCGAAGCGCGGCGCTCCTCGCGGCGCTGGGGCTTCCGTCGAGCGTCGCCGCCGCCGAGGTGCAAGCCGCGTGGCCCTTCGTGGGCAGCGACAAGAAGCGCGGCGGATCGACGCTGGCGCTTCCGATCGTGACCCGCGCGGGAGAATCGCACGTGAAGCGGGTCCCGCTCACCGCGCTGCGCGACGCGGTCTTCGCCGGCGTCTGACGGGCGTCCAACGGGAATCGCGCGCTCGATGGGAAGGCGGCCCGCCCGCGTGGGCGTCCGTCCGCAAGGCCCCACTTGTCCCACTCGCCCCGCTCACCGCGCTTGCCCGGTTCGCCCTACTTGCACGTTTTTGGCACTTTCGAACGCTGCCGGGTAGGCTTTCCTCGGAGCGTTCGAAACGCTTCCCGCGAAATGGCGGGGGCGACATGGACGGAGCGCGAGCGATGCGAAGGACAAAGGCGATCGAGCACGTCTGCGGAGGGGTCTTCGGCGCGCTGCTCGTGGCAGGGGCGGCCGCGGTGATTGTGACGGCGTGCACCCACGACGACACGACGGTCTTCGTCCACGGCGTGCTTGCGCAACCGCTGATTGCTCCGGGCCAGTCGTGCACGTACACGAGTGACCCGACGCAAGCGACGATCTCGTACGGGAGACTGGACGTCGAACTCGACGACACCGAAGACTACAGTGCCGAGTTTCTGGTCGGCAATCAGCTCGTCCCGCAAGGGAATCCTTCGGCGCCCGCAACGGAGACGTCGTACGTGAATATTCAGGGGGCCGTCGTCCGCATTACGGATATCGACGGCAACCAGATCCGAACGTACACGCAGCTCCTCGGCGCGACGATCCCCCCCTCGACCGGCACGACGCCGGGGTACGCACCGATGCCCGTCACGATCGTCGATCAGATGGTGACGGGGATGTACGGGGGCTCGTTGGGGATGGGCAACATCGTGCGCGTCATCACGTACACGCGCTTTTTCGGCAAGACACTCGGTGGCCAGTCGGTCGAATCGAACGAGTTCGAGTTCCCCGTGGATCTCTGCGCCGGATGCCTCATCTCGTTCCCGCTCGGAGTCACGGACCCCAACCTCATGCCCCAGCCCAACTGCGGGTTTGGCGCCAGCTCGACCAGCACGACCACGAGTCAGCCCTGCATCATCGGGCAGGATGACGTTATCCCGTGCACGGTGTGCGCGGGAAATCCCTTTTGCCTCAGCATCGGGCTGACCGACGCCGGCACGGGTGGGTCGCCGACGGACTGACGCCCCGAACGGCGGCCGCGCGCGGATGGCCGTGGTGGCGAGTCGGGCATCGGCGGCGCGCGTCGCCGGTCGGCTGACGGGGCATAAGCGGCTCGCGGGCTGGCGGCCGTGGTAGCGTCGGGCCGCGATGAGCCGGACGGTGGAAGTGCGCGTCGCCGGGCAGAGTTACCGCGTCGTCAGCTCGGCGCCGGAAGGCGAAGTGCGGCGGCTCGCGGAGGCGGTGAACGCAAAGTTGGCGGAGCTCGTCCCGAAAGGACGTGGCGCCCCGCCCAACGCACTTCTTCTGGCGGCCATCGCGTTGGCGCACGACGTGGAGGAGGAACGCGAGAAGCGGGAAACGCTCGAGCGACGGGCGCGGGATTGGCTGCGGCGCATGGTCACCCGGATCGACGAGGTGCTGGAAGCGCCGGATGCGGAGGGCGCAGGCGGCGGGGGGCACGGGGCGAAGGCTCCCGGCGGGGTAGCGGACGAGGCGCTGGCGGTGGGCCGCATGGACGACGAAACGCCCGCCGCTCGGGGCAAGGCTCGGCCCGCTGGCGGCGTCGACGACGGCGCGGAACGCGCGGCTGGCGAAGGAATCGGAGCGGGGCCCGGGGAGGTTTCACGTGAAACATGAGACGCCGTCCGGTCTTGCCTTCCTCGACGACGCGCTTGCGGCCGCGGCGCGCGACGGGCTGCTTCGGGTGCGCCCGGTGCCGGGAGGGAAGGGCCCGTCGTTCTGCTCGAACGATTACCTCGGACTCGCCGAACGGATCGCGACCCCCGAGTCCTCCGGAGCGGGCGCGTCGCGCCTGGTCTGTGGCGAACACCCGGCGCACGTCGCCCTTGAGGCGGCCTGCGCCGAATGGGTCGGGGCGACTTCCGCGCTCGCCTTCACGAGCGGCTACGCGGCCAACGTCGGGCTCGTCAGCGCCCTCGCCGGGCCGGAGGACCTGATCGTCAGCGACGCGCTGAATCACGCGTCGATCATCGACGGCTGCCGGCTCTCCCGCGCTCGGGTCGTCGTCGTTCCTCATTGCG
>DATHQY010000319.1:0-10608 GCA_035482215.1 Polyangiaceae bacterium | reverse complement strand
CCGGCGCCACCGGAAACAGCAGTGGGGCGAGCGGGGCCACGACAGGCAGCTCGGGCTCATCGAGCTCAGGCAGCTCGGGCGCGGGTGGCGGCAGCGATGGTGGCCCTCCGTCGATGAGCTGTACGTTCACCCAGAACTCGTCGATCAGCACCAAGATCCCGACGGTCGGGATCGTCACCTGGTCGACCACGCTCGCGAGCGTCACCTCGGCGAACATCAATTTCGGTCTGACGACGTCTTACGGGATGACGGCGCCCGTCGATCTTACGCAGGCGAACTACCGCACCCTCCTGCTCGGCATGAAGGCGTCGAAGACGTATCACTACCAAATCGTGGCTTCGACCGCGTCAGGGCAATGCACCAGCCCCGATTACACGATCACGACGGGTGCGCTCGCGAATGGACTTCCCCAGATCACGCTCTCGACGATGAACGCGTCCGAGGTCTACGGCGGATTTCTGATTACGGGGCAATATGTGAGCAACGCGGGGTCATCTGGTTCGCCGGCCTACATCCTTGACGCCGATGGTGACTTCGTCTGGTGGTACAACATCTCGACCGACGTCACCGGCGTGAGAATGAGCTACGACGGAACGCACATGTGGATCAACGCAGCGAACGTTCCGCAGGGCACGGCGGTGGTTCATCGCGTGACCATGGACGGGATGACCGACGACAACTATTCCACGCAGCTCGCGAACATGAATCACCAGCTCACGATACTCCCCGACGAGACGGTCGCGTTCTACGCATACAATAGCCAGATCGGCTGCGAGGACGTGAAAGAGATGGCGCCGGACGGCGGCGTCAAGACGCTGGTGAACGCGCAGGCGGCCGAAGGGTCAACGGGGAGCTGCCACCTCAACAACATCGAATATTCGGCGATGGACGACACCGAAGTCTTCTCCGACCTCGATCACAACTGCGTGGTGAAGATCGGCCGCGACGGAAAGACCGTTTGGGTCCTCAACGGGACGACCAGCAATTTCACTGGCGACACGTGGGCGGGCGGCCAGCACGGGATCCACGTCCTCGGGCTCGACGACTTCGTCATCTTCAATAACGAGAACGCCACGGCCGGCGGCCCCGTCGGCGGCACCGGTGGCGGGAACGGCCAATCGATGGCCATCGAGGAGAAGCTCGACCTGACCGGCAAAATGGTGACGCGTGCCTGGTCCTTCAAGCCGAATCCGTCGATCTCGAATGCCGTCATGGGGGACGTGCAGCGCCTTTCGAACGGGAACACTATCGTGGCATTCTCGACCGCCGGCGCCCTCGACGAGGTGGACTCGAGCGGCAACGTCGTCCAGGAGTTGACCTGGCCTCTCGGCGCCTCGTTCGGCTACATCGAAAAGCGTGCAACGCTCTACGGCCCCCCACCGAAGTAATCGCGGATTTCGGCGCCGCGCGCTTGTATGCGATGGCGCGCGGCGCCGCGCTTCTGACCCATGAGGTTCGTTCCAATGATGAAGACGACAGTCGGTCTTTCGCTCCTTGTTGCTCTGTTTGCGACGACGGGCTGTGGAGGCAGCACTGGGGGGAGCAGCGGCAGCGGAGCCAGCGCGGGTTCGTCGGCCGGTAGCGCGGGTTCGTCGGCCGGTAGCTCGGGTTCGTCGACCGGCAATGCGGGGTCGTCCACCGGCAGCTCGGGCTCATCGGGGTCGAATGCGTGCAGCGCGAACGTCATCGCCAATGCGGCGAACGATTACTCATTCATGAGCACGCTCATGTTTCCGCCCGTCTCGGTAAAGCCGATGAGCGACCTGACGTTCGACTGGAGCGGCGTGACCACCGACTTCATCGGTCACCCCGTCAACGTGCAGACGGACATTTCGATGGTCAACATCCTGATGTGGAACCTGACCCTCGCGGAGCTCCAGACGAAGCTGAACGCGGACTCGCTCGCCCAGATGGACCTGACCGTGGTCCCGCTGACGCTCAACACGAGCGGGGACGGCGGCGTGCTGACTTCCGCCGACTTGTTCTCGTTCGGGTTCAACGGCATGGCCGTCACTTCCGACGAGGTGCTGCCGTATTTCGACCCGACGATGTACGACCCGTCCGATCACATTTACACGGTGATTGTGGCGTCGGGGACGACCGTGGGCCAGGGCGCGCGAATGATTCAATCCTTCGTGCTCGACCCGACCTCGACGAACACCGCCGTCACCGTCACCGACACGTCGACGACGTTGATGTACACGGCCAATCTCCACAGCTTGCAGCCGACGATGATCCCGGGGGGTACGGCTGCCGTTACGGTCGACTGGAGCATGCTGACGACGAACGCGCTCGGCAATCCGTTCGTGGCGCAGAGCATCACGAACGCCCTCGTCGCCCATTACACGCAGACTCCCGCGCAGCTCGAATCGCAGTTTTTGAATCTCGAGCTCATCGCGACGGACCTCTATCAGGGCATGATCCAGTCCGGCACGGTGGTCGACTTTTCGATGCTTCAGGATTCGAGCGGCAAGACCTTCTCCGGCATCGATTCGACGGGCACGTGGATCGTCGCGCTCCAGTGCGGCAGTTGCCGCAATCCGGCACCCTGGTATCTCGCGATCTTGAAGCCCTGCAACTGAGACGCCCACTCGCGGCGCGTGTGTGCGGCGGATCGCGTGTCGCCGAGCGCGCCTCGAGGAGCAGGAGCTCCTCGGCGAACAGCCGACGAGGGCACTGAGCAAATGACGCGAGGCCGGGTGTTTTGATCGTGCGAGCTCAAAAAAGACCCCGCGAAGACGTGCTACGGGAATTCCTGTGGCTGATCCCCTCTCTTCGCTCGTTCCCGCGTTTCGCGAGGCCCTCGAAACGGCATTCGGTCCCGAAGTTGCCAGCACCGATCCTGCGATCCGCACCTCGACCCACGCCGACTACCAGGCCAACGTCGCGCTCGGATTGAAGGCCCGCCTCGGCCGCCCGCCGCGCGAGATCGCGAACGCGATCGTCGCCCACCTGGGCGGGAGCGCGATCGAGCGCGCGGAGGTCGCCGGACCGGGATTCATCAACCTCGTCTTGCGAAGCTCGTTCTTGTCGACGGAGGTCCGGTCCGTCGCGATGGACGAGCGCGTCGGTCTCGCCCCGGCGCGGCAACCCGAGACGGTCGTGGTGGACTATTCGGGCCCGAATCTCGCCAAAGAGATGCATGTCGGGCACCTTCGCAGCACGATCATCGGCGACTCGCTCGTGCGCGTCCTCGAGACGCTGGGTCACAGGGTCATCCGGCAAAACCATCTCGGAGACTGGGGAACCCCCTTCGGGATGCTGATCGAAGAGCTCCGGGAGTCGGGGCGCGACGCGGTCGGCTCGTCGATGGCGGCGCTCAGCAACTTCTACCGGGCGGCGCGAAAGCATTTCGACGATGACCCGGCCTTCGCCGACCGCGCGCGGCAACGCGTCGTCCTCTTGCAGGGGGGCGATCCGGCGACGCTCGCCCTCTGGAAGGAGCTCGTCGACGCCACGCTCGGACACGCGGCGATCCTGTACCGCAAGCTCGGCGTCACGCTGCGCGGCGCCGACGTCGCGGGCGAGAGCTTCTACAACCCGATGCTCAATGACGTGATCGCCGAGCTCGATCGGAAGGGCCTCATCGAGCGAAGCGACGGCGCCCTCTGCGTCTTTCCCCCGGGGTTCACGGGCCGGGACGGTGCGCGTGTTCCACTCATCGTGGAGAAGCAGGACGGCGGCCACGGGTACGCGACGACGGATCTCGCCGCGATCCGCTACCGGATTCGGACGCTGGGCGCCCAACGCATTCTCGTCGTCGTGGGCGCGCCGCAAGCGCAGCACTTCGCGATGATATTCGCGGTGGCGAAACTGGCCGGCTGGCTCGCGCCGCCCGTGCGCGCGGAGCACGTCGCGTTCGGCTCGGTGCTCGGCGCCGACGGCAAGATGTTCAAGACGCGGGCGGGCGAAGCCATACGGCTCGAGGACCTTCTCGACGAAGCGGTCGATCGGGCGCGGGCCGTCGTGACCGAAAAGAACCCCGAGCTCTCCGAGGACGAGCGCGAGCGCGTCGCGCGCGCCGTCGGCATCGGCGCCGTCAAATACGCCGACCTCTCGAGCGACCGCCTCAAAGACTACGTCTTCGACTACGCGCGGATGTTGGCGTTCGACGGCAACACGGCGCCCTATCTGCAATACGCGCACGCGCGCATCCGCTCGATTCTGCGCCGTAGCGGCACGACGGCTCTCGAGCCGGCTGCCATCGAGATCCGCGAGCGCCCGGAACGGGAGCTCGCGCTCGCGATCCTGCGGTTTCCCACGGTCGTCGATGCGGTGGCCACGGCGCTCGAGCCGCACCAGCTATGCACGTACCTCTTCGAGCTCGCGACGGCCTTCTCGACGTTCTACGAGAAGTGCCCGGTTCTGAAGGCGCCGTCGGACGCGGAACGAACCTCGCGCCTCGCCCTGGCCGATACGACGGCACGCGTCCTCGCAAAGGGCCTCGAGCTCCTTGGCATCGAAGCCCCGGATCGCATGTAACCCGCACCTGTCTCAGCGTGCCTCGCCGCCTGTATCACCTGTATCAGCCGATACACTCGCCGTGCATCAGCCATAAACACGCGATTTCAGGCGTTTTCGGCGTTGGCTCCGCCGTTGCAATTCAGTCCTCCCGAACGCCGCCGATGGGTGCGGCCTTGGGAAGGACTTGCAACATGAAGGCGACAGCCTGGATCGTGGCGGCGGCGGCTCTCTCGGTGGCAGCTTGGCGGGGCCACCCCGGACGGAGCGAATCCGAATGGGGATTCGCTCACGGGCCCCGCGGCCGGAAACGAAGCCGGCTGCGGAACCTCGGGCACGGCCTCGGGGACCGGCGGGAATGGCGAAGCGAACATCACTCTTCAAAACGATTCGACAAAAGGCGACGGCCTCCAGAGCTTCAGCGGCACGGCGCGCCGGAGGCAATACGGTCGTGAACATCGATCCCGACGCGACGGGGCAAACGTTCTTCACCAATCCAATCGAGGGATTCGAGTTCGGATCGAACTCCGAGGTCGACGCGAGCATTCAGGCCAAGGCAATCAACTTCCAGATCCCCATCGCCACGGCCACCATCATCGGGCGGGTCTCGCGCACGTGCCGAACACCTGCACGGTTCCCAAGAGCTGCCAGATTCCCGGGAATTGCCAGCAGAGCGTGACGGTCCCCAACTTCAACTACGGGACGTTCGACGGCAGCATCACGCTCACCATCGGGACGAGCTACCTCTCGGGCGCCGTGCAAGGCAGCTACTGCCCGACCGGCCGGCACCTGCGTGACGCTCGCCGGCGGGCGCCTCGACCTGTCCAACGGCAAGCCAGAGGCGTGGATCACGGTGGACGGCCTGGGAGAGTTCTGCGCGCCGTTCTGATTCGATACGAGCGGCCCATCGCGGCGGCCACGAAGGCCGCGAAGGCCGCGAAGGCCGCGAGCGCGCGTTGCCCGAAAGGCAAGGCGCGCTCGCCGCATTTTGTGGCGAAGCGCGCTCGACCGACCATGCCGGGCCACTACACTGGAGTTTTATATAAGCCTGGTTGCCCCGCCCCCGGCCGACCGTCTTCCGCAAAGAAAGGCTGCTCTCATGGCGTCACTCCGGATCTTGCTTACCCCCGCCATCGTGGCGGTGGCTTCGTGCTCATCGCCGTCGTCTTCGAATGAACCTTTTTCGGTCTCTGGTTCGACTTCCGGCATTGCGGGGACGTCAGGCAGCGCAGGGACCGCTTCGGGCGTCTCGGGTTCCGTCACCGGCAACACCGGCACCACCGCGGGAACGACCGGAGCGACGGGGTCCACCGCCGGCACCAGCGGCCAATCCGGTACGGCCGGGAGCTCCGGCAACGCCGGAGCTTCTGGATCGACCTCGGGCGACACGTCGGACGGCGACGCTGGCGCTTGCGCACCGGGCGACGCGTGGTCCGGCGGAACAACGCATTCGGGCGTCGGCGGCCAGGGCACGGCGGACGGCAGTTACACCTGGAACCTCTATGCGAGCGGCGGCGGGTCGGATTCGATCACCGTGGCCGGCGTCGACGCGAAGTTCAGCGCGATGTGGAACAACGCGGGAGATTTCCTCGCGCGCGTCGGCCTCCAGTTCAATTCCACGCAGACGCCGACCCAGATCGGGACACTGGAAGCGGATTTCGCCGAGACGAAGACCGGGACGGGCGGCGGATTCTCGTATATCGGCGTCTATGGGTGGTCGGAGAATCCCCTGCACGAATACTATATCGTCGACGACTGGTTCGGGACGCGGCCCCTCTTCGGGACGAAGGTGGGGACGATCACCGTCGACGGCGGGACCTACGACGTTCTCCAGAACACGCAAACCAACCAGCCCGCGATCACCGGCGGTAATGCCACATTCGTCCAATTCCTGAGTATTCGGCAGACCGCCCGGCAATGCGGACACATCTCGATTTCCGAGCACTTCTCGCAGTGGGCCCAGCTGGGCCTGCAGCTCGGCAACATGGAAGAAGCCCGGATTCTCGTCGAGGCGGGCGGCGGCAGCGGAAGCATCGACTTCACGACGGCCACGCTCACGAACAATTAGCGCCGTTTCCTCCGCCGTGGTTTCACGCGGACGTTTTTTCTTCTTTTCGCTGCGCATCGCCGACCAGGTCACCGACGAGGCGAGTCAGCGCATCGATCGTGATCGGCTTCGTGACGAATGCATCGATCATGTCCCGCGGAGGCGCCACTTCTTCGGGCGCATAGCCCGAACAGAGCGCGACGCGCGCGTCCGGGAAGAGACCGCGAAAGCCCTCGATCATCTGGCGTACGGACATGCCGGGCATGACGCAGTCGCTGAGGAGCACGTCGATCGTGCCGCGGTAGCGCCGCGCGACGGTGAGCGCCTCTTCCCCGCTGCCCGCCTCCAGCACCGTGAAGCCGCTCCAGCCGAGCGTCCGCGACATCGCCGCGCGAACATGCGCGTCGTCCTCGACGAGCAAGACGATGCCGGGGCTCCGCGCTGCGGGCGCGGCGGCTTGCGCCGGCCTCTGCGAGGACGGTGCATGCAACGGCCAGAGGACGCGAAACTGGGTACCCTTGCCGGGCGCGCTCGTGACGATGACGCGCCCCCCCGAGCTTTCGACGAGAGTCTTCACCGAGGCGAGCCCGAGGCCCGTCCCGGCCGCTCCCTTCGTCGTGAAATACGGCTCGAAGAGGCGAACGAGCGTCTCCTCGGACATTCCCACGCCGTCGTCGGCGACTTCCACGAGCGCGCACGGTTGCCCGAGCCTCGCGCCCTCCACTTCCTTCGTGCTCGCTTCGCGCACGCGAAACGCGAGGCTCCCCCCGTGCGGCATCGCGTCACGCGCGTTGAGCGCGAGATTCGTCACGAGGCCCTGGAGCTGCCCTTCGTCCGCCATGACCGTCAGCACCCCTTGGATCTCGATATGGACTGCGACGTTCGTCGGCAGCACGCGCGTCAGCATCTTCGCGGTCCGCTCCACCGTCTCGCCGAGCGAAATGACCCGTGGCGGCGCGGGCGCTTGCGGCGAGAAGGCCCGGAGCTGGCGCGTCGTCGACGTGGCCTGGAGTACCGCGGATTGAATCTCGGAGATCCCCGTCTCCAGATAATCCGGGTGTTGCCGCACGAGGTCCGCGTTGGCGGCGATGATGAGAAGCGCGTTGTTGAAGTCGTGCGCGACGCTGCCGGCGAGTCGCGCCAGGATCTCCACTTCGCGGGACTTTCGCAGCGCCTCCTCTTGCAGAGCGAGCTCGTTCCGCATGCGGTCGGCATGGCGCTGCTCGTCGCCGAGGCGCTCGAGTGCAGCGGCCTTCTCGAGCAGCAAGCCGGCCGTTCGATTGAGCAAATAGGACATGGCCACGACGATCGACGCGGCAACGACGGCGAACACCATGACGAACCGGACGATGGCCGGGGGAGAAAGCGCCGCGAACGCCTCGTAACCAGGTCGAATGGCGACGCTCCCGGTGTGCTGCAGGATCGTGATCACCGCCATCGCGATCGATTCGAGCGCGACGAGGATGAGCCCCCAGCGCTTGCCGAGGAGCAACGTCGCGAAGATGACCGATGCGAGGAGGGCGAGCGGCGCGTTCGGGATGAACCCCTCCTTCAAGAGGACGATCAGCGCGCTGACGGTGATCGGCGACAGAATGAGCCAGACGCGCGCGTGATAAGAGACACGTCCCCGGAGCACCGCGACGAGCAGAAAGAAGACGGCGGACGCCCCCCACGCCGACCCGCTGAGCGAATCGCGCGTCGAGAGCACCATCACCGTGCCGAGCGCCGAAGCGCTGGCGGCGGTCCACCCGAGCCCCGTCAGAACCTGATCGCGCCATTGCCGCTCCTCGGCCCCGATGACGGCTGCCAGAAGCCTCCTGCGATGCGCTCCCCCGTTCGCCATGCGTGCAGGGTAATGCAGCCGGAGCGGTTCCTCGATGGAGCGGCGCTCAGCAGCCGGGAAAGCACGCCGCACCCAGGCGGTCGGCGGCTTTCGCGCGCGTGGCGCCGGCGATCGCGAGAACGCGCGTGACCGTGTCACGAGCAACGCTCTGCAGGTCCTGCGTGGTCGCGTACTTCGCCAGAAGGCGGCGCCCCAGTTGCCCGTGCGCGAGCTCGTCCGGCTGGATGAACTCGCGGTAAATCCGCACCGTCTCGGCGTCGCCCTGGCGGTCGCAATAGGCCATGAAGCTCTCGTTGACCGCATAGGCGAGCGATTCGAGCGTGAAGAGGCCGGCCGCGATGCGCGCGACGGTCCCCGAGAGGCCTTTCAGATACTGGAAGAGCGGGTTGCCCCCCGGAGGTTGAAACTCCGCGAGGTCGAAACCCAGCGCAGACAGGCGATCGGCAACGAGCTGAAAGTGCCCTGCCTCGTCGCCCGCTTGCCGCGCGAATGCAAGCTTCACGTCGATCTCCGGTGTCGTCGGCATCCACGCAGCCGCCAGCTCGCTCACGCTGATCTCGTTCGCGAGCGCCACTTGCAGCATCTTCGTGGCGTCGCCGCTCGTCCCGGGGGCGCCCGATGGGCCCATTGTGAGCGATGCGCGCCCCGCCGCGACAAGGGGTGCGAGGTGCTCGGCGTTCAACGCTTCGAGATTCTGAAGGAACACGGGGTTGCTCACGGAGCGTGAGCTTACGGCACCTGCATCTGGAAGGAGACCGCGTAGTTCGGGTTCGCCTTTTTCGTCGTCGAGCCGGCGAACGAGTCCGAATCCATCAGGCGGCCCCAGCGGACGGCCTTCGACGCGACCTTCATCTGCGCGCCTTGATCGGCCATCGCGTAGCCGACCATGAGGTTCGTCGGCAGCGTACCGGACGCCGTGATCTGCACCGTGTTGTTCACGATGGCCACGGACGAGATCGTGACGTTGGTGCCGTTCGAGGTGGTCGAGGCGTCGGCCGACGGCTCCCAGAGCTCGAAGCCGTTGCCCATCGTCCACTCCTTGATGAGGGGCGCGTCGAGGGTCATGTCCCAGCTGAGCGGCGGGACGGGCACGTTGAACGTGACCGTGACCACGTTGCCGCTGCGCGTAGCGCCGGTCGGGTAGAGCGGCTGCCAGTTGTGACCGAGAACTTCGCGCTGGTAATACACTTCGGCGCTCTTCTCGCCGAGCAGCTGATACCCCGTCGCCGAGAGGTGGATCCCGTCGTTGTCTGGATTCGCCGGATACTGGTACTTCGGGCCCGTGCACACGAACTGCCCCGGATACATCACGCCGAGCTGCCACTCGATCTGATTGGCGAGCGGTCGGCCGCCGGCGGCGGTGTCGCTGCAGCCGAGCGGCGGCCCCTTGTAGCAGGGATACGCGTGCTGCTGCGACAGGTACATCGGGATCGGCTTGGTCTGCCCCGTGATCGGCGGAATGTCCGCGTTGTAATCCTTGAGGAGCTGCACGAGCGAATCGCCGTACGTGGGATTCGTCGCGTCCGTCTCACCATGGGTCATGACGATGACGCTCACGCCGTACGTTTTGCCCGCGGCCTTCGCGAGCGCCGTGATGTTCGTTGCTTCGAACAGCGTCGCAGCGTACGCGCGGCCCGTGGCGCCGAGGGTGCCCGCCGGCTGATCCTTGACGAGCGCCACGATCCCCTGGCCGCTCTCGCCGACCACGGTGTGCACGCTCACGTAATCCGCCGCGCCGCCCGCCTTCACGAGCGTCGTGATCTCGTTTGCCATCGCCGCGTGGTTCGTCTCCCCCCAGATATTCACGGGGTACGGTCGCGGGAAGCCCGAGCCAATCGGACGCACCGGCTCCACGAGCGGCACCATCTTGATCCCAGGGATGCTCGCGTCCCACGGCGGCGGGATGCTCGCGTCTTCCTCCTCGTTCGCCGTCACGAGGTCTCCGAGCTGCAGCATCAGATTGTTGAAGGGCTGCGTCGTCGACGCGAACTCGTTCGATTGCGGCGGCGTCCCCACGGAGAGGCTCTGGCCGCTACCGACGACGCCGTTCCAATCCCAGCTCGTCGTATTGATTCCGGCATCCGACGCCGTCGTCCCCGAACCGCCGGCGCCCGACGAGCCCGTGCCGGTCGCACCGGTCCCTCCGGTCCCGCTAGCGCCCGATCCCGCGGTCCCCGTGGAGCCGGTAGTGCCCGTGCCCGTCGAGCCGGTGCCCCCGCCACCGCCCGTGCTCGACCCGCTTCCCGTCCCCGTGCCC
>DATHQY010000318.1:0-5151 GCA_035482215.1 Polyangiaceae bacterium | reverse complement strand
GTGTGGCGGACTAGCTTGCGCGCCATCCGTTCCCTAGGAGCTGCACACCATGCCCACCAAAATCGCGATTAACGGCTTTGGCCGTATCGGCCGGTGCATCGTCCGCGCCATTTCCGAGCGCCACATCAAGGACCTCGACCTCGTCGCCATCAACGACCTGACGGACGCGAAGACGCTCGCGCACTTGTACAACTACGACAGCGTCCACCGCCGGGCGAAGCACCAGGCGAAGGTCCACGAGAACGCGATCGACTTCGGCTTCTCGACCGCCAAGGTCATCGCGGAGAAAGACCCCGCGAAGCTGCCGTGGAAAGAGCTCGGCGCCGATATCGTCCTCGAGTGCACGGGGCTCTTCACCGACAAAGAAAAGGCCGACGCGCACATCCATGCGGGCGCGAAGAAGGTCATCATCAGCGCCCCGGCCAAGGGCCACGACGCGACGGTCGTCCTCGGCGTCAACACCGAGGTTTACGACCCGGCGAAGCACACGGTCATCTCCTGCGGCTCGTGCACGACGAACTGCCTCGCGCCGATCGCGAAGGTCCTGAACGACTCGTTCGGCATCCAGCGCGGCCTGATGACGACGGTGCACTCCTACACGAACGACCAGCACATCCTCGACGTCCCGCACCGCAAGGGTGACCTCCGCCGTGCGCGCGCCGCCGCCGTGAACATGATCCCGTCGTCGACCGGCGCCGCGAAGGCGCTGTCGGAAGTCATTCCGTCGCTCAAGGGCAAGTTCGACGGCCAGTCGATCCGCGTCCCGACGATGGACGTCAGCATCGTGGACCTGACCCTCGAGACCGAGAAGGCCGTGACGAAGGACTCGATCCACGCGGCGATGAAGGCGGCGGCGGAAGGCCCGATGAAGGGCATCCTCGCGTATCTCGAGGTGCCGCTCGTCTCGGGCGACTTCATCGGCGACCCGCACTCGTCGTCGTTCGACGCGACCATCACGCAAGTGCTCGGCGATCGCTTCGCGAAGGTCTTCTCCTGGTACGACAACGAGTGGGGCTTCTCGAACCGCATGGTCGAGCTGGCCGAGCTCGTGGCCGCCAAGCTCTAACACCCCTAGTTTGGTCGCCTTCGTCGTCGGAACGACGGAGGCTCCGAACACCCCAACACGGGAGCGCACGAAGCCATGACGAATCCCCTCGCGGGCATCCGGACGATTCGCGATCTGCCGATCGAGAGCAAGCGGCTCTTCATCCGGGTCGACTTCAACGTTCCGCTCGACGGCGGCAAGATCACGGACGACTCGCGTATCCGCGAGGCGCTCCCCACGATCAAGCACGCGCTCGAACGCGGCGCACGCGTCATCTGCGCGAGCCACCTCGGCCGGCCGAAGAAGAATCCGGACCCGAAGCTGAGCCTCGAGCCCTGTGCGAAGCGCTTGGCCGAGCTGCTCGGGCAAGACGTGACGCTCCCGGAAGACTGCGTCGGCGACGCCGCGAAGAAGGTCGTCTACGACCTTCGCGGCGGGCAGGTCTGCCTGCTCGAGAATCTCCGGTTCCATCCTGAAGAGGAGAAGAACGACGAGGGCTTTTCGCGCCAGCTGAGCGAGCTCGCGGACCTCTACGTGGACGACGCGTTCGGGTGCGTGCATCGCGCGCATGCGAGCGTGCACGGTCTCGCCAAGCTCTATCGCGATCGCGGATGCGGCTTTCTCCTCGAGAAGGAGATCGCCGCCCTCGGCAAGCTCGTGACCGGCCCGGACAAGCCGTACGTCGCCGTCCTCGGCGGCGCCAAGGTGAGCGACAAGATCGCCGTGGTCGAGTCGCTCCTGGAGCAGGTCAACGCGCTCCTCATCGGCGGCGCGATGGCGAACACGTTCTTGGCCGCGCAAGGCAAGAACATGCAGAAGTCGCTCGTCGAGACGGACAAGCTGGCGCTCGCCCGCACGATCCTCGACAAGGCACGCGAGCGCGGCGTCGACCTCGTGCTCCCGGTCGATCTCGTCGTCGGCAGCGGCGTCGACGCGACCGAGGGCAAGGCCGTCGGCGTGGACGAAGTGCCGGCGGAGACGATGGCGCTCGACATCGGGCCCAAGAGCCTGCAGGCGTTCGCGAAGCGCTTCGCCGATGCGAAGACGATCTTCTGGAACGGCCCGATGGGTCTCTTCGAAAAGAAGCCGTTCGCCGCGGGCACGTTCGGCATCGCGCAGGCGATGGCCGATTCGAAGGCGTTCACCGTCGTCGGCGGTGGCGACAGCGCGGCGGCGGTCTACGCAGCCGGAGGCGACATCGCGAAGAAGATGAAGCACATCTCGACGGGCGGAGGCGCCTCGCTCGAGCTCATCGAAGGCAAGAAGCTTCCGGGCATCGAGATCCTGCGAAACGCGGAGGCGAGTTGAACGCGCAACGCCGCCCGCTCATCGCGGGCAACTGGAAGATGAATCACGGCGGCCGTTCGGGCGTCGAGCTCGCGATCGCCGTGACGAAGCTCGCGCCGAGCGTGCCGCATGCGGACCTCGTGATCGCGCCGCCGTTCACGGCGCTCGCGGCATGCGCGCACGAATGCGACGGCAAGCGTGTCGAGATCAGCGCCCAGAACCTCTACCCGAAAGACTCGGGCGCGTTCACGGGCGAGGTCAGCGCGCCCATGCTCCTCGAGTCCGGCTGCAAGTGGGTCATCATCGGCCATAGCGAGCGTCGCCAGCTCTTCGGCGAGACGGACCAGACGGTCGCGGAACGTACGATCGCGGCGCTCAAGCACGGACTGACGCCGATCGTCTGCATCGGCGAGACGCTGGCGGAGCGCGAAGCGGGGACGACGCTCGCGGTCGTCGAGCGGCAACTCCGGGCGTTCATCGACCTCATCGCAGCGGACTCGCGGGCTGTCGCCATCGCCTACGAGCCCGTATGGGCGATCGGCACGGGCAAGAACGCCGGACCCGCGGAGGCGCAAGAAGTTCACGCGGCCATCCGAGGCTGGCTCAAGGCCAAGTCGGACGCGCTCGCCGCCCGAACGCGCATTCTGTACGGCGGCTCGGTCAAGGGCGACAACGCGAAGGGCCTTTTGGGTTGCACGGACGTCGACGGAGCCCTCGTCGGCGGCGCCAGCCTGGACGCGGCGTCGTTCGGCGCTATTGCCCTAGCGGCGGAAGCCATCGCTTCGGCCTGACGCCGGCGCACCGCCTCCCTCGGCGAGAAATCGTTCCACCATGCTCACGACGTTTCTCGACATCGTTCACATCTTCGTCTGCCTCTTTCTGATGCTGGTGGTTCTCCTCCAGCAGGGCAAAGCGGGCGGAATGGGATCGGCGTTGGGCGGTGGGGCCACGCAGCAGGTGTTCGGCGGGCGCGGCGCGGGCAATCTGCTCACGCGCGCCACGGCCATTTGCGCGGGCATTTTCATGCTGACGAGCGTGTCGCTCGCGTACGTGTCGTCGTCGGGCGACCGTGAGCTCAAGGCGCGCATCGCGCTCGAGCAGCGCAAGGGCAAGGGCAACGAAGGAACCCGCGTCAAGGCGAGCAAGACGCCGGCTCCGTCGGCCGCACCCGAAACGCCGCATGCGCCGGAGCCCGCGCCTTCGCCGGCCCCGCCGGGCGAAGCGCCGGCTCCGGCCGAAAAGCCGTAGTCTCCGGCCGCGAAACGGCTGGAGCGCGAGGAGCGCCGATGCGCGAGCGCGCGTGGGACGCGGCGATCCTGATCGCGCTCAAGTTGGCGTTGGGTGCCCTCGTGCTGGCGATGGGGTTCACCCACGTCTCCGACGACGACTACGCGCGCACGGTCATCGCCGAGCAGCTCGCGCACGCACCGCGCCTCGATCCGAGCGGCACGAGCTGGCTGCCCTTTCCGTTTTGGATCGCGGGCCTCGCGATGGCCGCCTGCGGCCGCACGCTGGGCGTCGCGCGCGGCGTGGCGGTCGCCCTGGGAGCGGCGAGCGTCGCCGCGCCCTACCTCGCGATGCGCGCCGCGCGGATGGAGCGATGGCCTGCACTCGCCGCGGCGGCCCTCGCGATGGCGCTCCCGTGGAACGCATGGCTCGGCGTCGCGACCGTTCCCGAAGCGTGGGCGGGGGCGCTGCTCGGCGCAGCGCTGCTCACGATGAACGACCCGGCGATGCGCGCGGGCGCCGCTCCCTGGGCCGCGCTGGCGCTGCTCGGGGCGTCCCTGTCGCGCTACGAAGCCTGGCCTGCGTGCGCCGTGTTCGCGCTGTTCGTGATCACGCGTTCGGCATCGGCGACGCGTGGCGAACGGGCGAGGCTTTGGGCGTGGGCGGTACTGGCCATCGCCGGGCCTCTCGTGTGGATGGCGTGGAACGCCCACGCGCACGGGAGCGCATTTCACTTCGTGGCGCGCGTGACGAACTTCCGCCGCGCGGCGGGGGCCGCAGACATTCCGCTCCGCGAGAAGCTCCTCGCGTATCCGTGGGGCCTCGCGCACGAGACGCCCGAGGTGGCCGTGCTCGGGGTGGTCGGCATTGCGGGCCTCTTTGCGAGACGCGCATTGCGCGCCCGCTGGCTCTGGACCGCGATCGCCGCGGCGGCGATCCTGGCGTTCCTCATCGAAGGCGACGTGCGCGACGGCGCGCCGACACACCATCCGGAGCGCGCGCTCGCGGCGCTATGGTGGATCCTCCCCACGCTCGGGATCGACGCGCTCGCGCTCGCGGCGGTGCGGATCGGACGCAGCCGCATCGCCGCCATTGCCGCCGCTATGTCGATCGGCGCGTGGTGCGTATTCCTGCCGGGTCGCCTGCGTGCCTATCCCGGCACATCGGATTGGGATCGACGCGACCCGCAGATTGCGCGGGGCGAGGCGATGCGCGCACGGCATGTCGTCGCGGCCGAGATCACTCCGTGCTCGTACGAGCATTTCGCCCTGCTTGCCGCATGGGGCGAGCCTGAGCGGGCCCAGCTGAACCCGCTCCAGCATGCGCCTCCGACCGCCGATTGCCCCCTCGTCGTGGAGCGCTAGACCTACAGCGCATTCGGAGCGAAACCTTCGCTCAGCATGGTCGAAACGCGTCGGCGCTGCAGTAACGGAAGCCCGTCCGATACGTATGGCATTCGAAAGAGGAAACGCGCCATGAAGCTCCGCCCCGCCGCCACCGTCTTCCTAGCTCTCGCTTGCTTGACCGCGGATTTCGCATGCGAAAAGGCACCCGCCATGGCCGACGCGACGCCGGCATCGGCCGCAACCGCA
>DATHQY010000317.1:0-5989 GCA_035482215.1 Polyangiaceae bacterium | reverse complement strand
CGTTTTCATTTTGTGCTGACGAGGCCGCGCGGTAAGGCGAATGGCCCATGCGCACGCCACTGCTCTTCGTTGTCGTTTCCTTGAGCGCTTTGGATTGCAGTCGGGCGCCCGCGGAAGACTTCCGCGCCCCTTCGAGCCCGTCCACCGCGCCGAGCGCAGCGCCGATGTCCGCGGCGACGCCCTCCGCCTCGGGGGTGCTCTTTCGCGCGCCGCCTCCGGCCGCGCCGGATGCGCCAATGAGCGGGCGATGCGTCCGAGCGACTCCCGCTGCGCCGCCGCCTCCCGTCGCCTCCGGACCGGCGCCCGCATGCCCAGCGGATCCGGAGGCAAGCGGCGCGACGCCCGCCAGCGTGCCCGTCCTGTTCCCTGACGTAAGCGGGGTGCGCGTCGACGCGGAGCTCGTTCGTAGCGAGCACGACACGACGCGCGGGCTCATGTACCGAAAGCACATGGAGGAGGAGCACGGGATGCTCTTCGACTTGCGCGAACGCGAAGATCACCACTTCTGGATGCACAACACCTGCATTCCGCTGGACCTCCTCTTCGTCGACGACGACGGCCTCATCGTCGGTATCGTCGAGAACGCCCCCACGTTGAATGACGAGTCCCGGAGCGTCGGCTGTCCATCGCGTTGGGTGCTCGAAGTCAATGCGGGATGGTCGCGCCGGCACGGCGTACGGGCCGGCCAGCGCCTCGTTCTCCCGAAGAGCGAGTGAGAAATGGTTTGCGCTATCAGATGGGGATAGCGCGTATTTATTTTCTCATTCCCGCTCGGCTAGACCCGAAACTGCCGGCAATTCCAGCTCACTCTGCCTTGGCACATCACTTGTAAGATGAGCGACGCAACGGTGTGATGCCGCACGTCGCGGTGTCGGTGAAGTAAGCGAGCTCAGTACCCTATGGCTCTTCCGTTCGGTGATACGTCCGGCCCGCGCGATCCCCGCGCTCTCGCGATTCTTGCGAAGACGATTTACCGCGAGCTGCGAAGCAGCGGGTTCGAAGCCAGGGACGTGATGGCGCTCGCAAGCGAGCTCCTCGGGCAGGTGACGAGCGAAACGAAGGAACTGCGTACGGACGCCCCCTCCCGGTCCCGCTCGCGGACGTAGAGTCCTCGACACGGTGAGGCCGCCGGTTGCCGCAGAGAGTCAACCGAAGTTGACATCGCTGCCAGCCTCCTTCGACAATTCCCTTGGAACGCTGCGGCCCCGTTCGTGGCGTGGTACGCGCGGACGTTCCGAGGGCCTGCATGTTTACGATTGTCATCAGCGAGAAGGGAGGGGCGGAGCGTCGCGAGACGTTTGACCGTACCGAAATCAGTGTCGGCCGCGTGCAAGGCAACGACCTGATGCTCCCCAAGGGCAACGTCTCGAAGCATCACGCCCGCCTCACCTTCCGCGATGCCCGATTCGTCGTCACCGACCTGAAGAGCACGAACGGGACCTACGTCAACGGGCGAAAAATCGCGCAGGCGACGATCGTCCGCGAGGGCGACAAGATCTACGTCGGTGACTTCGTGCTTCGCGTCGAGGCGGCGCAAGCCGTCGCTCCCGCTGTACCCGGGGACGGGGCTCGGGACGGCGCGCGGGATGTCTCGCGGGAGTCGCCGCGAGCCCCCGAGCTCTCCCGCAGTGAAATCACGGGATCCGGACATCGCCCGTCGTATTCGTCCAGCCAGGATGTGACGGCGCCTGCCCCCGGATCGCCGCAGGTCCCGCCGCCGGGCCCACCCGCGATGTCGACATCGAACCCGCCGTCGCCGGCGATTCCGAATCCGCCGGGCGCGGTCAGCCACTACCCGCTGGAGCGCGACCCCGACAGCGAGAGCGCACCGGAAATCCGCGGTGCGGTCGTGCCGCGCGTGCCCGGTCCTCCGCGGCTCCCGCAGGCGGCCGAGGTTCGTCCCCGCGCGCTCGCACCGCCGCTCCCGGACCGCGCCTCGGCGCCACCGTCTCGGATGAAGCCCATCCCGAGCTTGCCGTCGGTGCGGCCCGTGGATCGCTCGGCCCCGCGCGAGACGCCCCAGCAAGCGGCGCGGCGGCTCGCGCTGATCACGCTCGTCGACCGGGTCTGCGACGTCGTCGACGCGTCGTCCCTGCCGGTCGGACGGCCGACGGAGGCGGACGTCGAACGCATCGACCGCGCCGTGGTGCAGCAAGCGAGCGCGATGCGCGAAGAAGGCGAGTCGCCCGCCGGGGTCGACGTCGATCGGCTGACGCGCGACGCAGTCCGTGAGCTGCTCGGGATCGGGCCGCTCGGCGCGTATCTCGAGGACGAGGAAGTGACCGAGATCCACGTCGCGCGTGCCGATTCGGTGCTCGTGACACGGGGCGCCCAAATCGCGCCGACCGAGCCGTGTTTCACGAGCGACGAGGCGCTCGCGCGGATCGTCGCGCGCCTCGCGGACCAGGCGGGCCAGCCGATGCGGGCAGGCGAGGCGCTCGTGGAGCGCCGCCTTCCGTCGGGCGCGCGATTCGTGGCGATCGGACCGCCCGCTTCGTCGGCGTGGGCGCTCGCGATCCGCAAGCGACAGCGCTTCGAGGCATCGCTCGATGATCTCGTGCGCGCCGGAAGTCTCTCTCGCCCCATGGCGATGTTTCTGGAGACGTGCGTGGGGGCCCGAGCCAACGTGCTCGTAACCGGTTCGGGGACCGGCGCCGTCGCCACGGTGCTCAGCGCGCTCGCCGGGGCGCCGGGCGTGGGCGACCGCATCGTGGTCCTTCAGGAGGAGGACGAGATCGCCGTGCTCCACGCGCAGGCGACGTCGCTCGAGCTCGCCGGGGACCTCGGCGCAGAGCGTTGGGTGAAAGCTGCGGCCCAGCTCGGGCGCGACCGTCTCGTCGTGGCTTCACTCACCGGAAGCGTCGCCGCCGCGACGCTCGACGCGATCGCCGCGGGAAGCGAAGGCGTCCTCGCGGGGCTCGAGGGACCGTCCCTTCGGCAGGGGCTCGCCCGCCTCGGCGCCCAGATCGCAGCGCGGACCGGGACTTCGAGCGACGCAGCGCGCGAAGGGCTCGCGGAGTCGTTCGACATCGCCGTGGATGCGCGACGCGGGCCGGATGGCAAGCTCCGGATCCTGCGAATCGCGGAGCTTGCCGGTACCGATGCGAAGGGCGTTGCGGCGCGGGATATCTTCGCCGTGAATCCCGACGCCACGGGCGACGCGGCGTTCACGGTCACGGGGACCATCCCGCGCTTCGCCCACGAGCTTGCGGCGCGCGGCGTTCGGCTCGACCCCGGGATCTTCCGCCGCGTCAGCCGCGGAAACTGAAGCCGCCGGAGCGCCAGCGAAGTTCCTACGCGGTTTACGCGGCGGGTGAGTGGTCGTGCGATCCGCGCCAGGGCGTAGGGGCCGGTGTATCGGTGCGCGAGGGGCCCGCCGGGACGGCCCGCGAGGCGAGCATCGGGCGGTACGCGTCGCGGTACGACCATGCGAGGTACAGCTCGAGGATCAGCGCGAGGTAGGCCGGTCCACCTCCCGACGGCGCCAGGAACGCGTGGAACGCCACGATGTTCACGACGATGGGGGCGAGCAGAGCGAGCGCGAGGGTCACGAACCGGTTCGAAAGAAGCAGCACTCCGGCGATGACCTCGGTGCCCTTGATGAGCGGGAACATGTATCCGGTCTGTAGGAGCGCGCCGAAGAAGGCCAGGGCGGCGGCGGGCGGCGGCGGCATCGGCAAGAACCGCAGAAACCCGTTGAGCCCCAGGACGAAGAAGATCAGCCCGAGGAGGACGCGCGCGGAAACGGGTGCGTAGCGAGCGATGGCGTTCATGGCGTCACCGCCGCCCCTTCTTTGGCTTCCTTGGCGGCGTCCTTCGCCGCAACGGCCCGCGTCGCCTCGATTTCGATCGCGATGTCGACTTTCTCGCCCAGCGCGACCCCCCCCACGTCGAGGGTCTGATTGAACGTGATGCCGAAGTCCTTCCGGTCGATCGACGTCGTTGCCGAGAAGCCCACGCGATCGTTGCCCCAGGGATCTTTCACGTGCCCCCCCAGCTCGACGTCGAGGACGACGGGGCGCGTCGTGCCGCGAATCGTGAGGTCCCCACGTAGCGCGAGGGCGCCGGGGCCTTTCGCCTCGACGCCAGTGCTCTTGAAGGTGATTTGTGGGTGCTTTTCCGCCTCGAAGAAATCGCCCGATCGCAGGTGCGCGTCGCGCTGCGGTTCGTGCGTGTCGACGCTCGCCACATCGATCTGCACGTCGATCGAAGAGTCCGTCGGATTCTTTTGATCGTACTGAAAGGCGCCGTTCCACCGCGTGAAACGGCCGCGAACCTTCGATACCAAAAGGTGCCGAACGGTGAACTCGATGCTGGAGTGCACGTTGTCGAAGCTCCACTTCTCCGCTGCCATGACCTTCTCTCCTTTCGACATATTCAAATGTTTCGATGTGTCGATCGCGGCTTCGGTTGCGCGTCGCGCGCCATCGCGCCGAGGCGCCGTTTGTCAGACGGCTTTGCGGTTCGCTCGAGCGACGCGCTTTGCGTCGGGGGAAAGGCGCTCCGGCAAGAGCCCGCCAAGGCGCTCGAGCAGGGCATGGTTCACCGACGTGTAGTGGTGCTTGCCCTCGGTCCGCGTGACCAAAATGCCCGCGTCCCCCAGGATCTTCATGTGATGCGAGATCGTGGGCTGCGACAGATCGAAGCGCTCGGCCACCTCGCCGCACGAGAGCTCTCCAGCCGCCGCGATCTCCTGCACGATGCGGAAGCGGCCTGCGTCCGCGAGCGCCTTCAGCGCGCGGACCACCTCGGCGTCGTCCATGGAGGGCTGCGGCCGGGGTGCGCTCATGGGATTCTTCGGCGACCGCTCAGCGCTCGATGTGAACTTTCAGCTTCCGGTGGAACGACGGCAGGCGGAGCTTGCGGAGCGCCTTCGTCTCGATTTGCCGGATCCGTTCGCGCGTGAGCTCGAAGCTCTTGCCCACGTCCTCCAGCGTCTGATCGCCGGGCGAATCGATTCCGAATCGCATCCGGAGCACTTGTTCTTCGCGGGGTGTCAGGAGCTTTAGAAGCTCGCGGGCCTCGTGCGACAGCTCCTTGTCGCCCATCGCGTCGTCGGGCGCCGGAAACGAAAGGTCCTCCACGAAGTCGCCAATCGTCGCGCCGCCTTCTTCGCCGACCGGCGAATCGAGGCTGACTGGATCGCGCGTCGCCTCGAGGAGCATGCGGATCTTCTCGACGGGCACGTTCATGCGCGCGGCGATTTGCTCGGGCGTCGGCTCTTCGCCGCCCTCCTGCACCATGTCGCGCAACGTCTTCGAGAGCTTGTTGTGCGTTTCGACCATGTGCACGGGGATACGAATCGTGCGCGCCTGGTCGCTGATCGCACGGCTCACGCTCTGGCGGATCCACCAGCTCGCGTACGTGCTGAACTTGTAGCCGCGCTTGTATTCGAACTTGTCGACCGCGCGCATGAGGCCGAGGTTGCCCTCCTGAATCAAATCCAGGAGATGCAATCCACGGTTTCGGTACCGCTTTGCGATGGAGACGACGAGCCGCAAATTTGCCGCGATCAGGTTCGCTTTGGCCCGCTCGGACGAGGCTTCGCCAGCACGAATCGCGTGCAGCGTTGCGTCGAGCGCGCGCCGCTGCGCGACCGGGGCGTTCTCCCGTCCGCCGCGCACTTTGGCGATCAAGCGATCGAAGGCGCGCCGCGTCAGACGGACTTCGAGGAGCACCTCCACCAGCTCGTCGCGCGTGCGCGCCGCGATCCGGCGTTGGCGGGCGAGGGCCCCCGCGCGCTCGAGCGATTCGGCGATGGCGCGCACCGTGCTGTCTTCGTCGTCGCCCCCGTCGTCGTCCACGGTCGCCCGGGTCACGTCACGGAGCCGGAGCTTCCGGTCGCGGAGGGCCTTGCCCAACGCGCCGAGCTCGCGGGCGCCGACTTGTGAACCCACGATGGCTGTCAGAGCTTGGCGCTCACCGTCCTCGATTCGCTTCGCGAGCTCGACTTCGCCCTCGCGGGTGAGGAGCGGCACCCGCGCGAGCT
>DATHQY010000316.1:0-32658 GCA_035482215.1 Polyangiaceae bacterium | reverse complement strand
TGGCCGGTATCTACCTGACGACGGTACAGCAGCCGTCGTCCCCGTTGCTCATCGCCCCCGGTTTCCCTCATATCGTGCAGATGGTGGCGGATGCTTCGGCCGTCTACTGGACGGACTCTTCGGGGAATATCGGCAAGCTCGCGCTTCCGTGAGCATCTACTTGGGAGGAGCCAAGAATTCGGCGTCCGTCAGCGTCTCGAGGAACGCGACGGTCGCTACGGGCGGAGGCAGGACGAAGTCCGTCGCGGCGGCGGTCACGAGCTTCTCCAAGAGGCCTCGCATCGGCCGCGACGCGAGCGCGCGGTAAACGAAGTTGCGCGCCGCCAGCCCGAACCGCGTCTTCGGCGCGAAGAAGCCCCCCATTCGCATCGCGCCTTTTTGGCACCGGGTCGCGTAAGGGCGCATCCTGGCCTCGTAGCGCGCGAAAGCGGCTCGGTGATCGCGGGCGTCCGCAAGCTCGTGCGCGAGCACGTAAGCCCCGACGATGGACAGGGCGGTTCCCTGTCCTCCGAGGGTGCCCCCTTGGGCTGCATCGCCGAGGAGCACGACGCGGCCCTGCGCGTAGCGCGGCACGTGCACCGTGGCGACGGCGTCGACATAGAGGTCCGCGGCGTCGTCGAGCTGGTCCAACACGCGGGCCGTTTGCCAGCCGGCGCCCGCGAAGGCGCCGCGCAGCTGCTTTCGCGTGGCGACGGGGTCGCGGCGCTCGTCGCCGAAAGGCTCGCCGCGGTAGACGAAGAGCGCACGCGAGCCGCCGGGAAAGCCGCTCGATCCCACGGCGACTCCGCGCCCGGGCTCCGAGTAGATCGCGGTGCCGCGCGATACCCCGAGGTCGTCGGCGAGGGCAAAGGTCGCTACGCGGTAGCCGTGGTGCCGGAGAAATACGCGCTCGTCTCCGAACGCGAGCTCTCGAATCCCCGAGTGCAGGCCGTCGGCGCCGACGACGAGATCGAAGCGCCGCGTCGCCCCGGAGGCGAACGTCGCGTCGGCGCCTTCGTCGTGCGATTCGAGGCGAGTGACGTAGTCGCCGAATCGATACTCGGCGTCCCGCCGTGTTCGCTCGTAAAGCAAGGAGACCAGATCGCCGCGCAGAATCTCGACCTCTCCGCCCGTGAAGAGCGAGGGAAGCGCCGCGACCGTCTCCCCACTTCGGCCCAGCATCACGAGATCGCCCGGGACCGTGCGCCGTGCGTGAATGGGCTCCCACAGGTTCATTCGTTCGAGCACGTCGCGGTGGACCGGGCCGCGGAAGTCGACGGCCTGCCCGCCCGTGCGGAGCGCGTGCGCGCGTTCGACCACGGTGCAGTCGTAGCCCCTCCGCGCGAGGCAGAAGGCGAGAGCCGGTCCTGCGATACCGGCCCCGGATATGAGGACGCTTGTTCGAATCATGGCCACTCCTCGCTGGCGCGCCGTTGGTTGCGGCCAGCGCCGTACACAGTACGCATCGACTCGTCTATCGGAAGTGAACGGCGCGATTCGGGCGGAAAAATGACGGTGTGCGCTAGCTTAGCCGCGAGTCTGTACTAGATCAGAACTGGCCATGAGCGCGTATCTCCGTATCGCCGAGGACATACGAAGCCGCATTGAACGGGGCGAGCTACCGGCCGGCGATCGTGCTCCGACGACACGGCAGCTCGCCGAACAATACGGTGTCGCCATGGCCACCGCGGCCCACGCGTTGCGACACCTTGCGGATCAGGGCGTCTTGCGCGCGGTGCCACGGGTCGGCTCGATCGTCGTCGGCCTTCGCGGCCGCGCGTCGTCGGGGCGCGAGCCGCTACGCGCACGCGAAGGCGACCTGTCGCGCGCGCGCATCGTCGAGGCTGCGATCGCGCTCGCCGACGAGCAGGGAATGGGCGCGCTCTCGCTGCGCGCCGTCGCGTCGAAGATCGGCGCGCCCGTCATGTCGCTGTACCGGCACGTTCGAGGCAAGGAGGAGCTCGTGCAAGCGATGACGGAGGCGGCCCTCCGCTCCGAGCCGCTCCCGCCGGAGCCGCCCCCCGCGTGGCGCGAACAGATCGAACTGGCGGTGCGGTGCGAATGGCGCGCGCTCCGGCGGCATCCATGGCTCGCACGCGTGATGACGCTGACGCGCCCCGAGCCGCTTCCCAGCGCGATCGCGTACGCCGACTGGATGTTCCGCGCGCTGTCGCAGGCGGGGTTGTCACCCGTGGCGCAGATGCACGCGCACGTCATTTTGCACGGTTTCGTCCAGGGCCTCGCGGTGAACCTGGAGACGGAGAGCGACGCCGCGGCGGAGAGCGGGATCAGCGACGAGGCCTGGATGGACTCACGAAAGGCGAAGTTCGAGGCGCTCGCCGCGTCCGGTCGTTATCCGCATTTCGGCCGGCTGCTCGCGACGCTGGGCCCTTTCGAACTCGACTTCGACGAGCTCTTCGAGCAAGGACTCGCCGCGCTCCTCGACGGATTCGCGGTTCACTCCTTCGTGCCGACCCACGTTCCGCTGTACGTCCCCGAATAGGCGACGCCCTGCGCGGTCGTGCCGGTAAAGGTCCCCGCGTTCGGTTGCGTGAAGGTGTTCCCCACGAAGGAGATGGAGCATTGCGTGCAGCAGTTCGTCTGTGTGTTTCCGTCGACGACTCCTACGAAGCACATGCCGCCCGTCGCGGGTGCGGTCGCGAGCCACGTATCGCCCGAAGGCGCGAAGTCGATCGCACCGCTGACGGGATTCGGCGGAATCTGGAAGGTCGCAGCCACGCCGCCGGCGGCGATGTCGGTGATCGTGATGGTGCCGGACGCCGTGTTCGGGACGTCGGGCGTGCCCGGCGGGGACGTGACGGTGTACGTGCCGGAATAGGTCGCCGAATAGACTCCCGCGTGGTCGGTCGATGACGAGCTCAAGCTGCCGCAGCTCGGAAGCGACGACGCGATGCCCACGAGACCGACGACGAGGCGAAGGGCATGACGAATCATTTCCAACAATCTCCTAGGGGTAACGCGAGCCTGCACGCGAGACGAGACCGCGTCAACCGTGCCAAATCCGGCCGACGCGCTTGAGCCGGGCGCAAAAAGGTGAGGAGGGCGCTGTAATATCTGCGTTGCGCTTGCGTCTGATCGGGAGGAGTCCCATGACCGAACGAATGTCGACACGCGCGAACAGAACGGGCGAAAGACACGCGGCGCTCGTCCGAACCATCGCCGAACGGCGAAGCGACTTCGTCGCGTTCGTGCGCAAACGCGTGCAGGACGCGGCGACCGCCGAGGACATCGTGAGCGAGACGCTCGCCCGGGCCGTCTTTCGCGCGAACGACCTGCGCGACGAGAACGCGATCGCCGCCTGGCTGTATCGCGCGCTCCGAAATGCCGTCGTCGATCATCACCGCAGGCGCGCCGCCACCGGCCGTGCGCTCGCGGGATGGTCGCGCGAAGCGTCGCTCGAGGCGCAAAGGATCCAGGAAGGGCCTGCCCGCGGGCGGGCGTGCCCGTGCGTCCAGAAAGTCGCGGCCGCGCTCAAGCCCGAGTACGCGGAGGCCCTCGAACGAATCGAGGTCGAAGGGACGGCGTTGCGCGCGTTCGCAGCCGAGGTGGGAATTTCGGCATCGAACGCGGCGGTGCGGGTCTTTCGGGCGCGAGACGCGCTGCGGCGCGCGGTCGTCGCGACCTGTGGAGTATGCGCGCGCGACCGCTGCGTCGACTGCACGTGCCGAGAGGTCGAGCCCACGCGCGCCCCGACGGTCACGCTCACCGCGCCTCCGGCCCTCGTGGTGGATCTGCTCTCCTGGGTTTCGACGCGGAGGCGCGCCTATCGGGAGACCCTGGATGCATGGCGCACGTCGTGTCCCCGCCTGCCCGTATGGGAGGACGCGGTCGACAACGGCTTGGTGGAAATTGTGCGCGAGGACGGTCGGGACGACCTGGCGGTGCGGGTCACGCCCGCGGGCCGTGCCTTTCTCGAGCGCTACCCGCGCGGGTAGCGCTCGCGGCGCCCCGAAATGCCTTTACGAGCGTGGTAGCGTGCATGGAGTTTGATTGCGCGCTTCGTTCCGTGGTTCGGTGGTCTCGCGCTCGCTGCGTGCGGCGGTAGCGTTGCGCCGGGCGCTCCGAGCATGGGCGCAAGCGGCGACGGCGTGGCAACACACCCGGACGGGCCCGATGCGGCGTACTTCTCGGAGCCCGACGCATCGACGTTCGACGCGTCGCCCGCCGACGGGACGGCCGTCGCGATCGTCGATGGCGCGTCCAGCGCGGGCGATGCGAGCGGCTCGACGGACAGTGCCGCAGGTGATGCGCTGGGCCCGGCGAGCGCGTCGTGCGACTACGTGGTCGACACCGCGCCCGTCATCATGGCAACGTACGCTTCGGGACCGATGCCGACGTACACGAAGGGCGGCACCCTCGCGGATGGCACGTACTGGCTCACGGGCCTCGTCCTCTATTCTAACGCTGCCGCGACCGATTGGACGTACCAGGAAACCGTGGAAGTCTTCGGCACGAGCTGGAACAACGTCGATGCGTATATGGGCATTACCCGGCGCGCGACGGAGACGCTCGGGGTGCAAGGCGCCGCAGGCACGCTCACGTACACGTGCGACAGCTTGAACGACCCCGCTCTCCTGCAGGAGACGGTGAGCTTCACCTTCGAAGTCGACGGTGACACGCTGCTCCTCGCCGACGAGACGGACGGCTACTTGCTGACCTACCAGCGCCAATAGCGCGGTTGTCTCCGTCTCAAAGGGGCTTGTCCCGTGGTGGGCCACGCTTCTCACGGCGAGCGCGGTCGTTCGAATGCGTTGCGCGCCGCCCGGCACGCGGCGGGCGGGACTTCTCTCGCGCTCGGCGCCGTTCCACTCGCGACGATCGCCGGTGCTCATGGGCCGTGCTGCGGTGCGGACCTCGAGAGCGCTCGTTCTCCCACGCTAAGCATCACCTGGGAATCGCAGGGCACCTGCGCGTCGCGTACGAGCACCCCTTGGCTGGAGCTGGGCATGTCTTGGCTCGAGCTGAGCACGAGTTCACGGACTTGGAGCCGCCCTCTTCTCCACGTGAACATGGGAGCCCACGAGCGGGGCGCCCGCGCTCGCACCGAGTCGGCTCGTGCTCGGCGCGTTCGCCACGCGGCTCCACGCGAGGAGCTCCGCGAGGCAGTCGTTCGCGGCCATGCTCTCGCGATGCGCGATGCCGCTCGTGCCGTGGGCGGCGTGGCTCGCGTACGCAGCCGGGGCGCTCTCGACACGCGAGCGAGCTATCTCGATGTGCGCGGTGACGCTCGGCGCCGGAGCACCGTCGAAAAACGACACGGTGAACGGGCTACCCATTCCGGTTACGCCGCATCGTGAAAGATGATGCCCAAGGTGTGCCGTACGCCCGAGCGAAGAGCGCTGACGCCGTGGCGCATCTGAACGCGGTAGACGCCGCGCGTTCCCATGATCGGCCGCCGGTGCACGGCGAAGACGAGGGCTTCGCCCTGGCGAAAAGGAACGACCATCGGTCGTGACTGCATGCGGGGACGCTGTTCGGTCATCACGAATTCGCCGCCTTCGAAATCGGCACCCGGCTCCGAAAGAAGCACGGCGACCTGGAGGGGGAAGACGTGCTCTCCGTAGAGATCTTGATGCAGGCAGTTGTAGTCGCCGGCCGCGTAGCGGAGCAAAAGCGGCGTCGGCTTGTCCTGGCCGGCCTCGTGGCATCGCGCGAGAAAATCGGCGTGCGAAGCAGGAAACACGATGCCGGTTCCGAGGGCCTCCTCCCAGCGATTCGCGATGGGCACCAGCGTGGGATACAGCCGCTCCCGCAAACCGGAAACGACCGCGGGAAGGGGATTGGCGAAATACTTGTATTCACCCCGCCCGTAACCGTGCCGTGCCATGACGACGCGGCTGCGAAACGCGCCGCTGTCGTATGCGCGCGCCAGGTCCTCGCATTCCCCTCGAGCGAGAAGGACGCCGAGGCTCGCGCATCCCTGGGCTTCGAGCGGGTCTTCGAACGGCGGGGGCATCGGCGGCTCTGTCGTTCTAGCCGATCGATCGTCGCGCAGTTCTCGTTGAAGTGAAAGCGCGTCGTCCACGTGCCGGGCGGATGAGGGCGCCCGTCGCTCGCCGGCAGCGGTATGTAATCTTCGATGCGCGTGCCCGCCCCGGTCAGGGGCGCTGACGTGCCGTTGTATTGCGCGACGGCGGTGAACTGCACGCCCGGTCCGCCTTCGCGGATCGGCGTTGAAGTCCACGACAAGGTGTACGTGCAATCGTCGTCCACGCCCGGTCGGTGGGCGACGCGGGGAGGCCCTCGGGTTTGCACGACGCGCTGGGCGCGTCGCCGGAACAGCCGCCTACGAAAAGACAGGCGGCCACGACCGAGGCTCAGGCAAACGGGATGGAGTGCGCGTACGGCATTTAGCCCTCGTTCGGTCCGAAGCGTCGCAGCCGCATGCTGTTCGCGAGGACGAAGAGACTGCTCGTGCTCATCGCGAGGGCGGCGAGCGCGGGCGAAAGAAGGACATGAAGCACGGGGAAGAAAGCGCCGGCCGCGAGCGGGATGAGCGCGACGTTGTAGGCGTATGCCCAGAAGAAGTTCTGGCGAATGATGCGAAGCGCGCGACGTCCGAGCGCGAGCGCCACGGGCACCGCGCGAAGGTCGCCGCGAGGAAGAACGACGTCGCCCGTTTCGATGGCGATGTCCGTGCCGGTCCCCATCGCGATGCCCACGTCGGCGCGGGCCAGCGCTGGCGCGTCGTTGATGCCGTCGCCGACGAAGACGACGCGGCGCCCGGCCCTCTGCAGCTCTTCGATGCGCTCCGCCTTTGCCCGCGGGAGTTCGCCGGCGAAGACCGTGTCGATGCCCGCTTCGTGCGCGATCGCCCGCGCCGTGTCCGCCGTATCCCCCGTTGCCATGGCCACGGTGAACCCGCGACGGCGGAGGGTCGCGACCGCCTCCGCGCTCGCCGCGAGGAGGGGATCGGAGACCGCCAGAATTCCAGCGAGGCGGCCGTCGATGGCGACGAAGACGCAGGTCATTCCGCGGCCCGGAAGGACGGCCGCTTCGCGCGTCCAATCGGCGCCGTCGTTCGTGACGCCGAGGCGAGTCATGTATCGCTCGGTGCCCGCGTGGACCGCGCGCCCGTCGACGGAGGCCTCCACGCCTTCGCCTGGATCCGCGCGAAACGACGCCACCGCGGGGCCCTCGAGTCCGCGCGCAGCGGCCGCGCGGACGATGGTCCCCGCAATCGGATGTTCGCTGCGAGACTCCGCCGCGGCGACGATGCGCAGAAGAGCGTTCTCGTCGCCGTCGCGCGCAACGATACGCGTGAGCTCGGGGCGCCCGCGCGTCAGCGTTCCCGTCTTGTCGAAGACGACGACGTCGGCTCGCGCGAGTGCCTCGAGCGCCGCGCCTTTGCGCAGCAGAATTCCGAGCTCCGCCGCGCGGCCGGTGGCGACCATGACGGCGGCCGGCGTGGCGAGACCCATCGCGCAGGGACACGCGATGACCAACACGGAGACCGCCGCGACGAGCGCGTAGTTGAGCGCGGGCGCGGGCCCCACGAACAGCCACGCGACGAACGTCACCGCGGCGATCGCGATCACGACCGGGACGAAGACCGAGGCGATGCGGTCGGCGAGCTCCGCGATCGGGGGCTTTCCGCTCTGGGCTTGCTCGACGAACCGGACGATCTGCGCGAGCATCGTGTCGCGCCCGACGCGCGTCGCCCTCACCACGAGTGAACCCGCTCCGTTCACGGTGCCACCGACCACCGTGGCCGAAGCCTCCTTCGCGACCGGCGTCGGCTCGCCCGTGATCATCGACTCGTCGACGTACGAGCGACCTTCGATGACGTCACCGTCCACGGCGAGGCGCTCGCCGGGACGCACGACGACCAGGTCTCCCACGAGGACGGCGGCGGTCGGCACGTCGCGCTCGACCCCGTCGCGCCGGACGCGCGCTTGCTTCGGGGCGAGGCCGACGAGGCGCCGGATTGCATGGGACGCGCGGCCCTTCGCGATCGCTTCGAAGTATTTGCCCGCGAGGAGAAACGTGACGATCGCCGTCGACGCTTCGAAATAGGTGTGTGCCGTACCGGGCGGAAACCAGCGGGGAGCGAGGAGGACGGCCGCCGAATAGAAGAATGCCGCGGAGCTGCCGAGGACGACGAGCGTGCTCATGCCGGGGCTTCCGGCGCGAAGCTCGCCGAATGCCGCGCGATAGAAGCGTGCGCCGCACCCCAGCTGAACGACCGTGGCGAACGCGAGACCGCCGACGCCCGTGAAGAAACCGACCGCGGGGGCGAAGGTCGCGTCCCACGCCGGGACGATCATGGCGGGCATCGTCACGAGCAGAATCGGCGCCGTGAGCAGCGCGGCGACGGCGAGGCGAATCCGGTCGCTCGCTTGGACCGGTGGGCGGGTCTCTTGTTCGTCTTCCGCGAGAGGCCCCGGCTCGTACCCCGCATCGCGAACGGCGGCGCGCACCCGCTCGAGATCGGCGTGGCCCGGTCGATAGCGGACGGACGCGCGCTCCGTGGCGAGGTTCACCGACGCGGCCGTGACGCCGTCCACGCGGCGAATGGCGCGCTCGACGCGGGCCACGCAGCTCGCGCACGTCATCCCGCGCACGGCGAGATCGACGCGCGCTTCGCTTCCGGCCTCGCCGCGGATCGACGCCGATGCGTTCATGGGTTCGCGACGACCGCGTCGTAGCCCTCTTCGCGAACCGCACGAAGGGTCGAGGAAAGATCGGGGTCGCCTTCGATATCGACGGCGCCCGTTGCGAGGCGCACCTGCACACTCTGGACGTTGGGTACTTTGCGCAGCGCAGAAGTGACGGCGCGCACGCAATGATCGCAGGTCATTCCGGTGACGATGAGCTTCAACATGGGACCTCTCGGAGGGAAGACGGACGGGCGAGCCGAACATTACTGCCGGCCGGCGCGCCGTGTCTTGCCGGCGCGCTCGTCGGCGGGCGTGCTGGCGTGCCGTTACCAGAGCGTCAGCGCGCATCCCGGCACCTCCGTACGCATGACGCGGGTGGAACGGCCGGCGAGCGCGGACTCGATGGCGTCCCGCAAATAGAGACGGGCGTCGCGGTGCAAATGCAGGCCGTCGCTGTCGATGGCGCCCTCGTAGAGCACGCGCCCGTCGCGCGCGGCCACGACGCTCGCCGTCGAATACCGGGCCGCGACCGCCCGCGCGAGGACGCCGCCGTCATCGCGAAGAATCGGAAAGGGGTAGTGCCGCCGCTCGCCTTCGGCGCGGTCTCGCTCGAGCGACCCGGTCGACTCCGAATCGACCGCGAAGAAAGCCACGCCGCGCGGCGCATACGCTTCGGAAAGCGCGGCGAGGCGCGCGTCGTGGGCCGTCTGGTAGGCGCACGACGGCGAGAAAAACACGAACACCGAAAGGGACGATTCCCGCAGCGAATGCAGGCGGCCGTCCGAGCCGGGCAGCGACATGTCCGGGGCCTGGGGGGCACGCGCCGGGGCGCACGAGGACGCGAGAAGCGTCGCCGCCACGGCCAGCGCCGGGATCGGAGTGAACAGAGCGGCGCGCACGGCCTTCATCGAAAGGCTCCGATGAGCGTCACGAGGAGGGTCGCGAGGGCGGGGTCGTTCTGCCCCGCGAACGGGAGCGTGCTCGAGAGGGTGAGCACGCCTCGGAGCCATTCGTTGAACGGCCAGAGCCCCGCCACGCTGACCGTCGCGAAGCGGCGCGCGCTGTCCGGCGAAGTCACGCCGTCGATCGTGGCGTCGCCTTCCGCCTGGTAACTCCCGACCAGCGCGAGCGACGCCCCCGAGTCGAACACATACGAGCCGTAGGCGAGGCCCAGGAGCTGCGGCGCGAGCTGTTCGTGGACGCCGTCCGCGGTCCGAGGGCTTCGCGCCGCCACGATGAAGGAGCCACCCGCGAGCCACGGCCCGAACGTTTGCTCGACGGACAGCGCGAAGTTGTACTGGTACGCGCCGACGCCCGTCTCCTGGGCGGCGAGCACGTCTCTCGCTTGGTCCACCGGCGTGCCCGTCGGAAACGTGAGCCCGGCGAGCGCCGCGATGCCAGGCACGGTCTTCGACTCCCCCGCGAGAACGAAGTCGTACCGGGCGCTCACGTTCACGTCGCCGACGCCGCCGCCGAAGTCGGGGGGGATGCCCGGCGCCGTGCGCAACGTCTCGACGAAGGGCACGAGAAGCGCGAGCTGCCCGCGGGGCACGACGCGCACGGCTCCGAAGACGTCTTCTTCGAAGTCGCCTTCGCGGCTCGATTCGCCGTTGTAGTGGCTGTTCGCGTCGAACGACCCGAAGAGGACGCCGGCGTGCCATTGCGTACCGACGAGCCAGTTCTCGTGCGGTCCGAGCCGAGCGGGCGTGACCGCGTTGGCACCCGCGCAGCACGCTTGGGCGTGCGCGCGGGCACTCACGAGCAGGATGGCGATAACGAGCAGTGCCGCGGCGCTATTGCACCGTGAATTCGGGGGTGACACTGTCCGTGCCTTGTCCGACGAGCGTGGTGCGGAGTTGCCACGTGCCCGGCATGTACAGGTAGAGGTTCGTCACCAGGTACACGCCGCCGCCCATGGCGGTGACCGTCGGAGACACGGACGAGCCGTGTCCCATGGCGGGCATCCAAGGAACGACGGTGAGATCGAGCCCGTCGACGGGCGCATGGGTCGTTGCGTCTTCCACGGTGAGCTGCGCCGCGCTCTCGCCGAGCGGCGGTGGCTGCTCGGGCCCGGTCCGAACTTCGATGGAGAGGGTCCCCGTGCTCGAGGCAACGGTCTGAAGGGGCGCGGAGGGAAAGCTCGTGAGGGATCCGGACGAGGTGGACGACGACGGGGCGCCGCATGCGGCGAGCCCTAGGAGTGTGGACGAAATGACGGAAATGGGCGCGATGGCGCCGCGGAGAACACGGAATGCAGAGCGCATGGGAATGCCTCGGAACTCGGAATGAAATGGTGGGGTGCGCCCGCGGGCAAAGAGGCCCGCCGAGCGTGGGGTAGCCGCACGCGAAGGGCATACGGAGCGGGCAGCGAAGGCGGTGCCCGCGCGAGCGCGCGAGCGCGACACCGTGCAGAGCACGACGGCGCAAACGCGCGGACGATCGAATCAGCGTGGAGCGTTCAGACGGTTTGCGCGAGACGGGGCGGCGGCACCGGCGGCGGGCGTTCCCAAGCCGCAGGCATCGCCGCGGCAGCCATATCCGGCGCGCTCATCTTGAAAGCCATCACGAGCCCGCCACGCGGCGCGGGCATGAGCCCAAGATCGACTGCTTGCGGTGCGATCCAGTGATCGTCGTCGCACTTGTCGCGAAGCGACCCGTACTGGCGCGCGAGGCGATCGGGCTTGTCGCGGCACGCGGGGCAGGCGCACGGGGCACCCGTTTTCGCCATGGGGCATTGGCAGGCGTGCCCATGCTCCTGCGCGGCAACCCAGCGCGCGCCCGTCCCGAGGACAGAGGGAAGCGCGATGGCGATCGCCATCCACAGGACCATCGCTTGAAAGGCACGGAGCCTACTCTGCACCACCGCCTCCGAGCCATGCCGTAGCACATCCTCTTTTCCATGTCGTGCCTCAAGGTCGCCGCGAGCTCCGCGGACAAGTCGCAACGGTCGCGTTGATGTGGGCATCCGACGTTCATCCGCATGTTTCGCGCGCGGTTTCGATCACTCGCTCGTGCCTTCGCTCGCTTCGATTTCGTCGAGACCCTGGCGAAACTTCAAATTCAGCGGCCGTGGACTCTTCTGTTGGTCGTCGCGGCCGTCACTGCGGTATTCGGCGCTTACGCCACGCGGTTGTCGCTCGACACGCGGTACGAGGCGCTGCTGCCGGACAACCAGCCGAGCGTGAAAGAGCTTCATCGCGTCGAAGGACGTACGGCCATCGCGCAGACCGTGCTGATTCTTCTCGAGAACGATCCGCGATCGCCCCATGTCCCGTCGGCTGGGACCGCTCTTCGGTCCATGGGCGACGCCATCGTGCCCGCGCTGCTGGCGCTCGGTCCGCAGACGATTTCGTCGGCGGAGGACGGGCCGCACGAGACGCGCGCGTTTCTGTCGGCGCGCGCCGGTCTTTTCATGGATCTGCCGGCGCTCGAGAAGCTCAAGCGGGACGTGGATGACCGTTGGGAGTACGAGGTTGCGAAGAAAGTCGGCAGTCTCCTCGACGACGATCCGCCGCCCCCGCTGACCGCCGAGTCGTTGCAGCGTCGCTTCCGAGACAATGCGGGAGGGCAGGCCGGCGCAACGGATGCGTATCCGAACGGGTACTACGAGCGTGGCGACGGCGGCGCGCTCGTCATTATCGCTCGCTCGCCGCTGGCCGGCGGGGATCTTGCCCATATCGGACCGGCGTTTGCGCGCATTCGCGCGGTCGTCGCGAAGGTCCAGGCGGACAGCCCTGCATACGCTGGAGTGCGGGTTTCTTATGCAGGGGATATGCCGACGGGCCTTTTCGAATACGGCGTCATTCTGTCGGATTTGCTGAGCGTCGGTGCTGTCGGGATTGCTCTCGTACTCGGCGCGGTTCTTCTCTATTTCCTGCGCGTGCGGGCCCTCATCGCCATGGCCACGGCCCTTCTCGCGGGCCTTGTGTGGACCTTCGGCGTCACCGCCGTCACGATCGGGCACCTCAACATTGCCACCGCCTTCTTGATCAGCGTTGTCGCAGGCAACGCCGTCAACGTGGGCATTCTTTACCAGTCGCGGTACTTCGAGGAGCGCCGCGCCGGAAAGACCCCGCAAGAATCGGTCCGCACCGCCATCGTCACCACATGGAAGCCGACGGTCATCGCCGCGGGCGCTTCCGCGGCTTCGTACGGGTCTCTGCTCGTTACGGACTTTCGTGCCTTTCGCGACTTCGGATTCATCGCCGCGAGCGGGATGCTTCTTTGTTGGATTGTGCAGACCTGCAGCGTGCTTCCGATTCTGGTTCTGCTCGATCGACGTCCCGTCGAAAAGCCCGGCTGGCTTCAACGCTTCGAAATGGCATATGGCCGGCCTTTTGCCTGGCTCGTCGCGAGAGCCCCGACCGTGTGGCTCGTGTCCGGAGCGGCGGTGGCCGTTCTCGGGTGCGCGCTCGCTGTCCGGTATGCGGGGAGCGATCCGATGGAATACGACCTGCGCAGAGTCCAGAACGACGCCCAAAGCAGCTCGGGCTTGCAGCGCGCATGGTCGATCTGCAACGAGATTCTCGGCACGACGCAGGGCGGAATGGTCGTTCTCGCGGACACTCCGGAGCAGGCGCGCGAGCTCGAGGACGCCTTGCGTGCTCGCTGGGACGCGGCCCCGAAAGACCGGAAGCCGTTCGCTTCCGTCCGCAGCTTGTGGTCGTTCGTTGCGCACGATCAATCGGCGAAGCTCCCCGTTCTGCGGTCCCTGGGCGAGAAGCTGCGGGACGCGCATGAACGCGGCTTCGTGACGGACGAAGACTGGGAACGGATGCGGGACGTGATGCCGCCGAAAGACGTGGCGCCGTTCGGGCTGGATGACCTGCCCGCAGAGATTGCGCGTCCCTTCACCGAGCGAAATGGCACCCGCGGGACGCTCGTGTTCGTGCAGTCCCAGGCCGGATCCTCGGATGATCTCCATTACCTGCTGCGGTATGCCGATTCGTTCCGCGAGACGCACTTGCCCTCGGGACAGGTCGTCCGCGGCTCGGGGCACGCCGTCATTTTTGCGGACATGCTGAAAGCGACGGCGCGCGACATCCCGAAAGCGATTTCGCTTTCGTTGGCGCTCACGCTGGTCGCCGTCCTGCTTGCGTTTCGACGAGGGCGGCAGGCATGGCCCGTTCTCTTCGCGCTCTTCGTCGGGAGCGGCGGCGTCGGGGCGTTTCTTTATTTCGGGCACGTGAAGCTCAATTTTCTGAACTTCGCAGCATTGCCCATCACGTTCGGAATCGGCGTCGATTATGCCGTGAACGTGGCGCAGCGATACTACACCAGTGAAAAATCGGATGTCGTCGCCACGCTACGCACGAGCGGCGGTGCAGTGGTGCTCTGCAGCTTGACGACCATGCTCGGGTATCTGGCGCTTCTCGGATCGCACAACCAGGCGATCCGGAGCCTGGGGGCCATCGCGGTCGTCGGCGAAATCAGCTGTTTGCTCGCCGCCATGCTCGCTCTCGGGGGTCTTTTCTCCAAGAGCCGCAAGACGGGCCGGAGCGGCGTCGCATCGGAGCGCCCGCGAATCGATCGCGAGGCCGCAAGCGCCGCGGCCTGATCTGCGCGACGAGCGAATTGTCGCAACCGACAAGCTGTAACGATTGCCGACACGTCCATTTTCGTTCTTCGTTCAACAAGCGGCGCAATAAGAGAGTTCTCCCGATCGACGTCGCGGGCCCGTCGATTGCAACTACGAGTTTCGTGCGTGGGGGTTCCCGCCGGCCATGCCGGTCGAATTCCGAAAGGTTCCGATTTCCGATGAGCAAGATCATCGCCGAGCAAGAGCCCGCCGCGGTTGCAGCGACGTGGGCCCAGCGTGTCCTCGGCACATTCGAAGAACGGCTCTCGAGCCTCGAGCGCTCGACATGGCACCAGCGCGCCATGGCACTGATTGCCGCGATGACGGCATTCCGTCTCCTCATCATTTCGACGACGGGTCTGACCGATACCGAGACCTATTACTTGTCTTGGACGCGGGTACTCGACTGGAGTTACTACGATCACCCGCCGCTCGTTGCATGGTCGGCACGCTTGTGGACGCTGGCCTCCCATTCCGCATTCGCCGTCCGTATGGGGCCGGTCGTCTACGCCGGGATCGCCGGCGTGCTCTTGGTCCGCCTCGGCACCCGCCTTTTTTCGCCGCGGGCCGGCTTCTTCGCTCTTCTCGTCGTCACCGTACTGCCAGGCGCGTTCTTCACGAGCTTCGTGCTCAATCCGGAGGGGCTGCTCGCGCCGCTCTGGCTCTGGATCCTGCTCTCGCTGGACGGGCTGCGCCGCGGGCGCGAGGCCTGGCGACCGCTCGTTCTCGGGCTCGCCATCGGTACCGCCTTCCTGGCGAAGTACACGGCAGTTCTCGCCGTACCGATCGCGCTCGTCTTCGTCGCCACGACGCCTTCGCTCCGCCATTGGCTGCGCCGGCCGTCATTCTACGGTGCGGGTCTCCTTGCGTTGGCGCTGACGTCCCCCGTCCTCTACTGGAACAGCGCGCATCACTGGCCCTCGGTCTCGCTGCATCTGTCGGAGCGCATGCCGCCGATGACGGGTGCGACCTGGCTCGTGCACGCGCGGCAGCTCGTCGTCGGGCAGCTGGTCGTCTTCCATCCGCTCGTGCTTCCGGCGCTTCTCGCGACGGTCGTGCCCACGATCCGCCGCGCCCGCACCGACGAACGCTATCGCTTGCTTGCCTGGGCCGGCGCGCCCGTGCTCGCGTTCTTCTACGCCGTCATGATTCGCGTCTGTGACGCCGAGTCGCACTGGACGCTCGTAGGTTACATGGCGCTTGCGCTCGCCCTCGGCGCGTTTCTCGACGAGTCCTTCGACAGGCTGCCGGAACGTCGCACGCGTGTCCTTCGCTGGGCCATGCACGGCGTCGCCGCGTTGAGCTTCGCCGCGTTCGGCGTCTACTTCATCCACTCGCAAACGCTCGTTCTCGCGCGCTTCCTATCGCCGCCGATCTACGACCTGAGAGCCGATCCCGTCACCGAGACGATGGGCTGGGATCGCGTGCAACGCGCCATCACGTCGGAGGCGAAGATCGCCGGGCCGAACACGGTGGTGGTCAGCGTGCACAACGTGCTTTGCGGGCACGCCGCTGTGGCGCTCGGCGACCAGCCGCCCGTCTATTGCGCGAGCCCGCGCCGCACGGAGTTCGACTTCGTCGGCCGCCGGTCGCCGCCGCCGGATGCGCCGGTCCTTTACCTCGAGTCGGGGCGATACGCGGCCGATCCCGCCGCGGCGCTGCCCGGACGTCGCTGCCGCCTGGCCCAGAATATCGACGTCACGCACGACGGCTCGACGGTCAGCGAGTTTCGCATCTTCGCCTGCGCTCCGCTCGGGACGTGAGGGACGTCGCGAGGTACGCGAGGGGGCCGAGGAGGACGACGCCCGCGCCGAAGAGCAGCGAGTTCACGGGGCCCACGTGCTCGGAGGCGGTCTTGACGAGCGCGAAGCCAATCAGGCCGATCGGCGGCAGCGCAAGGAGCACGGCGCCGGCGGTCCCGCCGGGCACGCGCAGGGGGCGCGGCAGCGTCGGCTCCCGAATCCGAAGTACGACGAGCGCCACGAATTCGAGAATCAAGCTCGCGCCGTACAGCAGAATGTCGAGCGAGAGGAGCCTGTCGAACGACAGACCGAGCATGAGCGTCCAAGCGAAAGAGCAGGCCAGCACGGAAACCCAGGGGACGCCGGTGCGCCTGGATTGCCGGGCGAAGACGCGCGGCAAGTAGCCATCGAGCGCAAGGACCGCCGGCAACCGCGAATACGACAAACACAATGCACTGCACATCCCGAACGCACTGACGAGCCCTCCGACGAGGATCGCCAAGGCGAGCGCACGACCCCCGTAGCCGCGGCCCGCATCGACCCAGGCCCCCGTTTCCCACCCGGATGGATCGGCGCCCGCGACGGCCATCGCGGCGACAGGGACGACGTAGGTGAGCGCCACGAGGAAGACCGAGGTGAAGACGGCGCGCGGGTAGATGCGCTGGGGATTGTCGACTTCGCCCGCGATCGTGGAGGCGTTGTCCCATCCCATCGTGTTCCACATCGCGACGAGGGCACCCGCCGCGTAGTCCGACGGATGCGCCATTGCGTGCGACAATCCCGGCGCCGTGTGGAACGACGCCGTCACCGCGAGCACGGCCAGCACCCCGAACGGCGCGAGCAAGAGTGCGGTCATGAGCGCGGCGCCTTCGCCGACGAGCTCCGCGCCCGCCAGGTTCCACGCCGCCGCCGACGCAATGACGCCGACTCCAATGGCGCTCGGCGCCGATGCCGCGGCGGGCCATAGCCGGGAGAGGTAGAGCACGAACAGCGTCGGATAGAGCGCCATGTCGAAGAGGCTCGCCGCGAGGGAAAGCCACGCCTCCTGGTAACCCCAGAACGGGCCCAGCGCGCGGCGCACCCACGCGTAATATCCGCCCTCCTCGGGCAGCGCGGCTGCGAGCTCGCCCACGAGAAACGCCGTCGGGACGCACCAGACGATGGGCATCGCGAGCAGGACGGCAATCGCGCCGCGGAAGCCCGTCGCATCCACGAGGTCTTCGATCCCGTACGGTCCCCCGGCGACCATGAAGTAGAGAGCACCGACGAGGGCGCGGAGCGTCATCGCGCGCCCGCGTGCTTTCGGCGACTTCGCGCCGCGCCCTCGCGAGGCGATTTCGTCGCTCGGGCGGGGGGACGGAGCTAGCATCGACGCTCGCATGGCTCTTACGCGCTTCGGAGTCGCGATGGAAGCTTCGCTGCTGGCCCAGTTCGACCAGCTCGTCGCGCAACGCCGCACGAGCCGATCGGAGCTTCTTCGCGATCTCGCGCGCGAGGAGATCGTCAAGTCCCTCGCCGTGCAGCGTGTCGACGCCTTCGCGAGCGTCACCGTCGTCTACGACCACGGCGTCCGCGAGCTCTCCGAGCGCATCACGGAGATGCAGCACGATCTCGGCGAACAAGTTCGGTCCGCGATGCACGTGCACCTCGACGCGGATCGCTGCCTCGAAGTCATCGTGATGCGCGGGCGGGCCGACAAGCTGCGCAACGCCGCGGAACGGCTCTTCGCCACGCGGGGCGTGTTGCAAGGCTCGATCGAGATCGTGGCCGACACGTCGGGCGACGAACAAGTGCACGACCACGTCCACGGCCATTCCCACGAAGACGCACGGGAGTCGAGGCCCGCGCGCGCGGGGCGTGCGCAGGCGCGTCGTGGCGGAGGCTGACGAGGCCGCCGCATCCGAGCGACATCTGCTCGAACGGCGGACTTGCACCTACGCGCGATATCGTCGTGCCCAATTCAATTGGCGAAAACGGGAGCGACGTTCCGTGTCGAGTCGAATCTCATGTTAGCGTTTGCGCCATGGCGGCGACGCAAAGCGAGCGTGCGCGCGTCTGGGTCGTAGAGGACGAGCGCATCATTGCGCGCGACCTCGCGCGGACGCTCACGGAGCTCGGGTATCAGGTGGCCGGAATTTCCGGGTCGGGCGAGGACGCAATACGGCAGGTCCGCGCCGATCCGCCGGAGCTCGTGCTCATGGACGTGCGCCTCGCGGGCGAGCTCGACGGCATCGAAACCGCGAAGGCCATCAAGCGCGAACACGACGTTCCCATCATCTTTCTCACGGCGCATTCGGACGACGAGACATTGAGTCGCGCCAGCGCCGCGGCCCCGCTCGCCTATCTCGTCAAACCGTTCAACGGGGTGGACCTCAAATGCTCGATCGAGCTCGCGCTCCGGCGTCACGAGATTGACGCTCGCTTGCGGGAACGGGAGCGCTGGCTGAGCACGACGCTCCGATCGATCGGCGAGGGCGTCGTCGCGACCGACAAGGAGCAACGGGTCGTCTTTTTGAATCCAGTGGCCGAAGCGCTGACGGGATTGAGCAGCGAGCAGGCCATAGGACGGGCGCTCGGGCAGATTCTGAAGGGGGTCGAAGGGCCGGAGTCGGCGTCGAACGACGAACCGCCCGAATCGACGGGCGAGTCCCGGGTGCGCAAGGCGCGCAACCAACGAGTGCAAGACCGGTCGACGCCGATGTTCGACGAGCGCGGCGCGGTCGTCGGCGAGGTCATGGTGCTCCGTCCCGTCGAGGAGCCGCAGGGCGACGACGCAGTCACCGACGAGCGCCTCGAGCGCATCACGAGCGAGCTCGGTGCGCGCCTCGCCGTCCGCACGCTCGAGCTCGAGGTCGCCCGACGCGAGATCGATACGTTCTGCAGCACCGTCGCGCACGATCTGCGTGCGCCCCTCCGGGGTATCGACGGTTTCAGTCGCGCCATCGTCGAGGATCACCTCGCGAGCCTCGGGCCGGAGGTGCTCGCCCATCTGAATCGCATCCGGCGCGGAGCAACGCGGATGGGCGAGCTGCTCGATGGGCTCTCGCGCTTGGCGCAGCTCTCTCGATCCGACATTGCGAGCCGGTCGGTGGACCTCTCCGGCGCCGCCGAAGGGATTGTCGAAGAACTGCGGATGGCGAATCCGTCGCGCCGCGTCGCCGTCGAAATCGCGAGCGGCATGGTCGTCCAGGGCGACCCGGCGCTGTGGCGGATCGCCGTCGAGAATCTCCTCCGCAACGCGTGGAAGTTCTCTTCGAAGCGCGCGCAAGCGCACATCGTGTTCGCGTCATTTCGGCGGGAAGCGACGGCGCCGGCAGGATCGGCCGCCGATGGGGAGAAAGCGACCGGGCGCGGCGAGACTGTCTACTTCGTCCGTGACGACGGAGCTGGGTTCGACATGAGGTACGCGCCGAGGCTCTTCGGCATGTTCCAGCGCCTTCATCGGGAGAGCGACTTCGAGGGTACCGGCATCGGCCTCGCGCTCGTCCGACGCGTGATCGCGAGGCACGGGGGACGCACCTGGGCGGAGGGCGTTCCCGACGTGGGGGCGACGTTTTACTTCGCGTTGCCCGACGCCGACGGGGCCTGAACGTGAGCGCTCGGGCGCCGGGAGTCGCCAGCGCGCGGGTCCTGGTCCCCGCGGCCATCCTCGTTCCGATCGCGCTCGGCGGCATCGCGGTTCTCGGGGAGCGCGCGGGCGTCTTCGACGCGGCATTCGGTACCGTCTTCCTCGCCGCGGGCAACGCGATGGCGTTCTCCCTTCTGGCCATCGGGGCGGCGCGCGCGGGAATGCGGCAAGAGACCGCGCAGACGGCGCTCGTTCGCAACGCGGCAGAACACGAAGCGCAATCACGCTTCGCCGAGCGATTCCGCCAGCTCGTCGAGTGGGCTCCCGTCGGCATCAGCGTCGTTCAGGACGGGCGCCTCGCGTTCGTGAATCGCCGGATCGCGGAGCTCCTCCGGTACGAACGTGCCGAGGACATGGTCGGCCTCGACGCGCTCGCGGTCATCCACCCGGACGACCGCGAGCTCGCGGCGGCCCGCGTATCGTCCGGAGCCCTGCAAGCGCTCCCGAGCCGCGTCACCCGGTGCGTCCGTCGCGACGGGTCGACCATCGTGCTCGAGCTGTCGGCGGCCCCGGGCGTCTTCGAGGGACGGCCGGCGATGTTCTCCGTCGCCCGTGACGTGACCGCCGAGATCGAGGCCGAGCGTGCGGAAAGCGCGCTCGTTCGCGCGCTCGCCGAACGCGAGAAGACCGTCGCCGAGCTCAATCGAAGCGAGCAAGTCCACCGCACGATCCTGCGGCACTTGCCGCGTGCGGCCACGGTCATGGTCGATCGCGATCTCCGCTACGTCCGGGCAGACGGGTCGATCTTGCACGACTTGCTTCCGAACCGCGGGAGCGTCGATTGCGCCGGCCAACCCGTGGGCGATCTCGTATCCGACGCGAGCCGCGCGGAGGTTCTGCGCATTCTTCGGAGCGCGCTCGACGGAGCGGCGGTGCGAATCGAGCAGAGGCGCGGCGATTCGTATTTCGAAGTCGACGCCGTCCCGATCTTCGAAGAAGCGCGAGTCGCTTTCGCGCTGCTGGTCGTTCACGACGTGACGTCGCGCCGGGCGGAGCTCGCCCAGGTCCAGGCGATGCTCCAGGAAATACACCATCGGGTGAAGAACAACCTCCAGATGATCGCGAGCCTCCTGAACTTGCAGGCGCGCGAGGCCGCGAGCGACGAGGCGCGGACCGCGTTTCGGGAGACGCTGGGACGGGTGCGGTCGATGGCGATTCTGCACGACGGCCTGTACCAGTCCGAGAATCTCGGACGCATCGACATGCGCGACTACGTCGACAAGCTTCTGGCGATGCTCCAGCGAGCTTTTTCCGACGCTCGCGCCAACTTCGTGGCGGACGTCGAGCACGTCGTGTTGCCGGTCGATCTGGCGATTCCTTGCGGTCTGATCGTGAACGAGCTCGTCACGAACGCGCTCAAGCACGCCTTCGGCAGCGCGACCCCGAGCCTCGCCAACGAGATCCGCGTCGAGATGCACCCGCGCGGCGAGGACCTCGCCATCTCGGTCATCGACAACGGCCTCGGTCTTTCGCTCGAAACGGCGTCGGGCCACCGCGAGTCGCTCGGGCTGACGCTGGTGCACGACTTGTGCAGCCAGCTCCGGGGCCGCGCGGAGTTCGTCGTGGCGGGCGGGACGCGCTGCACGGTCACGTTCCCCGCGCCGGGACGGCCCAAAGGCGCGATCTCGTGACATCGCGTCGTCGCTCCGGACCGCTCGGGTACGCGGCGGCGCTCGCGGCGCTCGCCGCCGGGTACATCGTGGCCGGTGAAATCGGTTTCTCGATGGCGTTCGCCACGAGACAGGTGACCGCCGTGTGGCCGCCGACGGGGCTCGCGGTCGCCGCGCTTCTTCTGGGCGGTACGCGCCTGTGGCCGGCCATCGCCGTGGGCGCTTTCGTCCTCAACGCCACGAGCCACGAGCACCTCTGGACGGCCGCCGGGATCGCTGCCGGAAACACGGCGGGGCCGGTTCTGGGGGCGGCGGCGCTTCGCCGTTTCGGGGTGTTCGATCCGGCGCTCGCGCGCGTGCGCGACGTGCTGAATCTCGTGACCTTCGCGTCGATGGGCGCGATGACGATCACCGCGACGAATGGCGTCGCCCAGCTCGCGTGGGCCGGCATCGTCTCCTGGTCCGCTTACTGGGCGGTGTGGCCGGTCTGGTGGGTCGGCGACGCGATGGGCGTTCTGTTGGTCGCGCCGGTTCTTCTGACCTGGTCGGGGGCGAGCGCGACCGGCGCCGCCGATCCAGGGCGAGGGCCGCGCCGATGGGCACCGGTCGTCGAGCGGATCGTCTTCGTTCCCGCGCTCGGGATCGGCTGCGCGACGGTGCTCGCTGGAGACTGGCAGCTCCAGTATCTCGTGTATCCCTTCGTCGCGTGGGCGGGGCTTCGCTTCGAGCAGCGCGAGACCGCCGCAACGGTGTTCGCGATCTCGACGGTCGCGATCTGGCAGGCGATCCACGATCGCGGCCCGTTCCGGAGCGGTACCCTCGACCATCGCCTCATTCTTCTCGAGATCTTCATGGCGGTAACCGCGGTCATGGGGCTGGTTCTGGGCGCGATGACCACCGAACGGCGTTCGGTCTCGCGTGCGCTCGTGAAGGCGCACGACGAGCTCGAGGCGCGTGTGGTCGAGCGGACTGCGGCGCTCGAATCCGCGAACGAGGAGCTCGCGGCGGCGAACGAGGAGCTCCAGCGCCAGGGCAGGGAGCTGCAGGAGAAAAACGAAGAAATGGAGCGTTTCGTCTACATCGTTTCGCACGACTTGCGGACGCCGCTCCTGACGTTGCAGGGATTCTCCGACGAGCTCGCGCGGAGCTGCGTCGCGCTCGAGGCGGCGCTGACCGCGAGCCTTGCGCCGGTCGCGCCGGTCGGGCCCATCGCGCCGGTCGGGCCCATCGTGCCCGTCGGGCCCATTGCGCCGGTCGGGCCCATCGCGCCGGCGGCGCTCGTGCTGCTGCGCGACGAGATTCCGCCGGCGCTCCGGTTCATCCGCGCGAGCGCCAACAAATTCGAGCGCCTCATCGACGCGCTCCTGCGGCTTTCGCGGCTCGGGCGTACGGACCACCGTCCCGAACGCGTGGACGTCGCGGCCCTCGTGCAGTCGACGCTCGATTCGCTTCGGCACTTGATCGAGCAGAGCGGCGGGAGTGTCCTCGTGGGCGAGCTGCCGGAGGCATGGGCGGATCCCACGGCTCTCGGACAAGTCTTTTCGAACCTCGTCGCGAATGCGATTCACTATCGGAACGGCGACCGCCCCGTCGTGATTTCGATCGAGGGAAAGGTGGAAGGCCGGCTATTGCACTATTCGGTCAGCGACAACGGAGTCGGTATTCCCGAAGTGGCGCAGGAGCGGCTGTTCCAGGTTTTTCAGCGGTTTCACCCGAAGCTCGCCGAGGGGGAAGGAATGGGGCTCACGATCGTCAAGCGCGCCGTCGAGCGGCATGGCGGTAAAGTGTGGGCGGAGAGCCGGGAGTCCAAAGGCACGACGTTCCATTTCAGTCTTCCCGCAAACGGTGCCAAGGGTGCCGAGGGTGCCGGAGCATGAGCGAGTCGCGGACGGCATTGGACGTACTGGTCGTCGAGGACGACGAGAGCACCGCGGAGCTCGAACGGCGCGCGCTCCGGCGCGGAGGGATCGTCGCGCATCTGGTTCGCGGCGTGCCCGACGCGCTGGCGGCGCTCGACGGACCGCAGGCCTTTCGCGCGGTGCTGCTCGATCATGGGTTGCCCGACGGCGATCCGTGGAGGGTCGTCAAGGCGGCGGACGCGAAAGAGCCGCGCGTACCCGTCATCATGGTCACCGCGACCGGGAGCGAGAAGGTGGCCGCGGAAGCGCTGCAACGCGGCGTCTTCGAGTACGTCAAGAAGGCCGACTCCTTCTGGGACCGGCTCGCGGAGGTCGTGGAGCGGGCCGCGCGCTCGGCCGATGCGGAGGAGGGGTTGCGGCGCAGCGATCAGCTGCTGACCCTCATCGGCAACAACGCGTCGGACATGGTTTGCCTCGCCGATCGCGAAGGCCGGATTCAATACATCTCGCCGTCTTGCCAGGCGATTCTGGGGTACGAGCAGCGCGAAATGCTCGGACGAAAGGTGTTCGATTTCGTGGAGCCGGGCGACTGGAGCTCGACCCTCGTGTCGCAGGCCGTCGCAACGAACGCGCCGAGCGTCAGCACGACGGTTCGAGGACGCCACCGCGACGGGCACACGGTGTGGCTCGAATCGAACGGCGCGATCCGGCGGCATTCCGTCACGCGAGAGGTCGAGGAGGTGCTCTCGATCCTGCGGGACGTGACGGAGCGGCGTGCCGCCGAGGAGCGGCTCGCGCGCTCGGAGAGGACGCTCCGCCTCACGCTCGACGGCGCACCCATCGGCATGGCGCTCGTAGGCCTCGACGGTACGTTTCTCCGGGTCAACCACGCGCTTTGCACGATCGTCGGGTATTCGGCGGAGGAGCTCTCGCAGCTCACGTTCCAGGCCATCACGCATCCCGACGACCTCGGTGCCGACGTGCACCTGGCGCGAGAACTCGCGGACGGACGCATCGCCAGTTACAAGCTCGCGAAGCGCTACCTCCGTAAAGACCACACGCCGGTGGACGTGATGCTGCACGCGTCGGTGTTGCGCGACGAGGCGCAGCAGCCTGTCTGTTACATCGCGCAGATCGAGGACATCACCGAGCGGAAAGCGGCGGAGGCGGCGCTGCGCGCGTCGGAGGGGGCGTTGCGCGAGGCGCTCGGCGACCGCGAGGTGTTGCTGCGCGAAGTCCATCATCGCGTGAAGAACAACCTGCAAGTGGTCTCGAGCCTGATCAATCTACAGAGCGGCAAGGTCGCGGACGGCGCGACGCGCGCCGCGCTCGCCGAGATCAACGGGCGCGTGCGGGCGATCGCCCGCTTGCACGAAAAGCTCTATCAGTCGAAAGACTTCGAGCACATCGACATGACCGAGTACGTGCGCGGCCTCGTGGGCGATCTGTCGCGCATGTATCGGTCGGAAGGGCGCGACGTGAAGCTCATCGTCCACGTCGACGCGATTGGCCTCGACCTCGACGTCGCGACGCCGTGCGGGATCATTCTGAATGAACTCATCACGAACGCGCTGAAACACGCGTTCGCGAAATGGCCGGAGGGCGGGGCGGAGATCCGTGTCTCCTTCAAGCGTACGGGCGAGAGCTTCGCGCTGACCGTGGCGGACAACGGCGTCGGCCTCCCGGACTTGTCGGCGCTCGATCACACGACGTCGCTCGGCTGGGTCCTCATCCGCGCGCTCGGAGAGCAGATCGGCGGGCAGGTGCAGGTCGACGGATCGCGCGGCGTCTCGTGCACGGTGGTCTTCCCCGCGCGCGGGTGAGGGGGCGCGCGTGCGGGGATCGATCAGCGCTTCTTCGTATCCGGCGTGCGCGAGAGCCCCAGCACGATGAGCGGCTCGTCGGACCGGCGCAACGTCACGACATCGCCGATCGTCACTTCGTGGGCAATGTGGTCGCCGTCGAGAAAGAGGCACGACCGCCGCATTTTGCTCTTGATCGTGAGCGCCTCGTCTTCGCCGACGAGACCGAGCGTCATCCCCAACGATTCGCCGTGCGGCCGGTACGGCTCGCGCACCACGTATTGGAGCTTCGAGGACGCGAGCGGCAGGACCCTTCCCCCTGCGCTCCGCTGCGCGGCCGTCGAGCCGGCCGCGGGGCCGACCCAGAGGCCGCTCGACTTCTGCTCTTCCTCCGAAAGGACGCGGCCGTCGGCGCCCAGCCAGCGGAGGATGTAGCGGGACGTCGCCGCGGGCGACAGATGGCAAAAAAGCGCTTCGTTGAGGACGCGCGTGAGGAGCGGCTCGCCGTTCCGGTCGACGCGCATGCGTGCGAGTTCCGTGCGGCGAAGCGAGCCGTCGAGGGCCGCCGCGAGGGCCGCGCGCGCCTCGCCCTTCTTGGCGCCGCAAAAAAAGCCGACCGAGTGGTCGGGCGCGCTGTTGACACCCAGGATCGGGACGCCGGGCCCGACCCCGTGGGAGGCGCCGAGCAGCGTGCCGTCGCCGCCGACGATGACGACCAGATCGCAGTGCCCCTCGACGCGATCGACGCGAAACTGGTGCGGCCGATCGTGCCACGTCGCGGCCACGCCGAGATCGGACAGCGCCTTGCGGACTTCTTCGATCGTCTCGATGTGGTCGGTGTGCGCCGAACGCATGCGGCGCACGGTCTCGTCGCCCGACTCGACGAGGGCGAGGATCCGCGCGTCCGCCTCTTCTTCGATCCACTTGCGCCAGGACGAACGTTTGAGCACGACCGCCACGTGCGGGGCCTTCGGTGTCCCGCCTCCGGAGCGCGGTGCCGCTCGCGCCTTCACGACGACTCCGCGAGGCGCCGGAGGGCGAGCTCCGTCTTCGCGTCGGGAATGGCGCCGTTGCGGCAGTGCTCCAGTGCGTCGCGAACGGGAAGCGCGATGATCGCCGCCTCGCGCTCGAGGGCCGATCCGTCCTCCGTCGGCGTCTCGCGCGTCCGCGGATCGACTTCGACGGCGAAGAAGACGTGGCGCTCGCCGATGATGCCGGGAGCGGGAAACGTCCACGGCCCGAGCGGGCGCATCGCCGGCTCCTGGACCGTGAATCCCAGCTCTTCGGTCAGCTCGCGAACGGCCGCGGCAACGAACGTCTCGCCCGGCTCGACGAGACCCGCGGGCAGTTCCCACAAACCGCCGTCATGCTCGGGGGGAATGGAACGAAGCGCACATGGCGGCCGCACAGCCGAACGAAGATACACATGTAAGACGCCGGCCTCCACGAAGTGCGCGGCGATGACGACCGCGTCGAGCGCACGCCGGTCGGCGATGTCGTACGAGAACGGGCGGCTTTTCGTCCCGTCGGGATAGCGAACGGACAGATCGAGTCGCCGCACGTCGAGGAAGCCGCCGGAAGCGCGCGACTCCGCGGTGCGATCGCGCGCGACCTCGACGTGGATAGCGGGTACCGGCGGAAGAGGCTTTGGCGCCACGAGCGGATTTCAACCGTGAAGGAGGCGGCAATGCTAGTCTTTTTCGATGGCGGGTCCCATCCGCCCGCATGTTTCCGAACGATTCGCTCCCGCGGCCTATCGAAGGATTCGACTTTCTCGAGCGGCTCGGTGCCGGCGCGGCGGGCGAGGTCTATCTGGCCCGCAGCCGGGGAGGAAAGCTCGTCGCCATCAAGACGATCGCGCGCGCGGACGGGGCGGGCGAGACGACCGCGGGCGCCGAAACGCTGCTCCGCGAGGCGAGCGTCTGTGCGCGTCTGCATCATCCGTGCATCGTCGCGATGCGGGCGTTCCTCGAGCAACCCGGCTTCGCGGCCCTCGTCTTCGAGTATGTCCCGGGCGTCGCGCTCGCGCGCGTCCTCCGCGTGTGCGAATCGCGGGGCGTGCGCCTGCCGGACGCCGCGGGCTGGCACATCGTCCATCGGGTGCTGACCGCGCTCGCGTACGCGCATGCCTTCCGTAGCGAGGAAGGCGCGCCGACCCCCATCGTGCATCGCGACCTGTCGCCGTCGAACGTGCTCCTCGATTGGCGTGGCGGCGTGAAGATCGCGGATTACGGCATCGCCAAGGTGCTCGGCGTCTCGCCCGCGACCCGCTTCGGCCTGGTGAAGGGAACGCTCGGCTGCATGGCGCCCGAGCAGGCGCGCGGCGAGCCGGTCGACGAGCGCGCGGACGTCTACGCGGCCGCGCTCCTCGCGTGGCGGCTTTCGACCGGTCGCGTGCCGTTCGCGAAGCACCAGGGCGACGAGTTCGAGCTCCTTCGCGCGATGCGAAATCCGCGGATTCCGCCGCTCGCCGCGCTCCGTCCGGATCTGCCGGTCCCGCTGCTCGAGGCGACGTCGACGGCCCTCGAGCCGGATCCCCATCGGCGCGCCATCGGAGCGGCGGATTTCGCCGCGAGCATCGCCGCGCACCTCGATCTCCGCGACGGGGAAGAGGAGCTCAGCGCGCTGCTCCGCCGCTTCCGACCCGCCATCGAGATGACGTTGAAGCGAGGCCGCGGCGTGGAGACCGAAGCCCACCGCTCGAAGCTCGAGCACACGATGCGGTACGAAGAAGCCGCGCTCGCGTTCGACGAAGAACCGCGCCTCGACGAACGAACCTTCGAGACCCACGCGTTGCCGGCGAGCCAGCACACCGAAGTCGCAGCGGTGTCGGACCCCGATTCGGACGCTTCGCCCGTGGCGGTGCCGTCGGCGCTGCCTGCCGTCGAGCTGTCCGAGGGGGCCGCGATGGGCGCCGCCGCGCGGGCGATGGGAGCCGGTGGAGCCGCGGGAAGTGAGCCGCGTGCTCGAGCCAGGATGTGGGGCTACGTCCTCCTGGTCGCGCTCGTCGCGGCCGTCCTCGTCGCGCTGGGGCTCTGGGGGCTCGCGCGAAAGCTGCACCTGCTAGAGTCCATGCAATGAGCCCCACGGCCCAGGGCGTGGACCGGATTTGCCGCCTGGCCCGACAGGCCGAGCGACGGCTCCGCACCGGGCGCACGCTGGGCGTTCTGGCCCAGTCGTTCTCGGCCGCGCTTCTCTGCGCGATCGCGATCGTGGCCCTGCGGAAGCTCGGTGCGCTGAGCGAGTCTGCAGCGCGCGCGTTGCTTGCCGTCTCGGCAGCGCCTGTCGTCGTCGCGGCGGTGATCGCGTGGGCCTGGCGCCTTCCCGAGAAGGCGGGCGCCCGGGCGCTCGATCGATTCCACGGGCTCCATGATCGCCTCGCGAGCGCGCTCGCGTTCGCCGAGATTGCCGAAGCCGATCGGACGCCGTTCATGCATGCCGCGATGGCCGACGCGGCGGACACGGCGCGCAGCGTCGTGCCGCGAAAGGCCGTTCCGATCGCATTTCCGCGCGCCTTCATCGCCGTGGGAGCGCTGTCGGCCGCCCTCGCGGGCGTTTCGCTCTTCGAAGTGCGTCGCCACGTCCCGCTCGCGCACGCCAAGACGATCGACGCGATCGAAATGGCGCCGGACGACTTGCAGGACGTGAAGGACTTCTTGAAGCAAGAGGACCAGCGCGAATCGAGCGACGACACGAAGGCGGCGGTCGAAGAGTTCAACAAGCTGGTCGACGACATCGCGGAGCGGCGGCTCGATCGGACCGAAGCATTTCGCCGGATGGAAGTCCTCGAGCAGAAGTTCTTGACGAGCGAGGCGGTCGACAAGAAGGCGCTGGAGCGCCGGCTCGAAGGCCTGGGCGAGGACCTGAAAAAGGCCGAGCTTTCGCGACCGGCCGGGCGCGCGCTCGCGGACCAGGACCTCGCGAAGGCCGAGGCATCGCTGCGCGAGCTCGCAAAGAAGATGCGCTCGCAAGAGGCGCCCGTGGACAAAGCCAAGCTCGACGAGCTGCGGCAGGCGCTGAAGGCAGCGGCGGACGAGAGACAGAAAAATGCCGATACGCTGGCGCGGCGACGCGATCAGCTGGCTGACGAGATTCTGAAGCTCAAGGAGAAAATGGGGGACGGGGGGGGAACAGACGAAGAACGCAGTCTGCTCGACAAGAAGAAAGAGGAGCTGGAACGACTCGACCGGGACACGAGCGACCCGAGCAAGAAGAACGAGCAGAGACAGGCGCTCGACCGGCTCGATCGCGATATCCAGCAAGCCGCGGAGGACCTCCTCCGGGACCTCGGGGCTTCCGCGCAGGATCTCGATCAGGGCGCCGAGGACCTGAACCATCTCCAAGAGCAGCAGATGACGCAGCAGCAGAAAGAGGAGCTCCGGCAGAAGCTCCAGGAGATGCGCGAGCTCCTTCGCCAGCAAGGCCAGGGCGGCAAGGGCCAGATGCTGCGGCTCAAACGCTTCGCGCGGATGGCGCGCGGCGAGGGTGGATCACGCGGCGAAAGCGCCAACGGACAAGACGGCGACGGCGAGAACGGACAGCAAGGGCAAAACGGCCAACAGGGACAGGGACAACAAGGCCAACAAGGGCAGGGCCAAGGCCAGCAAGGGCAAGGAGGCGCGGGCCAAGGAGACCAGGGAAAGAGCGCGGGCCAGGGCGGCGAGACGTGGGTCATCGGACCGAACGGCGAGAAGCTCCTGCTGCTATCGCCGGGATCCGGCCAGGGACAAGGCGGTCCGCAAGCGGGCCAGGGCGGCGAGGGCGAAGGGCAAGGAAAGCCGGGCAGCTGGGGCGAGGGGCATGACCCCAACGTTCAGGGCAAGGCGACCGCATCGAAGATGGGGACGGAAGAGACCCACGTCGAAGGGGCGGACACCGGGCAGGGTTCGTCGCGAAGCCAGGTGATTCAAGGTGCGGCCCAGCGTGGCTTCGCGTCCCGCAACTATCGAAAGGTTTATACCGAGTACCATCAGGTCGCGGAAGAGTCGCTCGCGAAGGACGACATTCCCGACGGGTACCGGTCGTTCGTGAAGCGGTATTTTCAGCTGATTCGGCCGCGCGAGCAGCCGTGACGGAGCCACATGAATACGGAAGAAGTCAGCGCGCAAGTCACCCTGTTCCGCAAACGGGTCGACGACCTGCGGAGCGAAATTGCCAAATCGGTCGTAGGCAATCGTGAAGTCGTCGATGGCGTGATCTCCTGCATGCTCGCGGGCGGACACGCCTTGCTGGAGGGCGTACCGGGCCTCGGCAAGACGATGCTGGTGCGCACGCTGGCCGAGACGCTGTCGCTCACGTTTTCCCGCATCCAGTTCACGCCGGACCTCATGCCCGCCGACATTCTGGGGACGACGGTCATCGACGAGACGCAGGGCGGCGCGAAGGCGTTCGAGTTTCGGAAAGGACCGATTTTCGCCAACATCGTGCTCGCCGACGAGGTGAATCGCGCGACGCCGAAGACGCAGAGCGCGCTCCTCGAGGCGATGCAGGAGCACCGCGTGAGCGTCGGCAAGCGAACGTACCAACTCGACGAGCCGTTCGTCGTTCTCGCCACGCAGAACCCGCTCGAGATGGAAGGGACGTACCCTCTGCCCGAAGCGCAGGTCGACCGGTTCTTGTTCAAGCTCCACGTCGCGTTCCCGAGCCGCGAAGAGCTCCACCAGATCCTCGATCTCACGACGGGCGGCCAGCCCGACAAACCGAAGCCGGTGCTCGACCGCGAGGCGATCCTCGCCATGCAGGATCTCGTGCGGCAGGTGCCCGTCGCGCGTCACGTGCAGGACTACGCGATTCGCCTTTTGCAGGCCTCGCACCCCGATGGGCCGGATTCACCGGACCTCGCCAAGCGCTTCGTCCGGTACGGGAGCTCGCCGCGCGGGGCGCAGTCGGTGCTCCTCGCGGCGAAGATTCGCGCCCTCTTCGATGGCCGTTTCGCGGCGAGCGTCGACGACGTGCGAGCCGTCGTCCACCCGGCGCTCCGCCACAGAGTGCTCCTGAACTTCGAAGGGGAGGCCGAGGGGGTCAAGACCGACCAGGTGATTGACGCCATCATCAAGGCGGTGCCCGAAGCCGTGCCCTCCTCGGCGTCGCGTGCGACCCAGGCGGGCGTCGGCGTCAACTAGGCCCCCGCGCTCCGGCCTCGAGGCGAATGAGCGTATTCGACGTACTGCCGTGGCGGCGCGATCGGCGCAAGAGAAGCGCCGAGAAGGCCGCGGACGGGGATCCCTTCGACGACGAATTCCAGCGCAAGCTCGAGTCCCTCGCGCTCGTCAGCCGGCGCGTGTTCTCCGGCCGGCTGCGCGCCGATCGGCGTACGAAGAAGAGCGGCAGCGGGGTCGAGTTCGCGGATCATCGCGACTACCAGCCGGGCGACGACTTCCGCGCGCTCGACTGGAACGTCTACCAGCGCTTCGGGCGGCTCCTCGTGCGTCTCTATGAAGAGGAAGAGGACCTCGCCATTTATTTCATCCTCGACGCGAGCGCGTCGATGGCCTTCGGCGACGGCCGGAAGGCCGCTTATGCGAAGAAGGTCGTCGCGGCGCTCGCCTATGTCGGCCTCGCGAATCTCGACCGCGTGAGCATCGTGACCACCACCGACCGCGTGCTCGATCGCCTGCCGGAGACGCGCGGCAAGGCGCGCATTTTCAAAGCGTTCCGGTTTCTCCGTGAAGTCGAATCCACCGGCACGACGGACCTCGGCGATGCGATGAAGACGTTCGTCGCCCAGAACAAACGGCGCGGCCTCGCCGTGCTCGTGAGCGATCTCTATGACCCGAGCGGGTTCGAGCGCGGCATCAACGTGCTCCGTTACAACAAGTTCGACCCCTTCGTGGTGCATATCGTCGATCCGGTGGAGGCGAAGCCGAGGCTGCACGGCGACGTGCTCGTGTACGACTGCGAGACGGGCGACGAACGCGAAGTCACGGTGACCGCCCGCATGCTCGAGCGCTACGCGGCCGCCTACGCCCAGTACCTCGCCGAGGTCGAGCGGTTCTGTACGACCCATCAGGTTCCGTACGCGGCCGCGAGCGTCGACGTGCCCTTCGACGACATGATCCTGCGCATCTTCCGGCGCGGAGGGTTTCTCCGGTGATCTTCGGAGCGCTCCCGCTGGCCACACTCCTCGGGATCTTCGCGGCGGTCGCGACGGGCGTGACCCTGCTCTATTTGCTCAAGCTCCGCCGGCGCGTCGTCTCCGTCCCGTTCTCGCCGCTATGGCAGCGCGTGCTCGGCGACAAGGAGGCGACCGCGCTCTTCTCGAAGCTGAAGCGCGTCCTCTCGCTCCTCCTCCAGCTCGTGCTCGCGGCACTCCTGATCCTCGCGCTCGGCGACCCGCGTCCGATCCAGAGCTTGCTGCGGGGCCGGACCCTGGTCGTGCTCGTCGACGCCAGCGCTTCGATGCAGGCCACGGACGTCGCGCCGAACCGCATCGCCGTTGCGCGAGACGAGGTCAAGCGGATGATCCGCGGGATGAGCGGATCGGACCGCATGCTCATCGCCCAAATGGATGCGCGCGTGACGCCGCTCGGTCCATTGTCCGGCGACACGGCCGCGCTCGAGCGCGAAGTCGCCGCAATCGGACCGACCGACGCACGGGCCGATTTCCCTCGGGCGCTGCGGTTCGCGACGGACGTGCTCCGCGGCGTGGAGGGCGGCGAGATCGTCGTCGTCTCCGACGGCGCACTCGGGCCTGCGACGGACGCGTCGGGGCCTGTCGGGCTCGGCTCTTCGAAGCTCCGGTACGTGCGAGTCGGCAAGGAAGGCCGGAACGTCGGTATCACGCAGTTCTCGGTGCGGCGCTATCCGCTCGATCGAAGCCGCTACGAGGTGATGCTCGAG
>DATHQY010000315.1:0-2548 GCA_035482215.1 Polyangiaceae bacterium | reverse complement strand
CACATTGGGGCGGACCCCCGTGACGACCAACACGAGATCAGTCTGCACGGGGTCGAGGCCGGCGGCGCGAACGAGAAGAGAGGCCCGGCACGCTCGACGCTTCGGACAGCCGCAGAGGTCCGAACATCCACCTCGTGTCCCGCGAGCTCTTCGCGAATGCGAGCACCGAACTCGGGGTCGATGGTCTGTAGAACGGAGCTTCCCGCCTCCAGTAACGTGACCTGAAGCCCCCGATGGCGCAGCGCGTCGGCCATCTCGACGCCGATGTACCCTCCGCCGACGATGACCGCACCGCGAGGCTGGCGCGACTCGAGGTGCTCGTGGACCGCAAAGCTCTCCGCCATCGTGTGGAGTGAGTAGACGCCCGGCGTGTCGAGCCCGTCGATCGGAGGCGGGGCGGGCATCGCGCCGGTCGCAATGACGAGGCGGTCGTAAGAAAGAGACTGAAGCCTGCGGTCGGCGGTTGTCACGCTCACGCGGCGGGCTACGGGATCGATCCTCTCCGCCACGCAGTCGAGCCAAAGCTCGATCCCCCGCGATTCGATGTCGGCGCGCGTGCGGTGCGCGAGGCTCTCCCACCGCGGAGTCTCTCCGCTCAAGTAGAAAGGCAGGCCGCAGATGCTGAAGTTCGGGAAGGCATCGGCGCAAAAGAGGGTCACGTCCCAGCTCGGGTCGACCTCGCGGGCGCGTAGCGCGGCGCTGATGCCCGCGTCGCTTCCGCCGATGACGACAAGGTGCGTCATGCGATCTCCTCGCGCGCACTGGGCTTTGGCAGTAGCGCCTGGTCGATGACGCGCTCGGCGTATTGAGGGAGCGACGGAACGAGCCACCGGAAGAGCGCCGTCGACGCCGTCGCTCCGAGGAGCTGAGCGACAATAAAGCCGGGCGCGTCGGCGGGCCGGATGCCGGCGAACGTGTCGCTCGCGGCGCGCGCAAGCGTCACGGCGGGATTGGCGAACGACGTAGACGAGGTGAACCAGTACGCGGCAGTGATGGACGCGCCAACCGCGAACGGGACGGTGTGCGGCTGCCGTCGCACGCATCCCCAGATGACCGAGAGCAGGCCGAAGGTCGCCACGAATTCGCTGACGAGCTGCGACAATCCGGAGCGCGCGTGCTACGAGGCGAAGAACAGCGCGGGCTCCTTGAACATGATGTGCGCAACGGCAACGCCGGCGAATGCGCCGGCGATTTGGGCGAGCAGGTAGCCGGGCACCTCGCGCCAGGGCACGCCCCCCTGACTCGCGTCCGCGAGCGTCACCGCGGGATTGAAGTGCGCGCCGGAGATGGGCCCGAACGTCAAGATGAGCGCTACCAATCCCGCACCCGTCGCGAGCGTATTGGCCAGAAGGGCGACGGCAATGTTACCGCCCGCGAGATGCTCGCCCATGATGCCCGAACCGACGACCGTTGCGAGCAGCAGGGCCGAGCCGAGGGCCTCGGCGACGAGCTTTCTCAGCAACATCCGCTCTTCTTCCCAAGCGGCACGGGCTTATTCTGGGCCGGCTGCACCGAAGGCGCGCAGCAGGCCGCCGCCGTCTTCGCCGCATCGTCATGCATCGTCGGGGCGTCGCCCTTGACGACGAAGACTTCCCACATGTTGCCGTCCGGGTCCTGGACCCAGAGCTTGTCCTGCATCGCGTAGCAGCACGTGGTGTCTTCTTCGGTGAACGTTTTGAGGCCGGCGGCCTGGAACCGTGACCACGCTGCGGCGACGTCCTCGGTACTGGCGACCTGCAGGCCGAAGTGGCTGGCGTTGACCCCAGATCGCGGCGCTTCCTGCATCGTGAGATTGAGCGAAGGCTCCTGCAGGTCGAACTTCGCGTAGCCGGGACGGCGCTTGGTGGCAGCGATGCCGAAGACCTTCTCATAGAAGGCAACGGACGCATCGATGTTGGAGATGTTGAGCGAAACGTGAGGCTTGAGGACATTCATTGCAGATCTCCTTCCATAAAAATCGAAATATCAGGCCGGCAAAAATTTAGCAGCACGCACCCTTCGCGCCGCCTTTGCAGCAGTCCTCCCAGAGGTACGACGTCAGCTTGCGCAGCGCGCCGTAGTCGACGGAGTAGTAATGGAACGTCCCTTCTCCGCGGGTCTGCATCACGCCGGCGTCGACGAGGCGCTTCAAGTGGTGACTGAGCGTGGAGGCGGGCAATCCGACATGGGCCTGGATGGCCCCGGCAGACGCTCCCTCGGGTCCGGCCTGCACCGCGAAGCGCAAGATCGCTAGGCGCACCGGATGTCCGAGTGCGCCCAGTTGCTCGGCATGGTGGTCCAACCTCGACGCCATGCCGTACTTCTATCTTTATCGAACTACATCGTCAAGCCCGAGCCGGGCTACAGGGACTCGAGTCAGGCGAGTAGCGCATCGTCGTCTCTCCACACTGGAAGCGACCACTTAGCTTAAACCCAGGATCCGCTTGCGTTCGCGCCGCGGGCGTGATCTGCGGAGGTCATGCCGAACCCGCATTCGATCGAGATTCGAGAGCGAGCCGTGCGAGCGTACGAGGCCGGAGAAGGAAGCTACGAAACCGTGGCGGCTCGC
>DATHQY010000314.1:0-12126 GCA_035482215.1 Polyangiaceae bacterium | reverse complement strand
CGCGGCCACGACGTCGTTCGCATCGTCTGGAGCGACGACGGCACCGGCCTCGACGAGCGAGTCCGCGCGGCGCACGTCGACGTCGTCTTCGTGGCCCTGCACGGGCGGGGCGGGGAAGACGGCTGCGTGCAGGGAATGCTCGAGCTGATGGGCATCCCCTACACGGGCAGCGGCGTCCTCGCGAGCGCGCTCGCCATGGACAAGCTCAAGGCCAAGGAGATGTTCCGCCTCCACAACGTGCCGACTCCCCCGTACTACGCGGCGGCGAGCGCGGCCCCGAAGGAGCTCGAAGAGCTGCACGGCAGCTTCGGCTTCCCGGCGATCGTGAAGCCCCGACGCGAGGGCTCGTCGGTCGGCCTGGGCAAGGTCGAGTCGATGACGGAGCTGACCGTGGCGATCGAGCGGGCGCTGGCCTTCGACGACCAGGTCCTGGTCGAGCTCCGCGCGGCGCTCGAGCAGGCGCTCCGGTTCGACGCGGATGTTCTCGTCGAACGTTACGTGCGAGGGATGGAAGTGACCGTCGGGATCCTCGACGGGCGCGTACTTGGCGCCATCGAAGTCGCGCCGAAGACCGGCCTCTACGACTACCGTTCGAAGTACACGCCGGGCCTCACTGAGTACGTCGCTCCGCCGCGGCTTCCGTCTACGCGCTTGCTCGGGATCATGAATCTGGCCGAGCGTGCGGCGCGCGCGCTGGCGTGCGCCGGCGCGTGCCGGGTCGACCTGCTCGTGACCGAAGGCGAGAACGAGTACGTCCTCGAGGTCAACACGCTGCCCGGAATGACTCCGACGTCGCTTTTGCCCAAGATCGCGGCCGCTGCGGGGCTCGACTACGGAACGCTCTGTGAGACCATCCTCGAGGGTGCCCGCCTACACTCCGGTTTGCCCGAAGGGGCGGTTCGTGGCACGTCGGCGCCGCATCGTTCGCCGCACAGGTCCCAGGTCGTCGTGTCCGGCGAGGAGCCGGCATACTTGGGCGCGGGGGCCGGCGAAGAGCCCGCGAACTCGGACGCGCACGAAGGGCCCGCGAGCTCGGGTACCCGCGAAGACGCCGCCGCGCGCCGCGCGGCAGGTTAGCGCCGGCGCCGCTGGACGCCCGGCCTCACGGCGGGGGGAAGTTTGGGGAGCACCACCGTCTCTCGCGAACGTCCAGCGGGCGGCAAAAACATAAAAGCACGCGGCATTCTGAAGGTCCTCACGGCCGGTGGTCGCGAAGCGACGCGTCGTCGGAAATGACAGCTGCGTCTCGCCGGCTATGGTTTCGCACCGGACGAGCCACCTGCGATTGCCTCGAAGCGCGCCGTCACGTAAGGCGTAGCGCACCGATGCAGTCGCTCCCGACCTCGGGTGGCGTCGCTCTCGGGCGGGAGCCAGCGCGTTGATCCAACATCTCATCGATACGATTCGGGCGTGGCCGTGGCTGCTCCTGACGACCGTCGGCCTCGGTATGGCCGTTGCGCTTTCTTGGAGCTTCCTACGGCGCGCAGAGACGGTGCATCGGGCCGCGATGGTCGTCTGCGCGATCCTGGGCGTGTGGACGTTCACCCTCTTCGGGCAATTCCACGACCACGGCCAGTTCGGCCATCAGAATCTGCACGCGCACGACTTCTACCATTACTACTTCGGTAGCAAGTACCTGCCCGAGTGGGGTTACGAGGGCATGTACCTGGCCACCGTGGCCGCCCTCGAGGAAGTCGGACGCGAAGAGCCGTCGAAGGCGATTCGCTTCGAGCGCATCCGCGATCTGCGCGAGGGCTCGCACTTCTTGTATCGCGACGAATTCATGCCGCTCGCGGAGGAAGCAAAGGCGCGCTTCAGCCCCGAGCGCTGGCGCGCGCTGAAGAAAGATCTCTCGTTCATGCGCGACAAGGCCATGGACGCGGGCTGGTGGAAGAACGTGCTGCTCGATGCGGGATTCAATCCGCCGCCGAGCTACGCCGTCATCGGCGGCGCGGTGTCGAACCATCTGCCGTTCAACGAGCACACGTGGAAGTGGCTGGGTGGACTCGATTTCTTGCTCATTGCCCTCGGCGTCCTCGCCATCGGGTACGCGGTCGGTCCCGTGCCCGCGCTCTTCACGCTCGTGATTCTCGGGAACGCGCCGATCACGACGTACAACTGGACCGGCGGGTCCTTCCTGCGCCAGATCTGGCTTTTCTTCTTGATGATCGGCATGGCGAGCCTCGCGCGCCGCCGCTGGTACACCGCGGGCGCCGCGCTCGGCGCTTCGACCGCAGTCGTGATCTTCCCCGGGTGCTTTCTCTTCGGCGCGATGGTGCCGCTCTTCTATCGCTACTACCGCACCGGATCGCGCATCGCGCTGACCCGCTTCGCGGTCGGTGCCGCCTCGGCGTTGCTCGTGCTCATCGGCTTGTCGCTCGTCTTCTACGGAGCGCACTCGTGGCTCGAATGGAAGCAGCGTATCGGGGCGCACGACGTCACCTTCTTCACGAACCACCTCGGCATCAAGAAGATCATCACGTTCACGCCGGAGGCCTGCGCACAGAACTTCGGCGCCGGCGACACGCTGTTCCCGGAGTGGAACGGCGCGCTCCTCTACCGGCTCCACCGGGCAGGGTGGGCGGATCTCTTGCTCGTCGCCGTGCTTTCGATCTGGACGATCGGCGGCAACCTCCGCGCGCGGCCCGTCGAAGCGAGCCTCATCATCGGGTCGGGCCTCCTCGTCTTCTGGACGATGCCCGCGAGTTATTACACGATCTACGTCGGCGTCTTCGCGGCGTTCATCCTGGCCAATCGCAACCGGCCGCTGGCGCGGACACGTTTCGTGGTCTTCTGCGTGGCGCTCGTCGCGGCGATCATCATGCCGCACTACGCCGGGGATCTGATCGTGCAGAGCTTCCTCCTCTCCGCGGGATGGATCCTCGCGATCATCGTTCTGTCGACGCTCCGCTGGCTCGAGCGCCCGGCGCTGGCTCTCCCACCGAAGCAGCAGAACATCCTCATCGCTTCGGCCGCAGCGACAGTCGCGGTGCTCCTCCTCATCGGGATCGCCATCCGCGATCCGCTGCATGATGCAGATTTTCTTCCCCCCGAGATCGTGAAACACGACCGCGTGGCCGACATCGTCGATCTGGGATCGGCCGATTCGGAGAAGGCGCACCAGCTGGAGATCCCCGAAGCGATGCGCGTCCCGCGCCAGATGATGGACACGTACGGGTATCGCGTGAAGGACGAATGCGGCATCGTGCGAAAGACCGGCGCGCTTAATTACGACTTCGCGCCGGCGCCTAAAGGCGGACGCCTCATCGTCCGCACCGACAGCTTCTACAAGGGCGACCTCTTGACCACCATCAACGGCCGCTCGCTTCCAGCCATCCACCTCGAGCCGCGCCAGACGCTCATGGCGTACCTCGAAATCCCAGTGCCGGCGGACATCGAAGGACCACTCCACGTACAGCAAGCCACGACCGCCTCGGACGTGGGCATCTTCACCGAGTGGCTCGTAACACCGAACTAGCGCGCTCGCGCCGCGGGGCACGAACGGCGCACCGCACGAAATCGGCCCCCGTCGAGGACAGCCCGCCGCCGTCCGAGGACACCCAACCGACGCCTCAGGGACGGCCCGCGGCCGGATACCCCGGCGATGGGCCTTTCATTGCCTTGGCAATGGAACGCCCATAGTTCGGCCAATTTCGCGCGGGTCTGAGGGATGCCACGGGCCGCGGCCGGCTTTCGAATGGTGCGTTTTGCGTTGGCACGAGATGTGTTTCTTCGCTCGGAATGCACCCGGTCTTCTTCGGTTTGAAGCGTGCTTATTACTCGACGCTCGGCCTCACGCGACGGACGCTTCGCAGGATGGGCCTAACGGCCGCTCGTGTGGATATGCTCTACGTGATCCACAAGAGGGGGCGATATCCGACGCAACAAGGTGCGCTGTGGCGGACGCTCGGTGTCTGCCCCTCGGTCGTCAGCCGCATGCTGAAGAGGCTCGAGGAAATGGGCTACGTCGAGCGCGACATCGTTACGAACGACACACGCAAGCGGACGGTCACGCTGACGATCAGAGGGCGCGCGCACATTCTGCGTGCGATACGGCAATTCATCGGGTGGGGCTATGCGCAACTCGCACTTCATTCGGTGCTCGCGCCCGACCGCTGGCACAGCGAATGGCACACGCACGTGGTGGTCTCGCAGCTCGAAGAGTTTCTCCGCTTGATCCGGCTGGGATTCGGCGACCGCGCTTCGCTCGTCGTCTACACCAGCGGGTTGCGGGACGACCGGCTCCCTCGGGCAACGAGCCTTGCCCTGCGGTGGGTGAGTTAGCGCCAAATTCAGTGGGGAGGGGAGGGCCAGCGCAAAAACGTCGTGCGGCGCACGTTCGTGGGCTTCGTTTGGCCGGGCGGCGGCGGCGTATGTTCGAGCTTGTAGGCCTCGAACGAGACGATCGTATCTTGCGGATTGCCGGTCCGGTCCGGGTATCGCTGAATCCACTCGATTAAAGCCTGGTGATAAGCGGCTGAACCGGGAATTCGAAGCGTGTAATCGCAAAAGAACGAGTCGTGGCCGAGGCGCTCGGGGATGTCCAGCACGGGGAGCGAATGCACGCGGCTCCCGATCTCATTGTACGGATCGACGTGCCGGCCGTCGCGCGTGACCGCGTCGACGATCACCATTTCGTCGTAGATGGGAGCCTCGGGAGAGAACATGCCCCAGCCCTCCTTGACATGCGAATACTGGATGGCCGCGACCATCCACTCAGGCCGCGAGGTCCAGCGCAGGGCCACCGGCCACGCGTTGTTCGAGACGCTGCAATCGGCGAAGGCGACGAGTAGCGAGAGGGCGACGCCGAGCTCGCGAGCCAAGGCCTTTTGTCGCCGGAGCCACGCGCGCCACGGCGACGGGCCCGCGGCGTCCCCGTCGTCGCGGGCATCGTCGTAGCCGTGCGCCGCGCGGACCGAGCACGCGGCGTAACCCAGTCCCACGGAGATTGCCGCGCGTCGGCGCGCGAAGGCGTCATATGCAGCGTTGGCGAGAGACCGTAAACCGGGCGTGCGGAAAGGCCACGCGAACAGAAACCCGGCCGGCAGGCTCGCCAGGACGTCGGCAAGGGCTTCCGCGCGGGCGGAGATGTGGCCTGTACGAGGATCCAGGACGACGACCGAGCTCTCGAAGAGCGCCGGGTCGACGGACGCGGGCCGCGCATCACCGTCGTCGTTCGGCACGAAACGAAGCGCGTAGCGCGCGTCGAGCCGGGCGAGCACGCGCACGATCTGAAAACAGACGCCGCAGCCTGCGTCGTAGAACACCGTCCGCCGGCGGGGTCGCTCGAGCTTCTTCAGCCCATCCCACACCTCGGTGTCGAGGACAAATGGGTAGAACGCAAGCATCGCCGCCGAAAAGATCCCGAGATTTACGAGAATCGCGATGCTCCCGTGCAGCCCCGTCAAGAGGAGGATCGCGAGCGTTCGGCAATACGGCCGAAGTACCGGCGACAGGATGAGAATCGGCACACCGGCTTCGATGACGAGCGTGCCATATGTCAGCGCTTTCGTCAGCGCGAACGGGAAGTGATGCCGGGCCCAGAGGCCAATCACCGTGACGATGCGCTCTTGCCAGAGGACGTAATGAACGGCGGTCCCGTCGTGCCAGGTGTGCCCGGTCTTGTGGAGGTAGTTGAACGTGTAGACGACCGCGAGTTGCAGCAAGAGCGCGAACACCGCGAGCGAGACGAACGGGCGCTCGTCGGGACCGGGACGCGCGGACATCAAGTCGGCGGGCGTTTCGGGGCGGTGCTCTCGCAAGCTCCGGAGGACCGCGTCGACCGAAAAGCGGCGCCCGAGGGGCATGAACGCCGTCCAGAACACGATGGCGGCGAGGGCGACGGCTCCCCAGTTTTCGGCGAATAAGATGCGGCAATGCAGGCTCGTCGTCATGATGAACGAGAGCACGTGGAAGAGGTGCGTCTTGTAGCCAATCAGAAGACAGAAGAAACACACGGCGGCGATGGCGAAGAGGAACGCCGATTCATCCGTGTGCGACGCCATCAAGAAGACCGAGAACGCGCGCGGCTGCGGCGGTTGCCACAGGACGGTATGGTTCGGAATCAGCCCTTCGTTGGAATAGAGGTCGCGGATCCATCGAATGCGACGCACGAGGTCGACCAGGAGAACGAAGGCGAGCACGATGCGTCCGAGGGCGAGGCTCCGGCCGTCGAATGTGAGATAGGTACGCGTCAGCCATTGACGCAAAGCACGGAAGTTCACGATGGCGAATGTATACTCCACATTCGCTCTATGGCTTCGGCTACCGCGCGGGACTCGGCCCCGCCGACCACCGCATGCATCGCGTCGTCGGCGAGGGGACCTCGGCCCATCCTCCGGCGTGCCTCGGCGACGCGCGCGCCGGCGGACTCGCACCGGTCGCGAAACGCGGACGAACGCGTCGCCTCGCGGACGAGCGCCTCGACCGCCGCCTCTTGCGCCTCGAAGGAATGGCACACGAGCAGCGCGTCGCATCCCGCGGCGACGGCGAGAACGGCGGCATCCCCAATCGAGCCGTGAGCGCTGATGGCGCGCATCTCGAGGTCGTCGCTCACGAGAATTCCGCGAAAACCGATGCGTTCCCGTAGCTCGGTACAGATGGCGTGCGACAGCGTCGCCGGTCTTTCTGGATCGAGCGCAGGGTAGACGACGTGCGCGGTCATGAGCGCCGCGACGCCTGCCTGGACCGCCGCGCGGAACGGCACGAGCTCGACCCGGTCGAGGCGATCCCGGGGTTGGTCGACGACGGGCAGCTCGAGGTGCGAATCCTTCGACGTATCCCCATGCCCGGGGAAGTGCTTGCCCGTCGCAAGGACGCCCGCGCTCTGCAATCCGCGAATCCACGCCGCGCCGAACGTCGCGCACACGTCCGGATCGTCGCCGAACGCGCGGTCGCCGATGATCGGATTGTGGGCGCACGTGTTCACGTCGAGCACCGGCGCGAAGTCGATCGTGATGCCCAGGGCGGCGAGCTCGGTGCCCATCGCGCGGGCGATGCGCTCGGCGAACCCGGGGTCGCGCCAGCTGGCGACGGTCGCCATGGGCGGAACGCTGAGGAACGGCGCGCGCAGCCGGACGACGCGGCCGCCTTCTTGGTCAATCCCGAGCAGGGGCGCGAGGCCGGACGGCGCGCTTCGACTCGCGCCGTGCACTTGCCTCGCCAGCGCGGCCGTTTGCGCGGCGCCCTCGGCGACGTTCGAAGAAAAGACGATCGCGCCGCCGCGGCGTTCCTCCCGCAATGCGCGTTCGTACGCGGCGGGGAGCGAGGTTCCGGCGAATCCGCCGATGACGAGGGGCCCGCAAAGCGATGCGAGCGCGGCTGTCGACGAGGTTGCGGACGGCGCGGACGGCTTGGTTGGGTCGGCGGGCATGCGCGGGGATCGTCGCACGAGACGCGCCGCGTGGTAACGAAAGGTCGATGCGCCAGTTTCGATCCGCGCTTCGGTCCCAGCTGGCGTTCGTTGTCGTGTGCGCGGCATGCGGCGCGGCCTCGGCGGACGCGACGGCTCCGGCGCGCGGCGTCGCGTCGCCCCCCGTGGGCGCGTCGCCCCCATCGCATACGACCAACGAGCCGGCCATCGACCCGCCCGCGGGCGCGCTCACGCTCGCGCAGGCGCGCCGCTACATGCTCGATCTCATCAACCGCGACCGGCGGTCGATGGGCCTCGCGCCGGTCACGCTGGACCTCGATGCGCCGACCGCCGCGGGCCAGCGGCACGCGGAGGACATGGCATCGCACGCATACCTCGGCCATTGGGGCACCGACGGATCGGTTCCCGAACAGCGTATGACCGAAGCGGGCGGCGTCGACATGGTGCTCGAGAACGCGAGCTGCTTCACGGACGAGAGGCCCCGGCGGCTCGACCGCGCCGCGCGCTTCGAGGCCAAGGACATCGAGCAGACGGAGGCCATGTTCTTTCACGAGAAGCCGCTGAACGACGGTCATCGCAAGAACATCCTCACGCCGTGGCACACCCGCGTCGGCATCGGGCTCGCGCAGCCGGTCGCCACGCCGGTCGAGATCCCGGTTCCGTGCGTCGCCCAGGAGTTCGTGGATAGCTATGGATCCTACGCGCCCGTGCCGCGGACGATGCACGTCGGCGACATGCTGCACGTCCAGGGGACCGTCGCGGCGCCCGCGTCCTTCGCGGGCGTCGGGCTTGCCCGGGTCGACCCACCGAAGGCGCTGCCCGTGGCCGAGGCGAACGGCCGGCGCAGCTATCCGGTGCCCGCGCCCTACCAGACGTACTGGCCTGCGGGCTACAAGACGCCCATTCCGGTTCGCGTGGACGGAACCGGGCACTTCGCGATCGACGTTCCCGTGAGCGACGGCCTGAAACCCGGGATGTACGAGCTGTCGGTCTGGGCGAAGGTGCCCGGTTCGCCGGACTTCGTCATGGCGAGTCTGCGGACGATCCAAGCTCGCTGAGGCCGCGCACGCCGCGTCCGGCGAGATGGGCCGGCCAGTCGCGCGCGCAGGCGGCGTCGTCTCGCGACGCGAGCCCCGCGCATCGCGCCGGGTCGACCGAAGGACCCACGAGGAGGTACGCGTCGCGCGAGACGAAGGGCAGCTGCTCCTGCCATTCGGCGTCGACCGCCTTGTGCACGGCGTCGGCTTCGTCGAGCTGCACGTTGGCCGCGAGCGCGGCGAGCCGGCGACCGATGGCTTCGTGCGCGTCCGAGGTCTCCGGAGTCTGCTCGTAGATGTGCGTCAGGTAGCGAATCGCCTGCTCGCGCGCGCCTTGCCGCGTGAGGATCGTCGCCGCGGACAGCGCGCGGTCGGCGTCGGCGCCGAGCTCCACGGCTTGCGCCATCGCTTCGGCTCCCCTTTGGCGCCACGCGTCCTGCGTCGCCGTGTCGTGCAAGAACGACGGCGCGATGAACGCCATGAATTGCCCGTACTGCATCCACACCTTCGCGTCGTCGGGGCGCTCGCGCGTGCCGCGTTCGAGGTAGCCGCGCGCCCGCACGACGTCGTCTTCCGTGCCTTGCATCGGCCGGTACGCGAGCAGCGTGTCGATGATGCGGTAGAGCGGACGGTAGGTCGGCTCGAGCGCCAGGATCGCGTCGGCGTAGTCGGGCACCTTCGTGAAGTCGCGGTGCTCGGTCCAGTGCACCCCGTACTCGACGAGCAGCTTGGCCCAGAGGAGATCGACCGCCGCAGCGTCCCACCCGAGCGTCGCGACGTGGAGCTCCGCGGGAGGAGGCAGCGCGACCACGTCGTCGCGCTCTTTCACGGCGTGCGCCGTGCCCGCGAGCCAGGGCTGGGTCGCCGCGATTCCGGCGAGCGCGAGGACCAAGAGGCCCGGCGCCGCGAACTTCATTCGACCTCGGAGTCGACCACCATCCCCGGATCGATCGCGGGCCCCGCCGGGTCGCCCTCGACGTCGTGCCCCGTCACTTCGAACGTGCTCGTCAGCCCGTCGCCGTCGAGGTCCCCGTGGGCGTGCGCGCGGAACGTGCTGCGAGCGGGCGAGAGTGTGCTGTCGAAGCCGAACGCGAAGCAATGCGGCTCACCGGCGGGCACCGGGGTGAACCCGAGACTGACCCATGTGGGACGGCTCCAGAGTTCGGGCGGGTCGGCCTCGCATCGCCCGCGCGGCGGCACGGGCGGCGTGAGGCCGACGCTCGCGGGAAACCCCTGGGCAATCGGGTGGGTGCCGGCATAGGCCACGGCGGCCTGCGCGATCTGCGTGATGCCTTGCACCGGCTCGACGAAGCGCGAAGCGTGCACGTTGCGGACGAACGTCGGCACGAAGACCGCGAGGAGCGAGCCTCCGAGGGCAAAGCCGATCGCAAGCTCGACGGGGGAGAGCGAGCGGCCGCGATTTCGTCCCCGGGTCGACAGAAGCGCCATCGCGCGCATGTCTACCATCTGTACCCCGCGGGCGCGCTATAAGGCGACCCATGGCGAGGCCGGACGCGACGCCCAACGCGACGCCGGACCCCACGCCGGAAGCGGCCCATCCCCCGCCTCGCGGGGGCGTGGGGGTGGCCGCCACGGCGATCACCGGGGCCGCAGGCTTTCTCGGCGCGCATGGGGTCGACGGATTCCGCGCGCGCGGGGTCCAGGTCCTACCGCTCGTGCGCGTGGCGTCGCCGGCCGACCCCGCGGGCGCGCGGCCGGTGGCTGAGGTGCTCGCGAAGCCGGAGACCCTCGCCGGGATCGACGTGGTCATCCACGCGGCCGCGGTGCGGCACCGCTACGGGGTCGGCACCGGCGATTACCGGGCGTCCAACGTCGATCTGGCGCTCGGCATGATGCGGGCGGCCGCGGCGGCGTCGGTGCGCCGGTTCGTGCTCGTGAGCTCCGTCGGCGTTTACGGGTTTCCGGAACGGTTGCCCATCGACGAGACCTTCCCGTATGCGCCTCGCACGCTCTACTCCGAAACGAAGGTGGAGGCAGAGACGCGCGCGCGGAGTCTCGCCGCGGAGCTCGGGATCGAGCTCGTCATCGCCCGTCCGACGATCGTCTACGGTCCCGGCGACAGGAACGGCATGATGGACAAGATGGCGGCGATGATTCGCGCGGGAACGTACCGGGTCGTCGGCTCGGGCCGCAACGTGCTCCACCACACGCACATCGACGACATCGTCTCGGGCCTGTGGCTCGCCGGCACGCGGCCCGAAGCGGCAGGCGAGGATTTCATCTTCGCCGGACCCGAGACCATCACGCTGGCCTCGCTGTCGGGGCTCGTCGCCCGGGGCGTCGAGCGCCGCCTCCCGGCCATCCGTGTCCCGCTCCGTTTGGCGCGGGCCGTGGCTCGCGTGGTCGACACCGCTGCCGCGCACAAGCTCGCGTTCACGACCCGCGAGCCCCCCATCAACGACGAGAAGCTCGACGTGATGACGCTGCCCGTCGCGTTCGACATCGGGAAGGCGAGGCGGGTGCTCGGCTACGCCCCTCGCGTCGGGTACGAGGAAGGCGTGCGGCGTACCTTCGCGGCAAGCGGGATCCGCGCATGAGCGAACGGCGCATCGGGCCCGCCGTGACGCGCCGCGCGCTCGCCTGGGGACTCTCGCTGGCGGCGCTCGCGTTCGTCGTCTGGATCATTCCCGTTCGCGACCGCTGCTGGGACCCCGGCGCGCCGGCGTCGACGCGCGTCGCCGTCTCGCGCACCGCCGACGGATGCACGTTGCACGTACCGAGCGGCGACGTGGGCATCGACCGCCGAGCGTGCTCCCAGCTCCGGTGCGAGCCGGGGGTGCTGTCGACGTTCGCGGACGCGCGCCTTCCGGTCGTCGCCGCGATGTTCGCGCTCTACGCCTTCGGGACGCTGGCGTGGGCGGCGCGCTGGAATGCGCTTCTCTCGCTCGCCGGAATGCGTTTGTCCGTCGGGCGCGTCTGGCGCATCTCGATCGAGGCCCAGGCGGGCGGCGTGCTTTTGCCTGGGGGCATCGGAGGCGACGCCTTGCGCGTCACCTCGGTCCTCGCGGGCTTTCGCAAAGGCGAGGGCGCGCCGCGGCCGTGGGCCCTCGTCGTCGCGTCCGTGCTTCTGGACCGCGCGGTCGGGCTGGCGGTCCTGGCCGGGCTCGCGGCCGCGCTCGGCCTTGCCTACCGTAGCCCGTCGCCGGGCGTGGACCTCCTCGTGGCGACCCTCCTCGCCATCCCGGCAGCGTTCGTCCTGGGTCTCGCGGTCTTGCGCCTGCACTTCTTCGCAGCCGTCGACCCAGGCGAAGGCGCTGGATCGCGGGCCGGTGCGCGACCGTCGGTGCGCGCGCTCGCGCCGGTTCTCGCGTACCTCCGTGCCCCGCACGCGCCGCGGGCCATCGCGACGGCGGCGCTATTGAGCGTCGTGGTCGCGGCGATTCAATTCGCGACCATTCGCGGCCTCGTCTTCGCCCTGGGTGCCGTACCTGCGGAGGAGAAGTGGGTCTACGTCGGGACGGCGATGGCTTTCATCGTCGGCGCGATCCCGGCGCTGCCCGGCGCGTGGGGAACGGCGGACGCCACCTACGTTTTCTTCTTCGGGCTCGCCGGGATTGCCGCGGGGCCGGCGCTCGCCGTGTGCCTCTTGTATCGCCTCTTCTGGTATCTTTGCGCGGTGGTGGGAGCGGTTCTTCACGCGAGCGGCGCGCAGTCCCCCGCGGCCACCCTCGAAGCGGATTCGGCAGACACGATATG
>DATHQY010000313.1:0-3051 GCA_035482215.1 Polyangiaceae bacterium | reverse complement strand
TCACGAAGAGCGAGCAGGACGAAGTCGCCGCGCGCTCCGCTGATCGTGTCGAAGGATGGCTCCCCCTCGAGATCGCAATAGCCCTCCACACATTGCGAACGTGCCGCGTCTAGTGATCCCGGCGGCCAGGCGCACAAGGCGCTCGAATCGGAGACGACCGTTCCGGCGGGCTCACCGACCTTGTCGATGACCGCGTTGACGGCAACGGCGATGGCTTCGCGGCCAAGACGGCTGACCGCCGCAAAGAGCATTCGTCAGCCGCTAACCCGGGCCTCCTCCCTTGGGGCCCGACGTTGTTCCATCGCTTCCAATGCTGGGCGCCCCCAACGTGATATCGCGGACGCTCCCCAAGACACGCAGTCGCGGGGACTCGTACGGGCGCCGCGCCGAGCTCGCCGCTACGGTCGTCGCGTCGGCACCAGCCGATCCCGTGCTGACGATATTCGGTCTGTTCATCGTTGGCCTCCGCATGATGCTAGTCTTTGTTGCGTCTGAACGGCAACGGGTTCAAATGTGCGAGCCATTGCCGGGCCGGCCGGACCGAGCCATGCCCAGATGATTGCCGCCTGCTTCGGAGGCGCGGCAGATGCCGGAGAGTCGTGGTTTGCAAGGCTCGGCCTCCAACCTCCGCTTCGGCCGGCGCCAGGGATCCTACTCGGCCACCGTGGGGGTGGGAGAGTCTCGGCGTTCGATGATGGTCGCGTCGCGGTCGTCGCCGAAGTTGCCTCGCCCATTGCTTTGGAAGCGAGGAATATCGCTGACGAATACGGTCGGTCCGGAATTTATTGTTCCAGGAGCTTTGCAAGCGGGGTGTCGTTCGTTCTGAGCGACCGTTTGGAACGTCGCACTCTTGGGGCGAGCAGCCTCCTGTCCGCGTCGCCCCTGTGCTTTTTTCATGGCCCTGGGGGGGCGCTGGTTATTTGTTCACGCTTGGCCGGTCTGATTAGGCATCCTCAGGCACCGCGCTCGCTTGATGAGCTTTACCTCGCCCACATCTTGACTGGCTTTGGCGCCATGGCTGCGGGCAGCACGGCAGTAGCGGGAGTCGAGCGGTTGCGCCTTGGCAGTGCGCTGGTCGTCGAAGAGGGGCGATTCCGCCAACAGGTCGTCGATCAGCTCAAGCCGCATGTGCTCCCGAGCCGCAAGACCCGTGTCGACGCCTTTTGGCTGGCCCTCTCCGAAGTGCTCCACGCGCGCGGATCCGAGAATACGACGTGCCTGTCCCTAAGCGGGGGCCTTGACTCGGGCGCTCTCGTCCCCGCGATGGTCAGCACCCATGGACGGCTCGATGCCTTCGCGGTCGTTGCGCCGAACCTCGACGCTTCGGCGGAGGAGCCGGGCCTCTGCGAGGTCGAACGCGAATTCCCCCAATTGCGACTCACCCGAATCGATGCCTCGGAGGTTGTCGAGTACCCCACTATGCAAGCGTTCGAGCTCCGCGATGACCCACCGCTTGTTCCCATGGCCCTTCTTGCGGCGAGAACGCATCTTTGGTCTTTGGCGGCGGCCCGCGGCTTCCGGACCGTCGTGGAGGGGGAGGGAGGCGACGAGCTGTTCTCGACGCTCTTGTCGCCTCTGGACGCCCTACTGGGCGGCGACTGGCGGACCCTCATTCGTCAACTGCGCGTTCGACGCGGTCGGCGATCGCTCTTGCAGTGGGGTATTGCGCTTCCGATGGCGCCCCGCATCGTTCGGAGCAGGCTTGCGCGCCGATGGAGCCGCGAGCGCGCTCGATTGCCGCCATTCATGGCCCCACGAGCCCGCGCAATGGGACAGATAAGGGTTGCGACCGATCAGTTCGTAACGGGCTTGGTGCACGTTCCCTTCCGGACCCGCACCGAAGCGTGGCTCGAGTCCCCAATGACCGTCGCCGCAGCCCATTGCCGCACGGACTTGGCATCGAAATTTGGGCTCTCGCTCATCTGGCCTCTCCTGGATCGCCGGGTGATCGAGCTCACTCTCGGCTTACCGTCGAGCGACCTCCTTTCCCAAAGAGGCGAAGACAAGAGCTTCCTCCGGCTCGCTCTCCGCAATCGAGCTCCGGAAGCCGTGGTGACGCGCGCGAAAGATATCCGCCTCTACCACGTGCTTGTCTCCCGGATGCTTGGTTCCCTGGATTCGTTTCGCGTGGTCCGGGACGGAAACGTTCGAAAGCGGCTGTCCGACTGGATCGACTTCGACATGCTCGAAGCCATGCTGCACGCTGCGGGCGCGCGGAAGATAGGTTCTCTCTCCCTTCTATGGCAGCTGGAGTGCGTCGTCAGCTTCGCGGACTGGTACGCGCGCGCCTCACGCGAATGGGGGATCCAATAGGATCCGCCGCCATGACGCCCGCCCCCGCGTTCCGCGCCCTGCTCGCTGACGTGCGCGTCGTGGGGACGCGCGCCGTCCTCCGCCGTGGCGCCTACCTCGGCGTTTTGACGCTGCTCCAGCGCGCGCTGGCCCCCGTCCTCGCTTGGGCGCTGGTCGGCCGTGCGGTGGGTCCCGTCGGGCGCGACCTTCGACTCAATCTTGCGGTCGCGTTTGCGCTCAGCGTCGTGTTCGCTCTCCATACGCTCGCCCAGCGCTCGTTCTCCGCGCTGGCTCAGGGCGATCTCTTCGATCGGACCGCCGCCGCGATCCTCCACGGCGATGTCCTTCGCGCCAATCTGTTGCCGGACGAGGACGCGCGCTCCGAGCTCACGCAGGCCATCTACGAGTCGTCGCAGTGGCTCGCCCAAACGGTTCCGTCCCTCGTCGCGGACGCGGTCGCGTGCTTGGTGCTCGGATTGGCCGTTCTCTTCGCCGAGCCGGTCCACCTCGCGGCGCTCGCGGCGCTCGCGACGGTGGCCGCGGGGGGCGCGTTGCTCCTGTCGCGCCGATTCGTCGAGCGCGCGGTCGCGCACGCGTGGCGTCTTCAGGGGCGCGTGTTCGGCGCGTTCGCCGACGTTCTCGACGGTCGCCTCGACCTCGTCGCGTCCGGCCTCGGCGATTCCGCGCTTCGCGAGCTCCACGCGCTCACTTCGTCCTGGGGCGCCGCCGGCGTCAACGTGGCGACGTCGACGGCGCTCG
>DATHQY010000312.1:0-2613 GCA_035482215.1 Polyangiaceae bacterium | reverse complement strand
TCGAGAGAGCCGTCGCGATGGAACGAGTGCTCGAACGCCTTGGCCGCCATCGGACCGTCATCGAACTTGAAGATGAGCTTCTTGCCGCGAATGGTGTCGTTCATGATGCGCCTCCGTCGGAGCGTGACGTTGCAACCATCGTTCCCACTCGAGGCCTGCGGGCGAAGCCAACCGGGCAGGCAGGAGCGGGAGGCGAGCCCACCGGCGTCGTGCCGTCCTGACCGCTTGTGCGCCACGCGTCGCGCTACGTGTTTCGTGCGAGGAGCGCGAGCACCGCGTCGGTCGTGTCGATCTCGCCGAGGCGCGGAAAGACCTTCTTCATGACGTGCTCGTGGGTTGCCCCGTCCCCGTCGGAGATGGCGTCGGACGCAAACGTGATGTTGTACGCGCGCTCGTGCGCGGCCCGCGCCGTCCCGTCCACACCGTTGCTCGTCGAGACGCCGACGAGCACGATGCCCGTCACCCGTCGTCGGCGGAGCTGCAAGTCGAGCTCCGTCCCGTAGAACGCGTTCGGCTGGCGCTTCGTGATGAGGAGATCGCCGGGCTGCCCCGCGAGCTCCGGCACGAGCTCGGAGAAATCCGCCGTCATGGGGATCGCGCGCGCCGGCGCGTCGCTCCGCACGCGAAGTCTATCGCCCCCGTCGGGCGAGAACGCGGCGGTCACGAGGACGACCGGGAGGCCGGCGCGGCGGAAACCGGCGGCTAGACGCGCCGCGTTCGCGATGACGCCGGGCATCGGGTGCACCGTCGGATATGCCGCGAGGCCCTTCTGCAGATCGACGACGACGAGGGCTGTCTTCGGATCGAGCGCGGTGGCGGGCATCGTCAGTTTCCCTTCGCGGGCGAGTTGCCGCCATGAAAGCGCCCGAACATGCGGGCCGACACGACGCCCAGGAGGAGCACGCCCAGTCCGACCGCGACGACAGGCTCGGTGGCGCGTAGATCGAAGTCCCCCACGCGGCATACGAGCACATAGGCGACAGCCATGTTGAAGAACCCCCAGAGGAGGTTGACCGTCGACGAGGAGAGGCCCTCGCCGGGCGGCTTCGCGAACGGGCTCTGGAACGGCCGCCCCATCATGCCGCTGACGAAGTGCGGGACGGCGTTCGCGAGCAGCGCGCCGCCGAAGAAATACGAGACGTCGTGAAGTGGTTGCATGGATGGCTCCCTCGTTTCAGGCGGATTCGGGCACGGACTCGTCGAGACGAAAGGAGAGGCGGCCCGCATCGAAGCGCACGCGCAAGTTCCGGTACCGCGCGAGGTAGTGCACCCCGACGAGTGCCGACGCGATCCCTGCCGCGGCCCCGACGCCGATCGCCCAGCGCGGACCGAATGCGTCGGCGATCCAGCCGACGATGGGCGCGCCGAGCGGCGTGCCGCCGAGCGTGATGGCCAAGAGGATCGCCATGACGCGCCCTCGCATCGCGGCCTCGGTCGCGAGTTGCACGGTGGCGGTCGCGGTCGTGGTGAAGCTCTGCGCCGCCACGCCGACGACGACGAGTGCCGCACAGAACAGCACGTAGTCGGGCATCAGCGCCGCAAGCGCGAGGCCGAGCCCGAAGACCGCGGAGACCGAGAAGAGCAAGGCGATGTGGGGCTTCGCGCGCCGCGCCGAGAGGAGCGCGCCCGCGACCGACCCGATCGCCATGATCGACGAGGAGAGGCCGTACTGGCCGGCCCCCTTGTGGAAGACGCTGACGGACATCGTCGAGATGAAGATCGGGAAGTTGAGCCCGAAGGTCCCGAACAGAAAGAGCATGAGCAGGATGGTCCGCAGGTCGCGGCGCTCGCGGACATAACGGAAGCCCTCGATGAAGGCTCCCGGTGCGCGAGCGGCGCGCGGCTTCACGTGCAGCTCGCTCACGCGAAGAGCCCCGAGCGAACCGAGTACGCCCACGAAGGACGCCGCGTTGATCAGAAAGACCCAGCCCGATCCCACAGCGGCGATGAGCACGCCGGCGATCGCCGGACCGACCATGCGCGCGACGCTGAACGACGTGGAGTTGAGCGCCACGGCGTTCGGTAGGTCCGCATCGCCGACGAGATCCCCCATGAAGGTGTGCCGGGCGGGCGCGTCGAACGCGGCGGCGCATCCGAGGAGGAACGCCAGCGCGTACACGTGCCACAGCTCGACGCGGCCCGTGACGCAGAGCACGCCCAGCAGGAGCGCCGAAAGCCCCATGGATGCTTGTGTGGTGACGAGGAGCTTGCGCCGGTCGAAGTGGTCGGCGACGTACCCCGTCCAGGGGAGCAGGAGGAGCTGGGGCGCGAACTGGAGAGCCATGACGACGCCCACGGAGGTCGCGTTCCTGTGGGTCAGCTCCGTGAGGACGATCCAGTCCTGCGCCGTGCGCTGCATCCACGTACCCACGTTCGACACGATCGCGCCGATCGCCCACACGCGGTAATTGAACCCGCGGAGCGAACGGAAAGTACCGAGGGAGCGTTCTTGCGTGCTCATTCATGGACCCGTCCATGAATAGGATAGACCGGTCCATCATCGCGTCAAGGAGACGGCGTAAACGCCACGGGTAGACGTTGCGCGCGCGGAGGCCGTCGAGTACCCATTCGAGCGTGGCGAGGCGCGATCCGGACGAATTCCTCGAGAGCTAC
>DATHQY010000311.1:0-2308 GCA_035482215.1 Polyangiaceae bacterium | reverse complement strand
AGCTACGCGCCCATCGGCGGAGGCGGCCCCGTCACGACGTACGTGACCCAGACCGCGAGCGCGACCCCCATGCTCCTCGTGCGCGACTCGAAGTCCCTTTACTGGAACAACGGGACGTCGCTCTATCGCGTCGCGCTTCCGTAGCGCGACGCGACGGCGACTCTCCGCGACTCAGTACCGGTAGTGCTCCGGCTTGAACGGACCTTCGTTCGAGACGCCGAGGTACTCGGCCTGCTCTTTCGTCAGCTTCGTCAGCTTGACGCCGAGCTTCGGCAGATGGAGCGCGGCGACCTTCTCGTCGAGCTTCTTCGGTAGCGTGTAGACCTTCGGCCCGTACGCCTTGTAGTTCGTCCAGAGCTCGATCTGCGCGATCACCTGGTTCGAGAAGCTCGACGACATGACGAACGACGGGTGGCCGTTCGCGCAGCCGAGGTTCACGAGGCGGCCGCGTGCGAGGAGCGTGAGGTGCTTGCCGTCCGGAAATACGAATTGGTCGACTTGCGGCTTGATGTTGACTTCCTTGATCTCGGGATTCTTCTCGAGCCACGCCACGTCGATTTCGCAATCGAAGTGGCCGATGTTGCAGAGAATCGCCTGATCTTTCATCGCCCTCATGTGCTCTTGGCGAATGATGTTGAGGCACCCTGTCGCGGTGACGAAGATGTCGCCGAGCGGGGCGGCTTCTTCCATCGTCGTGACTTGGTAGCCTTCCATCGCGGCCTGCAGCGCACAGATCGGGTCGATCTCCGTGATGATGACGCGCGCGCCGAGGCCCCGGAGCGACTGTGCGCAGCCCTTGCCGACGTCGCCGTAGCCGGCAACGACGGCGACCTTGCCGGCGAACATGACACCCGTCGCGCGCTTCAGCCCATCGCCGAGCGACTCGCGGCAGCCGTACAGGTTGTCGAACTTCGATTTCGTGACGCTGTCGTTCACGTTCATCGCCGGCACTTTGAGCGTGCCTTTCTTCGCCATCTCGTAGAGGCGGTGCACGCCCGTCGTCGTCTCTTCGCTGAGGCCGCGGATCGGGTCCGCGCCGGTGAAGAGGTTCGCGTGCTTCTCGTGCACGATGACCGTGAGATCGCCGCCGTCGTCGAGAATCATGTTCGGGCCTTTGCCGCCCGCGAATGCCGCGAGCTGCTTCTCGATGCACTCGTTGTATTCGGCCTCGGTCTCGCCCTTCCACGCGAACACGGGGACTCCGCTCTTCGCAATCGCGGCGGCGGCGTGGTCCTGCGTCGAGAAGATGTTGCAGCTCGTCCAGGTCACTTCGGCCCCGAGCGCCGTCAGCGTCTCGATGAGAACGGCCGTCTGGATGGTCATGTGCAAGCAGCCGGCGACGCGCGCACCCTTCAGCGGCTTCTGCGCGCCGAACTCCTTGCGCAGCGCCATCAACCCCGGCATCTCGCTCTCGGCGATACCGATCTCCTTGCGCCCCCAATCGGCCTGTCCGATGTCTTTGACCTTGTAGTTGTCAGCCATGATTCTTTCCTTTTCCGGTTCTCGGTCTTCTTGCCACGAGCACTTGCCAAGGCAAATGCGCATCCGCTCCGTCCCCACGAAATGGGGCGGCGATCTTGGTCACGCGGACGTCTTCGAGACCCGCGCTCCGGGCGAAGCGGCGCAACGTCGTCGCCTCGAACCCGAGCCACGCATCGGCCTGCTCGCGCATCGACTCGTCGTCGTGGCGCTCGTAGTCCACGACGACGAGCGACCCGCCGGGCGCGCACAGGCCCGCGAGCTGCGCCGTGACCCGCGCCGGCTGCGGCGCGTGATGCAACACGCGCGACGCGAAGACGACGTCCGCGCCGAAGGTCGCGTCGCTGACGCCGCTGCCCTCGCTCGCCTCGCTCGCGAGCGCCTGCCTTAGCTCCGCCGAATCGAGATCGCCCTGCACCAGCGTCACGTTCGTCAGTCCGCTCGCGGCGACGCGCTCGCGGGCGCGTGCGAGCTGCGCGTCGGCGCGGTCGACGCCGACGACGCGGTCGAACACCGGCGACAGCACTTCGAGGAGGCGCCCGTCGCCTGTGCCCGCATCGAGCGCAAGGGCCCGGCGCGGCAAGAGTTGCCCGAGCGCCACCCAATACGCGGCCGCTTCGGATGGCGCGTTGTCCTTGTTGCTGTTGCCGTTGCTCTTCGCCGGGCGGGCGAAGAACTCGTGCGCCGCGGCCTCCCGCGCGCGAACGACTTGCGCGATCCGCGCGAGACTTCCTTCCGCCTCGCAGAGCGATCGGCCGCTCGCGAGGGCGTCGGCCACCACCGGATCCGCGGCGACGTGCGCGCTCACCGAGACGAGCGTGCGCGTGCC
>DATHQY010000310.1:0-5901 GCA_035482215.1 Polyangiaceae bacterium | reverse complement strand
AATCTGGCCCGATACGACGGTGGTGGAGGGCGTCCTTCGCACGCACATCTACGGCCTGCGCAAGGCCCTGGGCGACGGCGCGGCCGGCACTCGCTACGTGACGTCCGTTGCAGGGCGCGGCTACTGCTTCGTCGCGCCGGTCGTGCGTAGGGCGGCGGCGCCCACGACCGCAGCCAACCCCAACGCCTGGAAGTTCCCCCACGGCCTGCCGCCTTGCCTCGCGCGGATGGCGGGCCGCGATGAGGCGGTACGAACGCTCACCGCCCAGCTCCTCGAGCGGCGGTTTGTCACGGTCCTAGGCCCCGGCGGCATCGGCAAGACGACGGTGGCCGTGGCCGCCGGGCATGCGTTGCTCGACCCGTTCGAGGGCGCAGTACGCTTCGTCGAGCTGGGGTCGCTAACGGATCCGGCCTGGGTCGCGCCAACGGTTGCCTCCATGCTCGGCGTGCCGATTCAGTCGGAGGACGCGCTTGAACACCTGCAAGCGTTCTTGCAGGACAAGCGCGTCCTTCTCGTGCTCGACAATTGCGAGCATGTGGTCGATGCCGCCTCGCGCCTCGCGGAACGCCTCTTCCTGCATGCGCCCCTCGTGCATGTCCTGACCACCAGCCGAGAAGCCCTTCGCGTAGAGGGCGAGCACGTTCACCGGCTCGGACCGTTGGAGACCCCGATCGAGGCTTCCGGCATGGACGCGGAAACGGTCCAGAGTTTCCCGGCGGTGCAGGTCTTTCTCGAGCGCGCGGCGGCAAGCGGCTGGTCGGGGGACCTCATCGACGAAGACGTGCCCATCGTCGTGGAGACGTGCCGGCGCCTCGACGGCGTCGCTCTTGCGATCGAGCTTGCTGCCAGCTTCGTCGGACAGTGGGGTCTTCAAGGCATGGCCGCCGTGTTGGACGATCGGCTTCGTTTGCTCTTGCAGCGAGGGCGCCGGACCGCACCGCCGCGGCAGCAGACGCTGCACGCGCTCATGACGTGGAGCTACGACCGGCTGTCCGAGCACGAGCGCGTCGTCCTGCGGCGATTGTCCGTGTTCGTGGGTACGTTTTCCCTGGAGGCGGCAAAGGTGATCACGCTCGAGAGAGGCGACTCCGAGGAGTCCCTCCTCGATGTCTTGAACGAGGTTGCCGCCAAGTCTCTGTTGTCGACCACCGTGGACGACGGTGCCATCGTGTATCGCCTCCTTGAGACGACGCGGGTCTATGCGCTCGAGAGGCTTGCCGAGAGCGGCGAGCTCGATGCCACGAGCTCCCGTCACGCTCAGCTTTTCGTCGAACGCGTCCTGCGGGCGGCCGATCTCGGAAACGTACGCGCCGCACTCAAGTGGAGCTTCTCGTCGCCTGCGGGGTCCGCCGTAGGCGTGCGGCTGGCGGCGACGGCCGCGAGGATGTTCCTGGAGCTCGGACTGATGAGCGAGTGCCAGAGCTCGTGCCGTCGGGCGCTCGACGTCATCGATGCGGCGAATTCTGGCACGCTGGAGGTCAGCCTCCTGGAGGCATTCGCGGTTTCCGCCATGTTCTCGAAAGGAAACGGGGACGACGTACGGGGCGCGCTGATCCGAGGGGTCGAGCTCTCTCGCGCGTCGGGCGCCGAAGACCACGAGGTGTGGCTTCTTGGCCATCTCAACTCCTTCCTGGTCCGGCGCGGCGACTTCACCGAGGCTTTGGAGGTTGCCGAACGCAGCGAGGTCCCGGCTCGCCTCGCGACGAGCGCCGGCCAGATCCGGTCTAAGTGGATGCTCGCGTTCTCGCATCACCTGTGCGGCAATCAGACCACCGCCGAGGAGCACGCCGAGGGTGCCCGTCGACTCGAGACCGCGCCCGGCGAAGCGCAATCGGCTCTCATCGGACGTTCACGAGGGTTCTTCAATCATTCGCACGTAGCCACCTTGGCACGCACACAATGGTTGCGGGGAAAGGCGGACCGCGCGCTGGCGGCGGCGCGCAGCATCGTGCGAGGCGTGCCCGCACTGAGGCACCCATTCGAGAAGTCGAGTGCCCTGCTCATGTGCGAAGGGATCTTCGTCTGGTGCGGTGAGTTGGCTGAAGCCGAGCGCGTGATCGACACGCTCTCCGAACTCGTCGAACGATACTCCCTCGGATCGCAGCGAGGGGCTGCGATGGCGCTCAGAGGCGAGCTTCTGGTGAGGACAGATCGACCGCAGGAAGGCTGCGAACTTCTGCGGACGGCAGCCGCGATGCAGAAGGTCGAGCGGAACGCGTCGTTCGTGAGTGTCTACGCCGGCGCCCTCGCCGAGGGCCTGGCCGCGACGGGAGCGCCCCTGGAAGCGCTTCGCACCATCGAAAGGGCGATCGGGGAAGCCGAGCGACGGGGCGCCGCCTTCAACCTCCCCGAGCTTCAGCGCGTGAGGGCAGTCCTCATGGTCTCACAGGTACCGGTGGACGAGCCGGCCGTGGACGACGCATTCTCCGCTGCGATCGAGCTCGCCCGGCACCAAGGGGCGCTCGCTTGGGAGCTTCGCGCAACGACCTCCTTTGCACGCGAGAGGCTGAGGCGCGGGGGTCGGGCTCGGGATATCTTGCGTGACGTGGCGGCCGTGTACGCGCGATTCAACGAGGGCTTGGAGACCCCGGACCTTCGATTGGCCCGCGATCTCCTGGAGCAGCGTGTTGGTCGCTAGGGCGGCGACAGCCTGTTGGCGGGAGCTCGTCAAGCGTTATCAAGCGGCGTGATCGACCCCCAACCCCGCGGGAGGGAAGCTCGACATCGATGAACGCCAGCCTGGTTCCCGAAGGCCTCACACTGCGCGTTCGAAGGAGGCACACCATGGAATCCGTCGCAATTACTCTTCTCGCGACGGGCTCGGAGCCGAGCCCGCTGCATGCCCGTGCTCATGCCATCAAGAACTGCGTCAGCGTGATCGTCGGTCTCGCTTCGACGATCGAACATCACGTCGATCCCACCGCGCGTTCGCGAGTCACCCAGCTCGTCGACGTGAGTCGACGTCTGAAGGATCTGCTCGGGCATCAAGCGAAGGAGTGCCTTCCGGTTCGCGAGGACGTCGGGGTGAGAGACGTCGTTCAGGTCGTGGTCGATCGCCTCCGACCGGCCGCCGAGACACTTGGCGTGACGCTAGCCCATCAATGTGCGGGCGGTACCCTCCTTGGCGACTTCGGGGCGCTTGCCGAAGCGCTCTACAACGTCGGCTCGAACGCGCTTCACGCCAGCCGACCGGGCAGCACGGTTCGGATCGCCACTCGAAGGGACTGCGACGGCGACCACGAGTGGTGCGTGGAGGACAAGGGTGCGGTATTCCAGCACACCTGATGGCTCGGCTCGGCACGGTTGGCCTGACTACCCGAGACGAAGGAACCGGGCTGGGCTTGTCGCTGGCATTGCAGGTGGTCTCCAGGCACAAAGGCGTCATGCGCATCGAATCGATCGTGGGCGAGGGCACCACCGTAATGATTTGGTTGCCGCGTAGGACCGGCTGCGGCCCCGAGATAGGGTGAGTGGCGTTGGCACGGACCGGGAAGAGGAGGCGAGCAGTAGGCGCTCGAAGCTACGCTCCCCCGGCGCCGGTTGGCGTCTAAGCTGGCCTCGGCCGGGCGGCTCTGTCGCCGATACAATGCTTCAAGATGCCAATGTGTACCTGATCGCGCCGCGAGCGGATGCGGGATGACGCCGCAAGGCAAGGTCATCGCTGTGTTTGTCGTATCCGGGTGCGTGCTGGGCGCCGGCGTCGTGCTGTACGAGAAGGCCAACGGCACTCCGGCCGACGCGCCGCTAGCCGCCGCCCCAATCGCGACGGAGGCAGGACCGGAAGACTCCGTGGCCGACTGGTGCGCGCCGGGCTTCGAACCCATTCACGGGAACGCCTGCCTCGCATCCGTGAGCGGAAAGCCATCGGCGCCGCTCGTCGTGTATCTGCACGGCCGTTATGCGCGCGACGCCGCGAGCGAAGAAGTCGACCGGCAGCGACGCCTCGGTGTGCGCGCGACCGCTCTCGGCTTCGCCGTGATCGCGCTGCGCGGTCGCCTCGGGACGTGCACGGCGCCGGAACTCGCGCAGTGGTATTGCTGGCCCAGTAACGAGACCAACGCGGACGTCGGAGCGGAGTTCGTCGATGCGTGGACGCCTGCTCTTTCGGCCGCCCAGGAGCGCACCGGGTCACGACGGCGTTATCTCCTTGGCTTCTCCAACGGGGGCTACTTCGCTGGACTCGTGGCATCGCGCGGCTTGCTCGCGTTCGACGCGCTCGTCGTCGCCCACGGGGGACCCGTGGAGCCGGTCCACGCGTTTCGCGGCACGCCGCCGCTCTTGCTTCTGTCGGCCGACGATGACGTCGCCCAGGACGAGATGATCCGTTTCGACGACGAGCTGACGCGCGAACACTGGGCGCACGACAGCTATGCCCGGGCCGGCGGCCACGGACTGACGGACGGAGACATCGACGCGGCGCTCACGTTCTTTTCCCGCGCGCACGAGGCTTTGCCTTTGCAGCCGCCGCTCGCGCTCCACCGCGCCACCCGGCACGCCCGCGATGCGGGCCCGGAAGGCCAGATCCAGGCGGACGAAACGCAGGCGGACGCGCAGAGCGCATCCGCGGAGCGAGAGCAGGAGCCGGCAGAAGCACCGAGGCCTACCGGCATCGAAACGCCGGCGGAGCCAGTGGAACGTGAGGCGTCGGTCACGACGACGATCCCCGCGTCTCCGAGCGGAGCCGCCGATCCGGATCCGTGACCGGCCGCTAACGATGCCTTCCCCCCCGTCGAGGCAAGTGCACCTGGTGACGCATCGGCGGAGGGTGTTCCCAGGGAGACCGTCGTTACCAATACCGATGTGCCCGATGGTGCCGCTGATGGCGGCTCGAACGACAGTACGACGGACGCCGAGGATGGCGACGCAACGGAAAGCGACGCGGACCCGCGCGAATGCGGCATGTCGGACGTAGCGGTGGATCAGTCATCCGACCTCGATGTGAGCGACGACAAGGAGGCGGCAACCGGTGCCGGTAACCTCGGCTCCTGCCTTCCGTCGACATGCGCGTCGCTCGGGTACGACTGCATCGTTGGCGACGGGTGCGGCGGCGTCCTCGATTGCTCCGTCGGTGACCCCTGCGTCTCGCCGCAGTTCTGCGGCGGCGGTGGGCTGAACCAGTGCGGCGGAAACGACGGCCCTGCCGTGAAGCCGCTCCGTCGTCGAGCTCGAAGCTCGCGGCCAAGAGACCGCGCTGATACGAGCGCGAACGCCGAGCTTGAGCGGATGCCAGCGCGGGTGTCAGCTTCAGCGACGGGAAATGCGACGAGACACCGCCCACACGAGTCAGGACTTCGAAACCGAGTTGCGTGAGCTACGCGCCCATCTCGCCGCAATGGCAGCCCGGTGCGAGCGCGTCGTAGCTCTTGCTGTCGAGGCGTTTCGATCGGAGGACCGGCTGCTCCTCCCGCCGGTACAATCGCTCGACGCCCAAATCGACGCCGATGCACTCACGATTCATGCACTGACCCTGCGCATCCTCGCACTGCGGCAGCCGGTGGCCGGCGACCTTCGGTTTCTTGCCGCGGCGCTCAAGCTCGTCGTGGATCTCGGGCGGATCGGAGACGAAGCGGTCAACATCGGCGAACGCATCGGCGAGGGCACGAGCGTCGCTCGCAATCTCGTCGCCGACGCGCTCACGACCATGACCGACGACGTGCGGGGGATGGTGCGCATTGCTCTCGAGGCGCTCGTCGCCTGGGACGCGGATGGCGCGCGCGAGGTCCTCCAGTGCGATGATGCGGTCGACCAGCGCTGCGCGGTCATCATCGCCCGGATGACGGAGCTGATGTCCCGCGGGCCTTGCGGCGTAGCGGCGGGTCTGAGCGTGATTCGCGTGACGAAGTCGCTCGAGCGCATCGCGGATCACGCGACGAACGTCGCCGAGGAAGTGATCTTCATGGT
>DATHQY010000309.1:0-2858 GCA_035482215.1 Polyangiaceae bacterium | reverse complement strand
AACGGCGACATCAAGGGCAAGAAGCACGCGGGCGGCGCAGGCGGAGCCGGACACGCGACGGGCCCGGGTTTCTCCGGTGGAATGAGCTACGAAGCGGTGCTCAACGGCAACAACGAGCAGATCAACGTCGGCGAAGCCGCGGGCGCTCCCGACCTCACGAACGCGCAGCTCTCTGCCCCGCTCCGGCATTCGGCCTTCGTCGTCTCCTGCGGCACGCCGGACGACATGAAAGTCACCGTCCGTGTGGCCGTCCGGATGGGCGTGCCCATCGGCGTGACGGTCGTCACGCAGCCAACGAGCGCGGGCATCGCCGCATGCATCGATCGCTCGGTCCGTGGCCTTCGCTGGCCCCAGAGCGCAAAGACCGACTTCGTCACCACCCAATACTGACTCGAGAGCGCGAGCGAGAAAAAGAAACAGGAATTCTTCCCTCTTGCTTCAGGGGCAGAGGGCCTGCCCGCCGGAGGTCACGTAAGCCTGCGCCTTCGTGGCGAAGTTGCCTCCGTCGGTGCCCGGCGTCGTCTGCGACCCGTCGCCCGCGCCGAAGGCGGCGCCGATGACGTGCGCGGCTGCCAGCTCGTCCATGTTGGCGAAGAAGTAGTCGACCCGGTTGTCCTTCCAGTGGTTCGCCGTGTTGGTCTGGTTGGCGTTCCCGAGCGGGTTCTGCCAGTACATCGCGGGAACGCCGAGCGCCTCCGTGAGAGCCTTCACCCACGCGAAGTCCTGGTGGAAGTTCGGCAGCGTCGCGTTCGTCGTGTCCCAGAACGTGTTCTTGTTTTGCTCGACTTGGTAGTAACCGGCGTCGCGATCGCTCGTTTCGACGATCACGAGGTCGGCGTCCGCTCCGCCCGCGCCGCGCAAGAAGGCGGCAACCTTCTGCGCGTTGGCCGCGACGTCGAACGTCGTGTCCGTATTGAGGCTCGCGTCGGCACCCGCTGCCCAGGCGGAGGCGTGCAACGCGACGAGCGCGTTCGGCGCGTAGGTCCGCACCATGGACACCATGCACTGGCCCATTCCGGCGATCGTATTCGGGAGACTGCCGCAGTCTTTGGTATTTGCCGTCGCGACCGCCGCCGCGGTCATCGTGGGATCGGAACCGACTTGTTGCGCGTAGCCCCAGAAGTCCGGTTCGATGTGCAAGACGGCGACGCTCTGGCCGACCTGCTGCAACAAGAATCGCCAATCGGCGAAGTAGCTCGTCATGATCGAAACGTTGGTCGCCGCCATCACCTCGGCGCTGCCCTCGTTGCTTCCGCCGAGATCGTTGTTCACCGTTTGCAGCAATTCGTAATAGGTGAACATCGGAATTTGCGCGGGCGATGCCTGCGCGCTGCCCTGTAAGAAATACCCCGCGTACATGCCGGGTGGCGTGTTGTAGCAGCCCCACCACCCGCAGCCTTGATCGCACGTTTGCTTTCCCACCGAGCAGGTGACGTCACAGGCGGTACACGGCGTCGGCCCGTCGAAGATTCCCCCCGAGATATAGACGTATTCGAGATCGAGCGGCGTAGATGCCACTGCCGCCATCTCGGCCGTGCTTTGCGGTCGCGCGGCGCCCACGACGAGGCGCGTCTTGCCCAGCTTCGCGAGCTGCGAAGCGCCGAGGCACGAGCCGCCGTCATGCGGCGCGGTCGATCCAGCGGAAGATCCCGTCGACCCTGCCATGCCCGAAGCCCCCGACGACCCGCTCTTGCCCGCGGCCGGCCCTGCCGTGCCGCTGTTCGTGCCGGCGCTGCCTCCCGCGATGATGCCCGATTTGCCGCTGCTCCCCGTCGACGCCGACGTGTGCGACTCCGGCGGGTTGCTCGATGAGCTGCAGCCGCTCAGGACTTCGAAGCCCACGACGAGAAGCACGCCGCGAGTCTCCAACAAGCGCTTACGCATGCCCGATAGTAACGCGCGGTCTCTTCGCCCGCGAAAGCCCCCGTCGACGATACGATGCCGGCTTGTGCGATACCGACACGGGAGCGCGCACCGCCATCCGCGATCGGCGCCGGTTGTGCCGGCGTCGGCGAACGAGCCCTCGATGGCCTCGAGGGCTCGCGCTGGGGTCTAGTGAGCTTGCGGAGGCGCCGGGACGCAGAGTCCCATGATGCAGCTGTTCGGCGTGATGCAATCCACGTTCGTCTGGCATGGAAAAGCGCATTTGCCGTACTGCACATTGCAGTGGTGCGTGCCGCAGGGCACGTCGTTCTGGCACTGGAATGCGACCGGGCCGGGCACCGCCATGGCACCGCCCGCGGGCGCCACCGCGGTCGGCACGGGCTGCGGCGCGGCCGTCGGCATCGGCTGCGCGGCCTGCGGATACGGAGCCGGCGGGGTGGCCGGGGGATACGCCTGCTGCGGATACGGAGGCTGTTGCGGATACGCGGAATACGCGGCGCTCGGCACGGTGCTCGGCGCGGCGCTGTCGTCTTGCTTCTTGCAGGCGCCGAGGATCACAAAAAGCGAGGCGGCGGCCACACATGTCGAGAGAATTCGCATTCGGAGTCTCCTTAGGTCCCAAGCTTCGTCGACCGTGACCCCGATCGTCAACGTTGGTCGGTGGCCGTACGCATTTGTGGCCGGCGGCGCGACGACGGCGAAATCCCCGCTATAAGCGGGCGATGCGGCATCGGTTCGTCTTCGCTTGCAGGCCCTTCCGCAAGCGTGCCACGCGCGCGCGGCCGGTCGTCCTCTGCGCCGCCCTGCTCGGCGTCTGCGGCGCCGCAGGGTGCTCTCACGCGGAGCCCCCGACGCCCGATGCATCTCCGTTCGTCGCCCGCGCGCCCGCCTCGGCGCTCGAACCGTCGGGGTCGCCCCCTGCGGACGCCGCCCCGTCGCCCGGCGCGACCGCTCCACTCCCCGTCGCCAAAGCA
>DATHQY010000308.1:0-26381 GCA_035482215.1 Polyangiaceae bacterium | reverse complement strand
CAAGGACACGTTCACCGTCGCGCCCGATGACCGCAAAGAGCGCGGCACGGCCGTCATCCTGCACCTGCGCGACGACCAGAAAGAGTTTCTGGAGTCGTGGCGCTTGCGGAGCGTCATCCAGCGCTACTCGGATTACGTCAGCCACCCCATCGAGCTCCTCGAGCGGGACGGCAAAGGCGGCGACGGTGGCGAGGGCGAAGTCGGCAAGAGCCACTACGAGACGGTGAACCGCGCGAGCGCCCTCTGGCAGCGATCGAAGAACGAGGTCACGGAGGACCAGTACGCCGAGTTCTACCGGCATCTGGCGCACGCGGGAGACGGCGAGAAGCCGCTCGCGCGCGTCCATTTCAAGGTGGAAGGTACGCAGGAATTCGCCGGCCTTCTCTACATTCCGCGCGAACCGCCCTTCGAGCTTCGCTTCGGCGGCAAGCCGCGCGGCGTGCGGCTCTACGTGAAGCGCGTCCTCGTCATGGAGGACTGTGAAGAGATCATCCCCGAGTGGCTGCAGTTCGTCGTCGGCGTCATCGACTCGGACGATCTGCCCCTCAACGTGTCGCGCGAGCTCCTCCAGGAGTCATCGGCGGTTCGCACCATCAAGCGCCAGGTCGTCAAGCAAGTGGTCGACGTGCTCGACACGATGGCCAAAGAAAAGCCCGAGGACTACGCGGCGTTCTGGAGGGCCTTCGGGCCCTACGTGAAGCGCGGCGTGACGATGGATTACGAGCACAAGGACAAGCTCGCCAAGCTCCTCCGGTACGAGAGCACCGCGGGCGACGGCCTCGTCTCGCTCGCCGAGTACGTGTCGCGCATGAAAGACGGGCAGAAGGCCATCTACTACGTGGTCGGCGAATCGCGCAAAGGCATCGAGGGCGCTCCCCACCTCGAGGGCCTCCGCAAGCGCGGCTTCGAAGTGCTCTTCATGACCGACCCAATCGACGAGTGGACGGCGGAGAGCCTCGCGCAGTTCGACGGCAAGCCGCTCGTCTCGGCCATGCGCGCCGACCTCCAGATCGAAGGCGACAACAAGGAAGAGGAGAAGAAGACGCGTGAGGCCGACGCAGTGGCGCTTCGATCGCTCTTCGAGCGAATGCGTGCGGTGCTCGGCGATCGCGTGTCCGAAGTGCGCGCGAGCGACCGGCTCACGGACTCGCCGTGTTGCCTCGTCGTCGCGAACGGCAAGCAGCACGGGTACATCGAACGGCTTCTCCGTGAAGCCGGGCGCGACGTGCCCAAGTCGTCGCGCATTCTGGACATCAATCCGAGCCACCCGGTCATCCAGAATCTGCACACACTTGTCGACCAGGGCGATCCGCGCGTCGCCGACTGGATCGAGCTCCTCTATGAGCAGGCGCTCGTGACCGAAGGTGCGCTGCTCGAGGACCCGAACGGATTCGCGCGCCGCATCACGTCGCTGCTGACGACCGTCTCGCAGGCGGGCGTCGCGGCTGCCAAAGGCGCGAATCCGGCCTGAAGCGCCCATACGAAGGGCAGGCCGAGTTTGCCGGGAATGTGACGAGAAACCGCCCCCCGTGGTAGTCACCTGGGAAGCGCCGAGGCCCTCTGCGGGCGTTCCCGTCCGCGGGAAGCGCCAAGGGGTCGGCGGGCGTTCCCCAGATGCCATGACCCAGCCGTTCATCCCTCGTGTCCTTCGCCCCCGACGCGCCGCGCCCGCGGACGCAGTTCGCCCCACGCGCGCCGAGATCAACCTCGAGGCGCTGCGCCACAATCTTCGCGTCGTGCGGAAGTCGTCCGGCGACGCACGCGTGTGGGCGGTCATCAAGGCCGACGGATACGGCCACGGCGCGCCGGCGATTGCGCGCACGCTCGAAAGGGCCCGCGTCGACGGGTTTTGCGTGGCGCTTCTCGAAGAGGCGATCGAGCTCCGCGAAGCGGGCATCGTCGCGCCGATTCTGGTGATGGGCGGGCACTACGGCACGGCGCACGAAGAAGTCATCGCGCGGGGGCTCGTCCCCGTCGTGCACGACCTGGAGCAAGTCGCGGCGTTCGCGCGGCTGGTTCGCGCCGGCACCGCGAGCGGGCCGATCGACGTGCATTTGAAGGTCGACACGGGCATGGCCCGCCTCGGCGTGACGATGCAGAGGCTGCCCGAGGTGGCGGCCCAGCTCGCCGATTATCCCGAAGTGCGCGTGCGCGGGCTCATGAGCCATCTCGCGAGCGCCGATGCGCTTTCGCAGGAGGAGACGGCCCACGCGATGGCCGAGTTCGAGCGGGCGACGTCGCTCCTGGCGCAGCACGGGATTCACCCCGAGACGCGCCACGTCGCCAACAGCGCGGCAATTCTGCGCGGGACCGCTGCGTTCGACGCGGTGCGGCCGGGGATCGCGCTCTTCGGCATCGCACCGGACGTGGCGCGCGTGCCGCTGACGACCGAGCTGAAGCCGGTCATGCGTGTGCGAACCGAGATCGTCGCGCTTCGTGATCTGGAGACGGGCGCGCCGGTCGGGTACGGAGCGACGTGGCGCGCCGCGCGCGCCTCGCGGATCGCGACGGTGCCGATGGGGTATGCCGACGGGCTTTCGCGCCAGCTCGGCGATCGCGGGCATGTCCTGATTCGCGGCAAGCGCGCACCCATCGTTGGCGCCGTCTCGATGGATATGGCCATGGTCGACGCGACGGGCATCGCGGGCGCCTCGCTACGGGACGAGGTGGTGGTGCTCGGCGCGCAGGACGGCCCCCTGGGCCGCGAGTTCATCGGCGCGGCGGAGATCGCCGAACGTGCGGGCACGATTGCGTGGGAAGTGCTGACGAGCATCTCGCGGCGCGTCCCGCGATTCTACCGGCAGCCGTGACGACGGCGGAGCCGGGAGCGGAGCCGGGCAGGGACGCGCCGCCTCGTCCGAAGCCGGGTCTCCTCGAACGCCTCTCGCGCGCCGTCGACGTCATCACCGCGCCGGCCGTCGATTTCTTCGACGACGTCGGGGGAACGTGCGCGCTGGGCTGGCAGGCGCTCACGTGGGCGATTCGGCCGCCGTTTCGGCCGGCGCAGTTGCTTCTCGCGCTCGACTTCATCGGCGCGGGGTCGACGTTCATCGTCGCCCTGGTCGGGCTCTTCACGGGCATGGCTTTCACCGTGAGCATCATCGTCGGCTTCCGGCAGTTCTCGGCCGAGGGCATGGTGGGCGGCGTCGTCGCGCTGGCGCTCGCGCGCGAGCTCGCGCCGGTTCTCGCGGCGGTCGTCGTGACGGCGCGTGCCGGAAGCACGATGGCGAGCGAACTCGGGAACATGCGCGTCACCGAGCAGATCGACGCGATCACCACCATCGGCGTGAGCCCGGTGCAGTACCTGGTGGTGCCGCGCATTCTCGCGGCGACGTGTACGTTGCCGCTCCTCGCCGTGTGTTTCGGCCTATCGGGCCAAGCGGGTGCCTACCTCGTCGCAGTCGTCTGGCAAGGCATCGACCCGGGCATCTTCTTCGATCGCATCTCGCAATTCCTGACGGCGGCCGACCTGCGGATGATGGTGGTGAAGAGCCTGGTATTCGGCTTCGTGGTGAGCGTCATCTGCTGCAAAAAAGGCTTCTTTGCATCGGGCGGCGCGCGAGGTGTCGGCGAAGCGACGGCAAAGGCGGTCGTTGCGAGCATCGTGGCGATTTTCGCCTGCGACTACATCCTGACGACGTTGCTGACCGATTTGTGAGCGCTCGCACACGACGGCGCACATGACCGCTCGCGTGACGCCACGCCCGCGCGGGGCGGGTTGCGCAGAACGCCGCACCCCGCGCGTGTGCTCCGCTCCGGAATAATACGCCCGCTGAATGCTTGGCCAGCGTTCGGTTCCTGCGCGTCTCCTGTACTCTTTTCGAGTGGGGCCAATTGAAACTCGCCTGGCGGAGCACGCGCGGGCGGATCGAGGAGATTCCGTGGACAAGGCACGCAACGATCTCACAGCAGCCGTTCCCAAATTTTGTCTGGCGCTCGAAGAGCATCGCCGCACGCCGGACGGGCGCGTGCGCACTTCGCAGGAGCTGCTTTCGAGCTTCTTCGCGCACGACGAGAAGACGAGCACCGATCGCGTCTTCAAGTATCTGCCCAACGAAGTCCGCGGGCCGATCATCGCCGCGTGGGGCATCCGTGGCATCAAGGCGGCGCTTCGCGACGCCGACGAGAAAGTGCAGAGCGTCGTGCACGACGCGCTCGTCGCGGGCGACATCGATCACACCGCGTTCGAAGACGGCCTCGCGCCGGAGACGCTCGTGCGCTGGCTGCCGCTCGCCGATCTCTGGGCGTTCTGGCGCGGCGGCAAGCTGAGCAAACAAGCGATCCACAAGGCGATCTCCACCGCCTATGAGCTTTATCTGTTCGACGCGCGCTGGTTTCTCGACACGGTCTCGGCGCGCAACGGCTCGATCAAAGGAACGGACGTCCTCGCCGAAGGCCTCAGCAAAGACGACCTCACGCAGTGGATGCGGCGCATTCACGAGACGGGCGACGGCACGCCCAAGGGCATCGTGACCGCGCTCGGCTGGGACAAGATCGTCGCCAAGACGAACAACGACGTTCTCATCGCGGTGCTCGACGCGATGGTCGCGAAGGTGGGCCTCGTCGTCGCCACACCGAAAGAAGCGCCGGCCAAGGCGGAGGAGAAGACGGAAGCGAAGGCAGATGCTGCGCCATCCGCCGCGGAACCGGCAATCACCGGCGCGTCGATTCCCTCGGATCGCGTGGCGGACGACGGCGCGTGGTCGATGCCTCCGGCCGCGCCGCCGCCGGCCGAGATGAGCGTGGACACTCCGCCGATCCCGCCGCCCTCCGAAGAGGGCATCAATATCGTGCTCGAAGACGAGCTAATCATCACGGACCGGTCGCCCGCGAGCGAGGGGTCGCCGTTGCGCCTCAAGCCCCTCGACGAGGACAGCACGCAGATCAAGCCCGCGCCGCGCGAGCGCTCGTCGGGCAGCTTCCGTCCAGGCCTCCCGAAGCGGTGAAATCACAGTCCCTGCTTCTTCATCTCGTCTTCAGCTGAGGGCGAGCATGCGATCGATCGGTTTGCGCGCCCGGGCAATGAGCTCGGGCGCCATCTCGATCTGCGGCGTGAGATCGCGCAGCGAAGTGTAGACCTTCTCGAGCGTGTTCTTGCGCATGAATGGGCACTCGTTGCACGCGCAGTTCGAGTCGGGTGGTGCCGCGATGAACGTCTTCTCCGGCGCTTGCTTGCGCATCGGATGCAGGATCCCTGGTTCGGTCGCGACGATGAACTCGTTGGCGGGGCTCGCGACCGCATATTTGAGAAGCGCCGTCGTCGACCCGATGTAATCGGCCATGGCGAGCAGCGGTTCTTCGCATTCGGGGTGCGCGAGCACGAGGGCGTGCGGGTAGCGCTCTTTGAGGCCCACGAGCTTCCGCACGCTGAACGTTTCGTGGACGATGCAGCTGCCCTGCCAGAGCACCATCTTGCGGCCCGTCTTCTGCTCGATATAGCGGCCGAGGTTCTTGTCCGGCGCGAACAGGATCGTCTTGTCTTCCGGGATGCTTCGCACGATCTTCTCGGCGTTCGACGACGTCACGATGTAATCGGACAGCGCCTTCACCTCGGCCGAGCAATTGATGTAACTGACGACGACCGTTTCGCGCGACGCGGACTGCCTCTGGATCCACGGGGCGAATCGATCGGCCGGGCACCCGCTGGCGAGCGAGCAGCCCGCTTCGAGATCGGGCAAGACGACGGTGCGCTGGGGATTCAGAATCTTCGCCGTCTCGGCCATGAAGTGAACGCCGGCAAAGCAGATGACGTCCGCCTTCGTCTTCGCCGCCGCTTGCGCGAGCTGCAGCGAATCGCCGATGAAGTCCGCGACGTCCTGGATCTCGCTCTCCTGGTAAAAGTGGGCGAGGATGACGGCGTTTCGTTCCTTCTTCAGGCGCTCGATTTCGTCTTCGACGTTCAGCGGGATCGACGCGATGGCTGCCATACCGCGTAGAACGTAGGTCCGCGGCGACGGCCGGTAAAGGTCGCTACGGCTTGCCGAGAAGCTTGGCCGTGACCACGCTGCCGAGCTCCTCGGACATGAGGTCGGCCACGAACTTCTCGAGCTTTTGCCGTTCGGCGTCCGCTTGGAAGCGAAAGCGAATGCCCATGCCGGCCGCCCGCTCTTCCGTGCTGTCCGCCTCTTCGACCGTCCACATCACTTCGCCGCGGAGCTGCAGCTGCTCGCGTTGCTCGGGAATGGACAGCACGAAAACGAACTCGGTGCCGACGTCGAGCGGCTTGCTCGTGCGGATGAATGTCCCGCCCTTGGAGATGTTCTTCGCGTAGTCCGCAAAGAACGTGTTCATGCGCTTGTAGTCGACCCGCAACGTGATCGCGTGGCGCTCGGAGGCGCGCCGATCGTCCGCTTCGCCTCCGAGGTCACGCAGCTCCGCCGATCGAGAAAGGCGGTCGTTCTCCTGGTTGGGCGGGCTCATCAAGCCCTAGTACGGTATCACGCGGGCTCGCACGCTAGCCACGGCTCTCGTGCGCCGCGCGCGCGCGCAAGAGCGTCGCGAGCTCCGTGCGCTGTGCCGATGTAAGGACGGGTACGGCCGCTTCGAGCACGTGCTCCATGCGCATTCCCCCCTTCGCGTGCACGGCGAGCGCGCCATCGCTCTGGCCGGGCGTCGCCGAGGGCGGCGTCGGTGAGAACGCGTCGCCGCGGAACGACTCGAGCCACGCCTGACGCGGCTGTGTGCCCGCCGGTGGCGCATTCGCGGGAGCTGTACCGTTCGCGTGCGAGGCGTGCTGCGTACGGAGGGTCGACGCAATTTGTTGCGTCTGCTGGTCCGACAACCCAAGCTCGCTCGAGAGGTGCGAGAGCATCCCATGGTTGTGGTCGCCGCCGCCGTGCGGACGGCCCGCGCGCGAAGCCATCGCCGCTTCGATCGCGTCGACCAGCTGACCGCGCTGGGTCGGAGTGAGGATCGCGTGCAGCTTCACCACCGCACCTTGTTGGCTCGAGCGCGCGGTCGCTTCGGCGCTTTGGCGCGCTTGTACGGTGGGCGCGAGCGCGGTCTCGTTGATGGTCCCTGATTCGACTTGCTGGGCGAGCGCCGTCAGGACGGCGGCATCGGCCGCGCGCACGGGAGCGTGCGCCGTGCGCTCCGACTCCACCAGCTGCTCGATCTGGGAGCGCTGATCGCTCGTCAGCGAGTCGAGCTTCAGGGCGCGACCGAGAAGCCCCTCGCGGTGATGGTGCCCGTGATGGCCTCCGGCCGCCCCGGCCTCCGCCACGGGCGCGGTAGCGGCGGACTGGGCCAGGGCCAACCCCGACCCCGCGAGAAAGGGTGCCGAAAGCGACGCGAACAAGACGACCTTACCAATCCAGCGGTTCATGATCTCGACCTCCGCAGTGTTCGACAGATCTACTGCTTGGGAGCCCCGAAACTGCCCGTCTCGAAGGTAAAGGAGCGTAAAGGCGCCTCGAGCGTGCGCGTTTCGAGCGAAACCGTCGAAGACGGGCACGCCCCCCGCACTTTCCCTTCCCAGCGCAAGAGTGCAGGGGCAAGCAGCGCAAGCGCGGCGTTTCAGCGCGCGCTCAAATGGATCGTACCGCTCAGCATGCCGTCGACGAGCGCGATGAGCTTGTCGCGCGAGATGGGCTTTTCGACGAGGGGACGCCCTTCGCGCTTGGCAAACGCGATGGCGCTCTCGCTGGAGGCGTTGGCGCTCATAAAGGCGACGCGGCGAGCGAGGCGGGGGCGATTGTGGAGGAGCCACTCGTACAAGCGCGGCCCGTCGATGAGAGGCATGCCCATGTCGCACAGAATCGCGTCCGGCTCGGAACCGGACGCGAGCAGATCGATGGCCTCCTGGCCGTCCGCCGCGAGGAGCACGCGAAACCGCCGGCGGAGCGCGTTGGCCATCGCGCGGAGCAACCCCTCTTCGTCTTCGACGACGAGGACCGACGAGCGGCCCGACGAAGGCGGGGAGGACTCGCTGACCTCGGCGCGGGCGCTGCGAACGAAGCGGTGGCCTTCCAGAGGGACCATCGCGATGAACGTGGCACCCGCGCCGTGAACGGACTCGGCGATCAAGTCGCCGCCGAGGCTGCGCAAGATCGATCGCGAGATCGAGAGGCCGAGCCCCGTACCGCCGGCCGCGCCTTCGGCGCGCTTCGTCGTGAAGAACGGATCGAAGATCCGCTCGATGATGTCGGCGGGAATCCCCGAGCCGGTGTCCGAGACGGAGATGGCGACCGTTTCCGCGTCGCTCCGGATGCTGATGCGCACGCGGTGCATGGGCCGCACCACGTCGGCGGCGGCGTGCGCCGCGTTCACGAGAAGGTTGGTGAAGACCTGGGTCAGCCGGCTGCGGGGCAAGAGAAGCACCGGCACATCGGTCGCATAGTCGCGCTCGAGCGCGGCGACGGCCGTGATCTGCGGGCCGACGATGCGAAGGACGTTGTCGAGGAGATCCGGCAGGTAGACCGGCTCGACTCTCTCTTCGTTCTCCGAGCGAGCGAAGATGCGCAAGTCTTTGACGACGTCGGTGATCGTACGGAGCGCGGCGTCGGCGTCGTCGAGCGCAGTGCGAAGCTCGGAAGGCGCTCCGCCGGTCTGCGCCATGTCGGCCAGGCGAACGATCTCGTCGGGGGCGACGCCGGTGCGGCGCCGCGCGAGCCGGAAGATTTCTTCCTGCGCGGCGATGAGCGGCTCGAGGCCCGAGCGGATCAAGTCGTTGACCAACACGATGACGCCGAGCGGGTTGTTGATCTCGTGCGCGACGCCCGCGACGACCGTACCCAGCGCGGCGAGCTTTTCGGCGTGGGCGGCCGACGCTTGGCGGTTCTCGGTCTCCCGCCGGTTTCGGGCGCGAAGCTCGAGGCGGTCGAGGAACGCGATGAACCGCGGCAGGTCGAGCCCGTCGGCGACGCACGCTTCGTCGGCGCCAGCTGCAATCGCCTCGAAGGCCGCGCTTTCGCTGTGCGCGACGAAACCGAGCGGTTCGCCGGCGCCGTTCTTGTGGCCGAGGACGACCGCTTCGTGAGCGTCGCCCGAGGCGATGTCGACCTCGACGGTCGTTCCGGTGCCGGCGCGGAGCCCGTCGACCTGGCGAACGAGGAGGGCTATTTGTTCGTCGGCGGCGAGGAGCCGGAGTACACCCACGCTCGCGCTCACGAACCGAAGCGTACAATCATTGCTGCGCGCGTGAAACCGGCGCCCTGCGCATAAAGGCAAGCGGTCGCAGGGCGTCCGTTCGCGTCGGACTGCAAAAGACCCTGCCTTCGGGCCTCGAGCAAGTTCGTCACGACCCCGCATCCGCCAAGGTGCGCGAGCTCGTCGAACGTCTGCGGCGCTATCGCCGCCGGGCGTCCGAGCGCTTCGGCGATTGCGGCCGGAACCCAACGCCGCGGCTGAACGCTCGCGATCGCGCGGAGCTCGCCGACGGCGACTCCGCTCCGGCGGGCGGCCTCGACGACCGTCTCGGCGCCGAAGCGCACCGTGTCCTTCACGAGGCGCGCGACGCCTTCGCGATCGTAGCTTCCGACGTACATCGGGCCACCGGCTTGGTACCAGGGCGTGTCGGCGTCCTTGGCGCGCCGCCACGCGACGGCGTCGTAATACTCGCCGTGCGAAGCCGCGAAAGCCGCGAGAATGCCCGCGTGCTCGGTCGCGCCGACGACGATGGCCGTCGCCGCGTCGCCGACGCTGGGCGAAGCCGGGTGCATCGTCGGAAACGCTCGGGTCATGAGATGCGAGCCCGTGATGAGGACGAGCTGCGCGCGGCCCGCCTCGATGAGCGCCGCCGCCGTCAGGAGCTGCGCGATGGTGCTGGCACACGCGACGTCGATGCCGACGCCAAACGCCTTCTTTGCGCCGACGAGGTGCGCGACCCGGGGCGCGCTCGGCGGCGTCGGGCGATCGGGCACCGCCGCCCACGACAGCACGACGTCGATGTCCGCCGGATCGACACACGCATCGGCGAGCGCCGCGCGCGCGGCGGATGCTTCCGCCTCGCACGCGGTCATCGGCTCCTCGGCCACGCGTCGGCGCGTCGTTCCGAGAAACGCGTCGCCCTCTTCGGTCGCCAGATGGCGCCCCACGATGGCGTCGTACACGTCGCTCGGCGAGCCGCTCGGCACATCCGCAAGCTCGCGCTGCGCCGAGGCCGCGGCATGGGACGCGAACTCCGCCGGCCACGCGCTGTTTTCACGCACGGTCTCCGGTCGCCATTCCCCCATCCCAAGAATCGAAGCTCTCATCGCGTCACCGTTTTTTCGGGTCCTGCGTCGCTCAATTTGGGGAGGTTCATTCGGTCACCGACATGTGCTGCAACGCTTCGTTGCGGCCGGCCCCGGTCAGGCGCACGTCGCGATCGATTCGCATGTCGAGCACGAGCGGTCCACCGCTCTCCATGAGCCGATCGAGCCGCGCGGCCGTGAGCTCGCCGGGGTGGTTCACACGCAGGCTAGCGATGCCCATCGATCGGGCCCACATGGCAAAGTCGATGAACGGCGTCTCCCACGGCGCCTCGCGACCGTAGACGAAGCGGTAGCCGTGGTAGACCATGTTGTAGCGAGCGTCGTTGAAGATTGCGAACACGATCGGCAGCTTGTGTTGCTGCGCCACGAGCGCCTCCATGCCGGCCATCTGCATGCCGCCATCGCCGCAGATGCAGACGACGCGGCGGCCCGGATCGCCGAGCGCGAGGCCGATCGCGCTGCAAATTCCCGACCCCATGCTGCCGAAGCCGAGCTGGATGTCGAACGCGTCGGGTCCGCGCGCCGTGAGGTAATGCAGCGCGAAGAGCATATGCTCGCCGATGTCCGTGACGAACCGAGCGTCGGGCCCGGCGCTCCGCTCGAGGTCGGCGACGGCACGGTGCGGCCGGAGGAGCGGCGCGTCGTCGCACGCGAAGTCCGCCACTTCGAACGGCGCGCCGGCGGCGCGAAGCTCGCGTACCAGGGACGTGGTCCGGCCGTTGTAGAGGCCGTGCTCGAATACGGTGTCGAACATCGCTTCGATGAACGCGCCCACGTCCGCGACGACGCCGATGTGCGCCGGCAGGTTGCGGTGAAAGACGTTCGGGTCGCGATCGACGTGCACGAGCTTTCCACCCTCGCCGATGTACCGCGTCGGGCCGATGCTGCAGTCATCCAGGTCGGTTCCGAGGACGAGCGCGGCGTCGACGCCGGCCGCCGTGTAGCGGCGCGCCCAGTAGGACGCGGCGAGCCCTCCGTGCCGAAGCGAGCGCGGATGCAGCTCGCTCACGACGCCTTTCGCGCGTGGCGTGGTGACGAAGGGAATGTCGAATACGTCGAGCAGCCGGCGCAGCGGCTCTGCATAAGGGCGGCACCCCGCGCCGAGAACGAGCAGCGGGCGCTTCGCGCGGGCCAGGAGTTCGCACGTCTCGAGCACGACTTCCGGCGAGGGGACGGCGCTGCGCACGACCGGGGCGCGCTCGGTTCGCGTCGCGGGAGTGGCGGCGGCGCCGCGATCGAGCGGCACGATGAGCAGCGCGGGGCCGGGGCGATCCGGGTCGTTCGCGGCATCGAGCGCAGCGAGCGCCTGCGTGGCCGCCGACCGGGCGTGCGCGACGCGCACGGCGCCCCGGGTGATGCTTGCGAACATGTGCTCGAGGTCGAGGCCTTCGGGGCCGCAGCTCTGGAGCAGACGCCCGCCCCCGGTCGCCCAGGGCACGTCGCCGCAAATCAGCAGCATCGGCACCTGCTCGAAGTACGCCGAGGCGATGCCCGTCACGACGTTGGTCGCTCCCGGGCCGGCCGTCGCGACGACCGCCGGAATCCGTCCCGACGCGCGATAGAAGCCCGCCGCTTCGAACGCCGCCCCCGTTTCATGGCGCGACTCGATGAGCTGCGCGCCCGGTGTGTTGAGGATCGCGTCGAAGATCGGCGAGATGGGGCCGCCCGGAATGCCGAAGAAACAATCCACGCCCGCTCGCACGAGCGCCGCGACGATGTGATACGCGGCCTTTCCGTCAGGCTCGGTGACCTCCGCCGCCACGAGGGGAGGCGGCGGGATCGCAGGCGCGGGCTCCTGCTTGGGCGCAAGCTCGCGAATGTAAGACTGGGGGCCCGAGGCTGGCGGGCTCTCGGGCTCGCGGGTCGTTGCGGAGCTTGGGGCGGGGGCGGGCTTCATGGTGCGGCACTCCTGAGGCGTGCGCCGGGCGCGAGGCGAGCGGATGCTTACCGGGGCCGGGCGGGGTCGAAACGCGGGGGAACGAAATCAGAGAAACGAGCGAAACGAGAAAACCGTCGAAATTGGATTGGCCGCGCGCCCCCCGCGGGCCTTTCCGAAGTCACCAACGCACGAATGTGGATCCGTTGAAGCGATCGAGCAGCGTGGTTTCGAGCGTCGCTCGAATGCCGCACCCCTCGAAGGTTCCCTTGGCCGCTCCCGCCAGGGCGGATTCGATCCACCAGTATTCGTTCTCGTAGACCATCTCGAGAACGCGATCGGCCGGTCGCCGTATCTTCCAGTGCCCGTACGTCACGCTCTGGCGCCGGGCGGCGAGGCCTTGCTCGGTCAGACGGATCGGATCGCGCGAGAGCATGCGAAGCATCATTCGGCCGAGCATCGACTCGATGAATGCTTGCGAGTTGCCTTCGCAAATCGCGAACATGCCCTCGTGGGTTCGCTCGGGCGAGGCGACGAGCGCGCCCGCGCACGCCATGCGGACCAGGAAATCCGCGATCGGATAGAACCCGAGAGTGCTGTGCCGGTCGTCCGGAAAGTACTCTCGGTAGGCGGCGAGCTTTCCGCGGCGCTCGACCTGGTTGAGGACGCTGCGAAAGTAGATCCCGCGAACTTGCGCGGACGGTGGCACCAATTCGAGACGTTCGACGATGTCGCAGTACGGTGCCACGAGGGCAATCGCGCGATGCATGGGCCGACGGTCGCAGAGTACACGGGATAGCGAAGACGGGGTCCCACATCTAGCAGCCGCCGATAGGCAAGTCGGGCTGGTGGCCTACGGCAGCCTTCCGAATGGGAGAACAAGGTGAGTGAAAGTACGGAGCGCACGTTGCCGTACTTTAGGCCAAATCGGGCGAGAGTTGCGCCGCTCTTCTCCAAAGGGCCTCGTGGGCCTCAGGACGCGCCGATCGGATGGCGGCCGGGTGTCGGCCGTGGAACACGCGGTTCGAGAGCAAGACGACCACGCGGTGGGCGTCCGGGTCGATCCAGAGGCTCGTGCCGACGAAGCCGAGATGGCCGAAGCTCCGCGGGGACATGCTCGGTCCGGCGCTCGAGTCTCGCGGGCTCTTGCCGTCGAAGCCCGCGCGGAGGGTGCCGCCGACGCCTTCGCCCCCGCGTTCGCGAACGAGCCAGCCGAGGTCGACCCGACCGAGAGGGCCGGTCTTGGCAGCACCTCGCGGACCGGGGTGAAACGCCGCGTCGACCGCCTCGGTCGTGGCGTCGTGGACGGCCTCGCCGAACGTGAGGACGGCGTCGACCGTCCCGAAGATTCCCGCGTGACCCGAGCCCCCCCGCTCCGTCAGCGCCCACGCGTTTTCGTCGTGGACGGCCCCTACGATGCGCCCTCCCCGAAAAGGCACGTCTTCCGTGGGAACGAACGGGCCGTAGCGTCCACGCGCCGCGAGATCCCGCACGGTACCCGCCTGGCCGGCCAGGCCGAGCGGGTCGAGAACGAGCTTCGCGATGGCTTCCCCGGCGTCGCTCGCATGCACGGCGCGCGCGAGCGCGACACCCGCGAGCAGGTATCCGAGGTCACTGTAGACGGGGTTGAAACCCTCGGGCGGGGCCTCGCCCTGTGCGTCGTCGCGCCGTGCCGAGGCCGCCGTGCGGAGCGCGCCTCGCAGATCCACGGATTGGCCCCTGAGGATCGGTTCGTAAAGCGCGCGGTGTCCGTCGAGCCCGGCCCGATGCGCGAGAAAGAGCTCGAGGGAAACGCGTTCGCTCGGCGTGCCCCGTGCCTCGGGAAGCCACGTCGCGATCGGTGCCGTGCGATCCATGCCGGCGAGCGCAATCGCGACGGCCGTCATCGGCTTGGTCACGCTCGCGAGATCGAACAGCGCGTCCGTCGCGCCGCCGGTCTCGCGCTGCCAGCGTGGCTCTCTCCCTGGGGTGCTTCCCGAGCAGCCCGCCGCGCAAACGGGGGCGACGCCCCGAGCGACGACGCGCGCGGCGATTGCCGCCGCGCTCCGATCCGCCGTCGCCGCGGGGGTCACACGCGAATCAATGCTCGGCGAGGACGCGGCAGTGGTTCACGCCCTCCGAATGGGCCTGCACGATGCAGCTCCGGTAATCCGAGCGCGCCGCGCTCTCGTCGCCGGCGGCGCGGTGCGCAGCTCCGAGCGCAAGCCACGCGTCCGCGTCGGTCGGTGTCGCGGCCACGGCTTGGCCGGCGAGCACGATCGCGCGGTCGGTCGCGCCCTTCATGAGCGCCTGTTCGGCCTGCGCCACGAGTGGCGAGTGATGGGCCGGGTGAAATTCGCCGCCGGCCGGTGGAGACGGATCGGTGGGCGGACCCGCGGCCATCGGCTCACCCGCGGGCCCGGCCGTCGGAGTTCCGGCGTTCGGCGCCGGCGCAGGCGTTTCGATCGCAGCGATCGCCGCGGAGGGATCCGGCGTCGCGGGCGGAGCCGCGACCGCTTCCGTCGGCGCCGTCGCCACAGGCGTTGGGGGAGCTTCGGCGCGAGCGGCGGCCGCAGCCGCGGTTACGGCCTCCGCCTTGCGGGCCTCGTCGGCGGTTCGCGCGTGCGAGCCGGACGGGCGCAGCCCGGTCACGACGCCGATAATCAGCGCGAGCGCGACGCCCGCGCCCACCAGAATCCTGCCTGTGCGCCCGAACGCTGGGGATACGCCCGGAATGGGTCCATCCAGATCTGCCGCTGGTTCGTTCTCCGCGTCGACTTCGTGGGTCCACGGCGGGGTCGACGGCAGAGAGGACGCGGCCGAGATCGTGCTCTTCACCCCGTTCGTCGGCCGGAGTGTCGGGCCCAATTCCGAGAGGGGCGCCTTCTCTCGCGTCACGTCCCGAGCGCCTACGCCGAGCCTCGTTGCGTCCAGAGTGCCGGCGCCGAGCTTCGCCGCGTCCGGAGCGACTGCGGCGAGCCGCTCCGTCCGTGCAACGGGCGCCGCGAGCTTCTCGGCCGTGACGGCCGGGATCGTGACCACCGGCTTGCCGATGACCGCGCGTTCGCGCGCCGCCGAGGGGCGGGCCAGCGCCAGTGAATCCTCGCCATTCTTGATGTCATGGCTCTCCCGCACGAGATCCACCGGCGGAGCCGTTGCCATCGGGGCTGCAGGCCGAAACGCGATCTCTTGCGTCGCGCCGCTCGCGTTGCGCGCGAGACCCGCGTGCCCGTTGGTTTGGGACGCCGGTGTGTGGCCGTTCGCATGCCCAGGCGCCTCGGTTCGGACAGACGGTGCCGCCGCCGGAGTCTCGGCTCCGACGAACGGCGCCTGTGCCTGCGCCGCCGTGCGGACGGCGGGCGCGGGATGGCCCGGTTCGATCGGGCTCGCCGCCGCGGCCTGCCCTCGCGACGGGGCTGGCGCTCGCAGCGTGATCGTCGCGCCCTCGTAAATCGGCGCCGGCGGCGCGGCCGCGAGGGGAACCACCGGCTCGGGCGCCTCGGTGGACCTCGCGGGCTCGTGGATCGCCTCGCTGCGAGCGTCATGCCCTTCCGCGTCCCGATCGCCGTCGTCCTCGTCGTCTTGATCCCGATCGTCGTCGTCCCGATCGTTGGCGTTCTCGTCGAACTCTTCGTCCTCGTTGTCCTCGCCTTCGTCTTCGTCTTCGTCGATCGCGGCCCGCTGCGACACGAGAGACGAATTCGTTGCGACCACCGCCGAGTCTCCGAGCCCCTGCAAGAGCGCGTTTCCGCGTTCGGCCGAGAGCGCCTTTCCGTCCGAAAGCCGGGACGCAATCTGCTCCAGGAGCCGCGCCTGGTCGGTTTCGACCGCGCTTGTCAGCGGCCTCAGTTGCTCGTAGATGTGCCCCCACGCGTCGACCCGGCGCATGCCCTCGACGAGGAGGGTCCCCACCGAACGGTCAATCACGTCCTCTTTCTTTACCGATCGGAACTCGACGTCGAGAGCGGCTTCGCTCCAGAGAAGCGCGGCATAGATGGCTTGTTCTCCGCGCAACCGCCCCAGGCGCGCGTCCACCGCGCGGCCGTCGCGGAAGTAGATCTCGGCAGCCTCTGTCCCGCGGAGCAATCGAGCAACGCCCGACTCCCGCAGGAGCTCGAAGGTCTGCAGCAGGTCGACGACGGAGACGTCCCGTGTTGACCCGGAGAACCGTCCCGTTCGCGTGGTCGTGATGCTCGCGGCCATCTTCGCGCGCGCGCTCCGCGCGATGAGGAGGCCGATGCACGCGAGGAGCTCGCGCACGAAGACGGGCTTCGGCAGGTAATCCGAGACTCCGAGACTGCGGCCGCGCTCGCGGTCCTCGGAGGTACCCCTGCTTGTCAGAAGGAGAATCGGAATGTTCTCGGTCTCGGGGTGCGCCTTGACCTTCTCGACCAGGCCGTACCCGTCGAGTTTGGGCAGTTGCGAATCGCTCACGATAACGTCGGGGATTGCCGCCTCGATCTTGTCGAGTGCTTGCAGGCCGTTTCCCGCGATTCGAACGCCGTAGCCCGCGCTCCGGAGCGCGACGCTCAGCACGCGAACACTACGGCGCTCCGCATCGACCAAGAGGATCCTATGCTTCATCGTTGACTCCCTCGCTTCGGCAGCCCTCGCCGCTCCACGCCGCTTCCCCTAGGCAACGGCGCTGCTTCGGCAGGCCTTCCAGATCATGGGGCTCGCAAGTTGTAGCGCAATTCCGGCGATTGGCATGGCTTGGCGTGGGTCCGAGCGGTTCTCGCGGACCGGAATGAAATTCGCCCTGGAATCGCTCGGTTTGCGGCCCCGGCCGGAGCGCTGCCCGCCAGCTCATCCCCGGAGGCGTGTCGCAATCATGTCGCAATAGGGACGCCAGGGTCGATCCTTCGATGTGCAAGGGAACACGCGCGGCACGCCGTTGATGCTTTCCATGGCCGCTGCGGCTCGAAAATGTCATCGAAATGAGCCGGGCGGCCAACGAGTTCCGCACTAGCCGCTACTCGACCGCCGCCGCGGCGTGGGTGGCCTCCGTCTTTTGGCCGCTCCGGTCAAAAGGCTTCGGCGCCAGCAAGATGGAAAGAACGACTCATGGTAGAAAAAGCACCGACCGTAGAAGGTTCCACACGCTCGAGCGAATCCTCGTCGAATGCCGGTGCGGCGCCGTGCAGATCGAGCTCGTGGGCGAGGCGCTCGTCGATATCTATTGCCATTGCGACGATTGCCAGGCCGTCCATGGCGGGGCGTACGTGCCTGAGTCGGTGTACCGGGCCGACGCGTGCGTGTAACGCGGGGCGATCCGCTCGCATGGGCGCTCAAGCGAAGCCCTCGCGTGACTTGCCGTGAGTGTGGGACGCGGCTCTTCATCGACGTGAAGCGGTTGTCGCTCCGCGGTGTAAACGGGTTCCTTTTGCCGCCGGGGCGATTCCGGCCTGCGTTTCACATGCCGTGCCGATTTGCGGTCGCTTCCGTAAAGGACAATTTGCCGCACTACGCGGGCCGGCCGGCGCGGTTCGGCGGGTCGGACGCGAAGGTCGACTGGTAGCGGTCGTTTTTCCGCAACCGCGCGCGGGTGGCCGTCGACAGGTGGGAAAGGACACGGAGGACCCGCCGATGACGAGCCGTTTGCAGACGTTGGATGATGTGCGACAGGCGCTTGCCGAGCAAAACCGCCGGCTGCGAGCCGCGTATGACGCCATGCCGCCCGGCCGGATGATCGAAGTGCCGCTCGCGAGCCTCCGGGCGCTCGCCGACCGGTGCGATGCGTGGCGATCGCGCCCGCGAAGCGCGGCGAAGATCGCGCCGATTGCGCGCGGCGTGCGCTGCTGAGCGAGCGACGTTATTGGGGCGCGCGAGTGCGCGCTTCGACGGATCAAGCGCGAGAGCTCGCGCCGGGCATGGGTATGTCTGCCGGTTTCAACGAGTCACGAAAAGGAGAATGGAGATGTCCATAGTCAATAACGCCAACGGAACCTCGACGATCTATGCCGACGCTGCGATGGGTGCGGGGGCGGCCGACGCGATGTCGCCCGATGCGCTTCTTTCGTATTGCCAGATGCAATTGGGCTCGATCGACGACGAGACCACCCAGCAGATCAATGCGCAGCAGCTGCAGTTGCAAGAGCGCACGGCGGTGGAAAACGTCGAGAACACGCTGCAGGGATACGGGACGACGGGGCCCACCAATCCGGCTGATTTCGCGAAATGCCAGGACGCATTCGACCAGGCCATCAGAAGTTTGCCATCGGGCGATCCCGTCGCGACGACACTCGCGAGCCAAGAAGCGACGATGGCGGCGAACTATTTTCCAGCGGTACCGGCCAATAGCGGCATCTTGCCGTCGTTGGGGGCGGGTCCGTTTTTTACGTCGGACGGCCAGCCGAGTTCGGCTCTGGTCGCGACGAATGGCCTCGATCCCAATGGGCAGCAGCTTTACACGTGGAAGGCGCCGGCCAACGACGACTGGCAGGGAACCACGACGGCCCTTTCGAACCTCGCCGACAACATCAAGAGCGATTCGGAGATTCAGATGCTGCAGCTACAGGACCTGGTCTCGGAGCGCCAACAGGCCGTTGAGCAAATGACCGGCATGATGACGAAAGAGGATCAGACCTTGGAAGACGGAGCGAAAGCGATCGGGCAATAGGAGCCACTCCGATGAACACGCTCCAAGCGAGTCACGTCGAAGATCGTTCTACTCCGGGAAGGGCCCGCGCGATCGAAGCGATCTACGCGGCAGGCCATCACCTGCTGTCGCAGGAACGTCCGCGGGATGCGGCGAAGGTCTTCCGTCTGATGCTGAAAGTCGCACCGCACGACGAGCGCGGGTGGCTCGGGCTGGGGCAGTGCCACGAGAAAGCGATGCAACCCCATGTGGCCTGCGAGCTCTACGGGGCAGGCAGCGTCGTCACAGCCAACACGGGGACTGCTTCCGTTCGTTGCCTCCTCGCTCGCGCGCGCATTCTCAAGGCGCTCGGCCGCGACCCAGACGACGCGCTGCAAGCTGCGGACGAAGTGGCGTACGAGCTGGACGACGAAGAGCTCATTGCCCTCGTTTCGAACGAGCGCCGGAGGCTGTCGTGAGCCTCGCCACGACCTCGGCCGCGAGCGTCGCGTCTTCTTCGAGCTCTTCTCGGGCGGTGGCGGTCTCGCCCCCCTCCGAGACGCCCCTCATGCCCGAACCGGCGCCTGCGATCGGATCTCCGGGGGACGCGCTCTCGCTTCTCTACTTGTTCGAGGACCGCGATCAAGACCTGGGCGTCGAAGAAGGGACCTCGAAGATCGCATCGCTGCAGGCACAGCGAAATCAAGAATTCCAAAAGGAGACGCAAGCGATCGCGAAGGAGGACGAGGCCGCGAAGCACAGGAGCTTCTGGGACAATCTCGGGTCGCTCTTCAGCGACATTGCGAAGGTCGCTGGGGTGGTCGCATCGATTGCGGCGGCGGTCTGTTCGTTCGGCGCAGCGACTCCGATTGCCGTCGTCGCCGTGGCGGGCGCTATACTCTCTTCCGCAAGTCTCGCAGACGGCGAGTTCCACATCCTTCAGAAGCTGGGGGTCGATCCGAGTATCGCCGGCGACATTGACTTGGGCATGTCACTCGCCGGTGCCGCCTGTTCGATGGGCGCTGGCATGGCGGCGGCTGGCCAAAGCGTGTCGGACGCGGCGAGCGCCGTGAGCCGGGTGGGATCGGCGGCCTCCGGCGCGGCGACGGTCGTGCAGGGCGCATCCGACGTCGAAGCCGGCGAAGCCCAATCGGACGAGGAACGAGCGGACGCCGATCAGGTCGTCGCGCAGGCGCAATCCGACCACGATCTTCGGCTCATGCAAATCGTCATCGACGAGCTCCAGAGCGCGGACGAGGAGTCCAAACAAATGCTGACGACGATTGCCAACGCCAAAAGCACCCTGGACCAGACGGCGACCGATGTCGCCATTTCCGTGCGAGGATGATCATGACGATGATAGGGAGTCTGGGAGGCGATTCGGTAGCGTCGCTCGCGGCGTTGATCATGCAAACCGATCAGCAAGACCGCACGCAAGCTCGCACGCTCGAGAGCACCGAAGACAACGCCGCGTTGCAGGACTCGAACCGCCAGGTCGCTGCCCTTCGCGAAAAGGCGGACGACGATCGCGACTCCGCGCTTGCGAACGGAATTGGAGAAGCGGCCTCCGGTGTTCTGACGATGGGCAGCGCGTGCTTTGCTCCGCCGTCCCCTTCGAACACCGGATTCAACTGGAATACCGGATTGCAGGGCGCGGCGAAGGCCGCTGAAGGGGCAGGCGCGATCGTGTCGGCCGTGAAGAAAGGCGACGCGGAGCAGGCCGACGCCACTGCGGCCCAATACGCGGCGGCGTCGCAGGCGGACGCGCGCGCGTACGACGCGGCCCGCTCCGACGCGCAGGAGGCGGACGAATCCATGCAAAAGGTGGAGCAATTCCTCCAGCAGTACCAACAGATGGAGAACGCGTCGAAGCTCACCGCCGCGTCGTACCGCGCCTAGGCGCCGGCCATGAAGGGGCTTCGCCTCTCCTCGCTCGCAGCCGTCCTGAGCCTCGGGGCGTGCGCCCATAGCGCACCGCTTCCCGCGAAGGCGATCGCGCTGAATCGCGACGGCGCGGCGGCGCTTGCCGAGGGCGATCTGGAGACGGCGGAAGCGCGCGTCGCCTTGGCTCTCGAATACAACCCGCGCTTCACGGAAGCGTGGGTGAACCTCGGGCTTGTCGAGCTTCGTCGCGGCAACTTCGAGCTTGCGATGGCGGATTTCGTAAGGGCGCGCGATCTGAATCCGGATTTACCCACTCCGCACCACGCGTTGGGTCTCCTCGCCGAGGCCCGAGGAGAGCCTCGGCACGCGGAGACCTATTACCGCGCGGCGCTTCACGTCGATCCGGGCTTTGCGCCAGCGCGTTCGAACTTAGGCCGCATCCTCTTCGCGCGAGGAGAGCTCGAGGAAGCGCGCGAGCAGTTCCTGCGCCTGACTCAAGTGGCGCCCGAGGCGAAGGAGGGATGGACCGGCCTGGTCGAATCGCTGCTCCGCCTTGCCCGTGAAGAAGAGGCGGAGCAGGCGCTCTTGCGGGCACGGGCCCGTTTCGGAGCGATTCCGCCGCTGGAGCTTCTCGCAGCACGGGTGCTCCTCCGCCAGGGGGCCTTCGCCGAAGCGCGCCGGCATCTCGAGCCTCTCACCCGCGTGGGCGACGACCGGCAGGTCTCCGCCGCGCTCGCGTGGCTCGCCATCGCGCGCATTGGCGAAGGCGACGAGCCCGGTGCGATCGAGGCAGCGCGGCGCGCCGCGTCTCTCGATCCGGACGACGGCGTCGCGCGCTACGCGTTGCGCGTGGCTGGAGCCGAGAAGGCCGGCGACCACTGACTTTTTTTTCGTGCTCGATACGCAACGCACGCACCGCTTCGGCCGATGAGGCCAACGAGACGACAAGCGAGGAGACGAAGAATGGATTCGCGAATATCGGCCGCCGCGCGGCCGGACATCGTCATGATCGAGAGCACCCCGAGACCGACGCCTGCCCCTGAGCGCGTGAGCTTCAGCCAGGTCCTTTCGGCGGGAGCGAACGGGGTCGTGCAGGGCGCCGAGCTCGTGGCCAACGCATTGCCGGGATCGCCGGTCACTGCCGCCGCGGTTCGCGGAGGAGGCTCTGTGAGCGCGCCGAACGCGGCGAGCGCCCTCACTCTGAGCCCCGAAGGCCCCGCCTCGATTGCGTCGGCATCCACCACGATTTCGGGCGGCCTTGCGACCGGGGGGGCGATGACGGGGACCACCTCCGTCGGCCCCGCCGATCCGTCGAGCAGCATCGACGCATCGCTGCAGCAGTCGGCGCAAATGAATCTCTATTACTTGCAGGTGCAAGAAGAGGTCGACTCGCAGAACCGGTCCTTCACGGCGCTCTCGAACGTCATCAAGACGGAACATGACAGCGCGAAGGCCGCGATCCAGAACATCCACTCGTAGCGGGTCCCCCGTGCGAATCTCTTCGACCGAGTCGCGTCACGCCCTATCCGCAGAGCCCGCGCCTCCGACAGGAGCGTCGTCGAGCGCTACGCCCGTGGTCTTGCCATCGCCCTTCGCCCGGCTCATGCACGTCATCGGCAACGAGCTCAATCGGGGCGAGCGAATCATGGCCACGGCCGTCGGCTCGATGCAGCGCGGCGGCGACTACTCGCCGGCGCAGCTCATCGCGCTCCAGGCCGGTGTCTATCGGTACAGCGAGGCCATCGACCTCGCGTCGCGCGTCGTCGATCGCGCGACGAGCGGGGTCAAAACGATTCTCCAGGGGAACACGCAATGACCATCGTCGTCGCCGCGGCCAACGCCGGGCAGGCGCTTTCCGCCGGGTGGCCGCTCACGAGCGCCTCCGTTCGTGCGGCGAGTCGCGTCGACTTTCGCCAGCTGCTCGCGCGCGAAGAAGCCGGCATCCGCCAAGAAGAGGCGTTCGCTTCGGGGACCCAGGCTTCGCTAGCGGCATCGGCAATGCCGAAGGCGCCGCTGCCTTCCGGTACCGCGGCTTCGCCTCATACCGCGACCGCCGCGGAGGCCGTGACGCGCCGTGCGGCGACGCACGAGGACCCGCTCGACCCCCTGAATCGCCATCGGGCCTCGCTCGCTCCACCCGACGCGCCGTTGCCCACCCCGTCGTTCGCGCCGGTGCACGTCCCGGCCGGCTTCGGATCCGCGGCGCCGGCCACGCCGGAAGCGGCGCTTCGTGCGATGGCGTCGCTCGAGCACCTCGTTCCGTCGCTCGTCCGTCGGGTCGCTTGGTCCGGCGACGCGCGGCGGGGAACCGCGCGGCTCGAGATCGGCGCCGGCGAGCTCGCCGGGTCGACCCTCCTCGTCCACGCGGACGAGGGGCGCGTCCAGGTCCACCTGAGCGTGCCGCCCGGCGTCGATGCGGCTTCGTGGCAGCGCCGCATCGCAGAGCGTCTCGCGTCGCGCAACATCTCTGCCCAGTCCGTGGAGGTCGCGTGAAACGTGCGATCGCCTTGCGCTACGACGAAGCTATCGACGAAGCGCCGCTCGTCGTCTCGAGCGGGGAGGGGCTCCTCGCGGATCGCATCGAACGGGCGGCGAGGGACTACGGCGTCGAAATCGTGCGAGACATTCCGCTCGCCGAAGCGCTCTCCGAGCTGCGCATAGGGGAGCCCATCCCGGAAGCATTGTACGAATCGCTGGCCGCCATTCTCGGCGAGATTGCGCGCGCCGGTCCGTAGCCGAGGCGACCCGGCCTGCGTGGGCCCGCACGCTCGCGCGACAAGGCGAGTCACTCGCGCGCAACTCCCTTCGTCACGGCGCCGATAGGGCGGCATGAAACGAAGCTTGCGTCGCCGCCTCCGCGCGGCCTCCGCCGCCTTCGCGCTGGCCGAAGGGATCGCGCGGACCGGCGCTGCCGAGGAGCCGCCGACATACGCCGACCGTGCCGACGAAAGCGCCGACGAGGCCACACGAACCCTGGCCCTCGTGTTCAATCCCCTCGCGATGTCGGCGGGCGTCTTCGGCGCCGAAGCGGACTTCGCGTGGACCCAGCGAACGGCGATCGCCGTCGAGGCAGACGTCTACGGCCTCGGCACCGATGTCGGCGTTGCGACCGGCCTCGGCCTCGCGTTTTATCCGATGCACCCCGTCTTCCACGGCCTTTACCTCGAACCGCGCGTTCTTTTCGCACGCCGCGCGAGCGAATCGCTCGTGCAGCTCGATTGGGCGACCGATGTCCTCGGTGTAGGGGCAACGGTGGGCTGGCAATGGACCTGGGACTACGGCTTCACCCTTCGCCTCGGAGGTGGCGGAATGCACTACTTCGGCGGTTCGGGTGCGGTGATCCAGAGTTCGTTTCCCGTCGGCGGCGACGCCGCGGTGCTCGTTGCGGACGCGTCGGTCGGCTGGGCTTTTTAGGCCCGACGTCGAATCCCATCCGTCGGTTGCAGGTTCCGCTCAAACGACCCTGCTTGAAGACTCTTTGACCCGCCGTGTCGACGACTTGTACCGTTAACACCAGCGGCGGGTCCGCCGCACCCCCGAGGGAGGGGCGAGCGGGCGAGTCGTTCGAAACCGATCATGGCCGAATTCGTCTGGGAAGCAAAGGCGCGAACGGGTGAGCTGCGCAAGGGCTCGATGGAGGCCGAGTCGGAGGACGCGGTCAACCAACGACTGCGCGGTCAGCAGCTCCAGCCGACACGAGTTCGAAAAAAGGGCAGAGCGCTGTCGCTGCAGTTCGGCTCGGGTGTCGGTCCCAAGGACCTCGTCACGTTCACGCGGCTCTTCGCGACGATGATCGACGCGGGGCTGCCGATCGTGCAATGCCTCGACATCCTGCAGGGGCAGACCGACAATCCCCGCTTTGGCGCCGTGCTCCGTGACGTGAAGGCGAGTGTCGAGCAAGGCGCGACGTTCAGCGACTCGCTCCGCCGGCACCCGAAGGTGTTCGATCACCTGTACGTGAATCTCGTGCAGGCCGGCGAGGTGGGCGGCATCCTCGACACGATCCTGAACCGGCTCGCCGTCTACATCGAGAAGGCCATGAAGCTGCGCAGCCAAGTGCGCGGCGCCATGGCGTATCCGAGCATCGTCATCGTCGTGTTCTTCGGCGTGTTGACGATCCTGCTCGTGTTCGTCATTCCCGGCTTCGAGACGATGTTCAAAGACTTCGGTGCCAAGGACGAGCTGCCCGTGTTGACGCGCATCGTCATGCAGATCTCCCGCCTCTTCGTCTCGAACTTCATCTGGTTCTCTCTGGCGCTGGCGGGGCTCATCACGTCCGTCGTGTACGCGAATCGCACGCCGCGAGGAAAGCGCGCGATCCACAAGCTGCTCTTGCGGCTGCCGGTCATCGGCGGCGTGCTTCGCAAGATTGCCGTTGCGCGCTTCACCCGAACGCTCGGGACGCTGCTTTCGTCCGGCGTGCCCATTCTCGACGCGCTCGACATTGTCGCGAAGACGGCCGGCAACGTCATCATCGAAGAGGGCATCCTCTACTCGCGCCAGAAGATCTCCGAAGGCAAGAACATGGCGCAGCCGCTCATGGAGACGGGCATCTTCCCGCCGATGGTCGTCCAGATGGTCGGTGTCGGCGAACAGACGGGCGCGCTCGACGCCATGCTCAACAAGATCGCCGACTTCTACGAAGAGGAAGTGGACGTCGCGGTGGGCGCCCTCACGAGCCTCATCGAGCCGGTGCTGATGGTCGGCATCGGCGGGACCGTTGGCGTCGTGCTCATCGCGATGTACCTGCCGATCTTCAGCATCGCCGGTAAGATCAAGGCCGACTAGGCCTAAGCTCCATCGCCGTGGAGCTCGGGATTCGCACCGCCCCCCAAGGGGGGCTCGCCGCTGCCGGGTCCGAGGGCCGTTCGCCGAGCGGCCGCCCGCCGGACCACAGCCTGGCGACGCGCCTCGCGTGGATCACCGGCCTGCGCCTTGCGTTTCTCGTGCTTCTCCTCGGGGCCACGGCGACGCTGTACTTGCGCGGAGAGCTGACGCGCTACCCGTTCAGCCAGACGGTCGTCTTCGTCACGATCGCCGGCGGCTTCGCGCTCGCCGCCCTCTACGCCAATGCGCTTCGCGTCGGCAAGCGTCTCCTCTGGCTCGCATGGACCCAGATCACGCTCGATCAAATCACGTGGACCGCCATCGTGTACGTCACCGGCGGCCCCTCGAGCGGAGCCACGTCCTTCTACGCGCTGACGTGTCTCGTCGGCGCGATCCTCGTGGGCGTGCGCGGCGCGGTGTTCTCGGCCGCCCTGGGCATCGGAATCTACGCGCTCCTTTGCATGGCGTTCTATCTCGGCTGGATGGTCGGACCGCCCGACCAGCCGGCCTTGAACTACTCCGCCCAAGCGACGGATCTCGTATTCCCCGTGCTTCTGAACGCGCTCGGCGTGACGGTCGTCGCGCTGCTCGCCGGGTACCTGGCCGAGCGCCTGCGTTTGACCGGCGGCGCCCTGCAAGTGGCCACGCGCCGCGCGCACGAAGCGGAGCGCCTCGCCGTCCTCGGTCGCATCGCAGCAGGTCTGGCGCACGAGATCCGAAATCCCCTCGGCTCGATCACCGGCTCCATCGAGATGCTCCGCGAGTCGTCGGAGCTGTCGGACGAGGACCAGCGCCTCTGCGACATCATCAAACGCGAGGCCCGGCGGCTGAACGACCTCGTCGGCGACATGGTGGATCTCTCCAAACCGCGCCCGCCGAAAGCGCAGGCGACGGACGTCTCGGCGCTCGCGCGCGACGTCGTGGCGCTCGCGGCGAACGCCGCCCGCGGGGATGACGTGCTCGTCCTGTACGAGGGACCCCACGAAGAGACGCTCGCCCGCTGCGACGGCGCGCAGATGCGCCAGGTGCTCTGGAACCTCGTGCG
>DATHQY010000307.1:0-3515 GCA_035482215.1 Polyangiaceae bacterium | reverse complement strand
ACGTCGCTCAACCCGGGCACGTTCCCAGTAGACCCGAAGACCTGCGAGCCGATCACCCCGTGGGACTACCTCGGCGACAACACGATCTTCCAGGTCATCCACAACGCCGGCCTGCGCACCGCTTGGTCTGACAAGCACGAGATCTACGCGTCGTTCAATGGTCCGGGCTCGCACGGCGAGAGCATCGACGACCTCTTCTCGCCGGAGATCGACTCGCAGGCTGTCATGCCGAACGGTGTCCCTTACCCGCAGGACAACGACTGGGCGCACATCGACGCCGCCACCAAGCAGTACGACGGCTACAAGGTCCAGGCCATCCTGAATGAGATCGATGGTCTCGACCACTCGGGCAAGACCCACGTCGGCACCCCGGCGATCTTCGGCATGAACTTCCAGACCGTCTCGGTCGCGGAGAAGATCCCCTCGACTCCGACCACGTTGATGGGTCCGGACGCAAACGGGAATTTCACCACCAGCGCTCCGGAGGCAGGTGGCTACCATTTCGTCGACGGTCAGCTCGTTCCCGGCCCGGTCCTCTCGAGCGCGCTCGATTACGTCGACGCTCAACTTGGCCGCATGGTTTCTGCGATCCACGAGGACGGCCTCGAAGGTTCGACGACGATCATCGTCACGGCCAAGCACGGCCAGTCGCCGCTGGACCCGAACCAGCTCCGTACCGTCAAGGACGGCCCGATCATCAGCGCGATCAACGCCGCCTGGGCGGAGACGCACCCGAGCAACACGAGCCTGATCGTTGCCGGAACCGACGACGACCTGTGGCAGTCCTACCTGTCGGACAACTCGCAGGCGGCTTGCGACTTCGTCAAGAGCTACCTGTGGAACCACACCGCTGCGGGTTTCGACATCAACCAGAACCCCGTCACCGTCCAGCACTCGGGCCTCGCGCAGATCTGGGCCGGCGCTGAAGCCGCCAACTTCTTCGGCGTCTCGGTCGACAATGGCCACTACCCGGATGTCTTCGGCGAGGTCCAGGTGGGCATCGTCTACTCGGGACCGACCAAGATCGCCGAGCACGGGGGTATGAACACCGGCGACCGACACGTCCTGATGGTCGTCAGCGGCCCGGGCATACCGGTTCGGGTCGAGTTCACCGCCGTCGAGACCACCCAGGTCGCACCGACGATCCTCGCCCTCTTGGGGCTCAATCCGAACGCGCTGACGGCCGTCCAGGTTGAGGGCACGCGGGTCCTTCCGGGCCTTCGGTAGACGCAGGTAGACGCAGGCTGGACGCTGACCGCGCGTCGGATGCACGCCGGTCCGCGGGCAGCACCAAACAGGAGGCCGGGGCGAAATCGCCCTGGCCTCCTCTGCTTTCGGCGACCCCCAAGAATCCATCCCGGCGTGTCGCAGCGATCCAGGCTCGCCTCGAGCCCAGTCTTTCCGCGCGCTTACGAAAAATCGACACGGCCCACGAAAAAAGTCGGGCTCCGGCTTCCTAATTTCGCCAACTCGCCAGCCTTACCTAGCGAGGGACGCGAAGCGAAGCACGGTGCTCCGCCGGATGCCCCTCGTCCAAAGAGCGAATCGCTCAATCAGAAGAAGAGAAGCATCATGGGAAGCAATAGCAGTCATCTCGTTCAATCCAACAACGATCAACTGATGTCGGCGGCGACGAAGCAATATCTTGCCAATGTGCCCTCCCTGTCCGTCGCGGGGGAGAGCATGACGCCGGCGCAAATCGCCCAATTGTTCGACGATCGGGTGGCCTCGACCCAAACCGTGCAAACAGCGACCGCCGGGCGCACGGCCGCGGTCAAAGCCAACCGGGACAAGAGGGCGCAAACCGCGTCGAAAGTGAAGGCATACACCACCATCATCCAGGGAATGTTTGCAGAATCCCCGGATACGCTGGCGGCGTTCGGCCTCACGCCTCGCAAAGTGGCGCAAAAGAGCGCGGCGACCAAATCGATCGCCGCTCTCAAGAGCAAAGCCACGCGCAAGGCACGACACACGATGGGCAAAGACCAGAAGGCCGGCATCAAGGGCACGGTTCCCGCGTCGGATATCGCGATCATCGAAGGATCGGCGACCTCCGCCTCGGGATCAGCGACCACGCCGCCGCCGACCGAAGTCGCGCCGTCTCCGGCTCCGGCCGCGAACGCCGCGCACGCCGTCGTGTAACGGAACCGCGAAGCGAAAATAGAACAGCAGTGCAGCGAGACGCGTCCGCGTCGAAACCATGGCTTGCCGCCATGAACGCCATGAACGCCATGAACGCCATGTTATGAACGGGCGGCGGGGGCCTCGGCTCCCGCCGTCCGATCTCCTTCGTCGCTCGAACCGAGCGACTGCCACGACGCCGCGACGATGGTACGGTGCGCAAGGGATGGGGTACGGGATTCGCGATCTCGACATCGGGGAATGGGCAGCGCTTTACAAACGCGTGCTCGAATTTGCGCGCACGCGCACGGGCCCCGCGCACGCCGAAGAGATTGCGCAAGAGGCCTTTTCGCGTGTCCTCACGACACGTCCGTGGGACGAGGGGAGCGGCATTCCGCTCTTCGTGCATATGACCGGAATCGTCCGAAGTATCTTGAGCAACGAGCGCAGCTCGAAGCGCGCGGACATCGAGCATACCGCCGCGGACGTCGAGGTCGCGTTCACCGGACTTCCCGCGGGCGCCGTGACGCTGTCGGCCGAAGAGGAGCATCTGTCGCGCGCGTCGATCTTGCAGCGACAGCACGAATCGTCCGCCGCGATGCGGGAACTCGTGAGGCGGTTCTCGACGTCGCCCGTGGAACTCGCGGTTCTCGGCGCGTGGCTCGACGGAATCACCAAACCGTCGGCGATCGCCGAACACACGAAGTACGAAACGAACGAAGTCTACGTCGCGCTCCGGCGAATCCGGCGAACCGCCCACTCGCTGGCGCCCGGCGCGCTTCCGGACGAGGAGTTGTCCTGATGGCCAAGCCGCCTCCCGGCCGCGTGCAAGCTGCGTGGGATCTGCTCCGGGGGCCTCCGTCGGACGAAGAGACCGCCGCGGAGGTCGCGCGCATTGCGAAACTGGCGCCCGACGAGCTGGACCGCGCGCTCGAAGGGGGCGGTTTCGATCTCCGGCAAGTCGAAGCCAACGCCGAGCGCCTCCGCCGGCGCTTGCTGCATCCTGCGCCGGAAGCACCCGCCATCGATCCGGGGCCACCCACGACCTCCGAACCGACCCGCCGCACCGCCGCGGCAGTCGACGCCGTCCCCCCTCGCATTCGGCCTCGGCGCCTGCGCAACGAGTACCTCTCGGGCCTCGCCCTCGCCGCGGCGGTCATCGCCCTCGGGATCGGTTTCACCCTCCGCACCCGCGCCGGCCGCGAGACCCCCATCGCACGCCCCGATGTCCCTAGCCTCCCCTCGCCTTCGGAGACATCGAGCTCCACGCCCTCCTTGGAGGCCACCACACTCCGCATGGGCGCCACGGCCGCCTGCAACGACCGATCGTGGAAGGAGTGCCGCGACTTGCTCGATCGCGCCGCGCGCCTCGATCCCGCAGGCGACGCCGCCCC
>DATHQY010000306.1:0-4583 GCA_035482215.1 Polyangiaceae bacterium | reverse complement strand
CGATCGGCCAGCGCTTCGGCCATGATCGCGTTGTAGTCGTCGTTCTTCGCGCGGAACGAATCGCACAGCTCGCGCAACCCGAATCCCGTGCTCACGGCGAACGCGCCCAGATGGTCGGCCAGCCCCGTACCCTTCGGCGCGACGAAATCGGCGAGCGATCGGTTCGGCTCCGTCCTGTCTTTCTTTTCGCCCTGCTGGCGGAGAAAGCGAAACGTGTCGAGCACGCTCCCGCGCGACGCGTCGGTGTAGAGCTCGACGTCATCGCCGACGGCGTTCGCCGGGAAGAACCCATACACGCCTCGCGCCTGGATCCATTGCTTGGCGATGATCTCGTCGAGGAGCACCTGCGCTTCGCCGTAGAGAATGCGTGCCTGCTCGCCGTATTTCTCGTGCTCGAGGATCTGTGGGTAGACGCCGCGGAGCTCCCACGTGTGAAAGAACGGTGTCCAATCGATGTACTCGCGAAGCGCGGCGAGCGGCACGTCCGCCACGACCCGCACGCCCGTCCACGCGGGGACCGCGATGTCGCTCGAGCGCCACTCGATGGGCGTGCGGTTGGCGCGCGCGGCCTCGAGCGGCACGAGCTTGCCTTTGGGGGCGCCGTGCGTGCGCCGGAGCTGCTCATAGTCGGCACGGAGCTCCTGCAGGAACGATTCGCGCCGACCGTCGCTCAGCAAATTCGTGCTCACCGGCACGGCGCGGCTCGCGTCCAGCACGTGGACCACGGGCTCGCTGTAGAACGGCGCGATCTTCACGGCCGTGTGGGCGCGGCTCGTCGTCGCCCCGCCGATGAGGAGCGGCTGCTTGAACCCCTGGCGCTCCATCTCGCGGGCGACGTGCGCCATCTCGTCGAGCGACGGCGTGATGAGGCCCGACAGGCCGATGATGTCGGCGTTCTCGGTCTTCGCGCGCTCGAGGATCTTTTCGCACGAGACCATCACGCCCATGTCGATGACCTCGTAGTTGTTGCAGGCGAGGACGACGCCGCCGATGTTCTTGCCGATGTCGTGCACGTCGCCCTTCACGGTGGCGAGCACGATCTTGCCCTGCGCCTTCGCGACCTGGCCCGTGCTCGCGAGCGCGGCTTTCTCCGCCTCCATGAACGGGAACAGATACGCCACCGCTCGCTTCATCACGCGTGCGCTCTTCACCACTTGGGGGAGGAACATCTTCCCTTCGCCGAAGAGATCCCCGACGACGCTCATCCCGGCCATGAGAGGCCCCTCGATCACCGCCAGCGGCCTCCCGAGCTTCGCGCGCGCTTCCTCGGTATCCGTCTCGATGTACGTGTCGATGCCTTTGACGAGCGCGTGCGACAGGCGCTCTTCGACGGTGCCGGCGCGCCATTCCTCGGATTTCTTCTCGGCGCCCGAAGCGTTCGCGCCCGCCGCCTTCAGCGCTTCGCCGAAGTCCACGAGCCTCTCCGTCGCGTCCGCCCGTCGATTCAAGAGGACGTCTTCGATGAGCTCCCGAAGCTCGGGCTGGATCTCCTCGTACACTTCGAGCATGCCCGCGTTCACGATGCCCATATCCATGCCGGCCCGGATCGCGTGGTACAGAAACGCGGAGTGCATCGCTTCGCGCACGCGGTTGTTGCCGCGGAAGCTGAAGGACACGTTGGAGACGCCGCCGCTCACTTTCGCGTGCGGCAGGTGCGTCTTGATCCAGCGCGTCGCGTTGATGAAATCGAGCGCGTAGTTGTTGTGCTCTTCGATGCCCGTCGCGACGGTGAGCACGTTCGGATCGAAGATGATGTCTTCGGGGGGAAATCCGACTTCGTCGACGAGAATCCGGTATGCGCGCTCGCAAATGCGAATCTTCTCGGCATAGGTCGCGGCCTGTCCCTGTTCGTCGAAGGCCATGACCACGACCGCCGCGCCATACTGCAGGATCGTGTGCGCGTGTTCCTTGAACTTCGCTTCCCCTTCCTTGAGCGAAATCGAATTGACGATCCCCTTGCCCTGAAGGCATTTCAGCCCCTCCGCGATGACTTCCCACTTCGAAGAGTCGACCATGAAGGGCACCTTGGCCACTTCCGGCTCCGAGGCGAGGAGCAACAGGAACCGGGTCATCGCCGAGGGGCCGTCGATCATCCCCTCATCCATGCAAATGTCGATGACGTTCGCGCCCGCGTCGATCTGCTGCCGGGCGACGCTCACGGCTTCTTCGAATTTGCCTTCTTTGATGAGCTTCGCGAACTTCGGCGAACCGGCGACGTTCGTGCGTTCGCCGATCATCATGTAGACGCCGATCTGCTGCGTGAACGGCTGCGAGCCCGAGAGGCGGAGCGGGCGCGCGGGGGGCACCGCGGAACCGACTTCGGGGATCACGTCTTCCTTCGCGACCGCGTCCTCCTCGAGCGGGCGCGGAGGCATTCCCTCGAGAGCCTTGGCGATCGCCGCGATGTGCTCGGGGGTGTTGCCGCAGCACCCGCCCGCGATGTTCAGGAGGCCCGCCTTGGCGAAATCGCCCAGAAAACGCGCCATGTCGGCGGGCTCCAGATCAAAGCCCGTCGGCGACAGCGGATTGGGCAGACCCGCGTTCGGGTAACAAGAAATCGCGACGTCGGCTTTCTCGGAGAGCTCGGCCAGGAACGGGTACATCAGGTCGGGCCCGAGCGAGCAATTGAGGCCGATCGACAGCGGCTTCACGTGCTCGACGGCGTTCCAGAGCGCCTCGCCCGTCTGCGCGGAGATCATCGTCTCGCCGCCGCGGCCGACCGCCGCCGACACCATGACGGGGAGCGTGCGACCCTCCGCGTCGAAGACCTCTCCAATCGCGACGAGTGCCGCTTTGGCATTCATCGAGTCGAAGATCGTCTCGACGAGGAGCGCGTCGACCCCGCCGGCCAGGAGCGCGCGCACTTGCTGCACGTAGGCGGCCTTGACCTGGTCGAACGTCACGACGCGAAAGCCTGCGTCGTCGGCGTCCGGCGAGTTCGACAGCGACACTGTGAGCGGCCCGATCGCACCCGCGACGAAGCGGCGCTTGCCGTCGGCGCTGCCGACGCGATCGGCCCACTCGCGGCACTGCCGGGCCGACTGCTCGTTGATCTCCCAGGCGAGGTCGTTGAGGGCACGGTCGTCGATGATCTTCTGGTAGAACGCGGGGTCTTTGCGGCCGCCGTGCTCGCGCGGGTCGTCGACGAAGAACTCGCTCTGGCCGATGCTCGTCGCGCCGAACGTGTTCGTCTCGATGATGTCGGCGCCCGCTTCGAGGAAGCGGCGGTGGATGTCGCCGATCATCGCCGGCTGCGTCAGCGAAAAGAGGTCGCCGTTGTTCAGGAGGTCTTTCGTCGCGTTCGCGAAGCGCGCGCCCCGAATGTCGGCCTCCTTCATTCCGTAGGTGCGAATGGTCGTCCCCATGGCGCCGTCGATGATCGCAATGCGGCGGCGGAGGAGATCGTGGAGCGGTTGGTCGGCAGCAGCGGTCATGGCTTATCGATTCTTGTGGGCAAATGCGGTGATGACTTCGAAATGAGGCGCCCGCTTCTCGCGGCACGCGACGTCGCACGAATCGACCGTGAGGCCCGCGCGCTGCGCCATGCGGCGCACTTCGCGGACCGTGAACCCCGGCTGGACGTCGCCGTAGCTCGCCGAGACGTCGGTGTGTTCGTGCGCGCCGAGCGTGATGATCGCCGCGGTCGCCTCCGGGCGGAGGACGCGCGTCACTTCGGCGAGGACGCGCCCCGGCGACGCGACCTGGGTGAGCACGTTGAAGACGGCCGCGTGGTCGAACGACGCGTCGGCGAAGCGCAGGTCCTGCGCGTCCCCGAGGTGCACCGACACGTTCTTCGCGGCTTCGAGGCGCGCACGCGCCGCATCGACCATCTTCGCGTTGCGGTCGACGCAGGTCACGGTCTTGGCCCGGGGGGCGAGGAGCTCGGCTATCGTGCCGTCGCCCGCGCCCACGTCGATTACATCACCGAGGCGCATGAGGCCGAAGAGGCCGCGCGCCGTGCTCTCCCAGGTGCGGCCGGGCGAGTAGTAGCGCTCCATGTGGCCGGCGGCGGCGTCGGGCCAGGCGAAATTGCCCGTGCGCGCTTTCACGACGTTCGCCGCGCGCTCGCGATCGGCTTCGAGCAGCCCGTCCTTCACTTCGTCTTGCACGAGCGACCAAACCCGGCGCGCCTCCGCGGGCATGTTGCCTTCGCGCATCGCGTAGAGCGTGGACGCGCCGGCCTTCCGGTCCCGCAAGAGCCCGGCGTCGCGGAGCTTCGCGAGGTGGGTCGACACGCTCGACTGGGCCATCTCGGTGATGGCCACGAGCTCCGCCACCGTGAGCTCTTCGTGGGCAAGCAACGCCATCAACCGGAGCCGCGTGGGCTCGGCGAAGAGAGACAGTGTGTTCACGGCGGTGGCCAGGGTGGTCAGGCCGACCATCCTATTATCGCGATGGGTCGATGGCAAGGCGGGCCCCGCCGAAAGGACCGCCCGGCAAGCGCCTCAGGGAAAGTGCCCGCTCGCCGTCAACATCGTCAGCCGTGCTTGCCGAGCGGCGTCGGCCGCGATCTCGGCTTGCGTCGCGGCGTCACGAGCCTGCCTTTCCGCGTCGATGACCTCGATGTTCGTGACCGCACCCCC
>DATHQY010000305.1:0-15466 GCA_035482215.1 Polyangiaceae bacterium | reverse complement strand
CATCAGCAGGCCGAGGACCAGCGCCCGCCGCTCGCCCAGACGTGGGACCACCACCCGCACCAGGCCGCCCTGCACCACCGCCGTTGCCACACCGACCACCATGAGCGAGAGCCCCACGTCGTGAAGGGCCCAACCGTAACGCTCTTGCGTGTAGAGCGCCCAGACGCTCTGGAGGATCCATTGCGCCATGAAGCTACACATCATCGTTCCCGTGAGGCGTCGCACGACGGGGTGACGCCCGAGCGATCGGATCGATCCGAGCGGGTTGGCGCGCGCGAACGAGAAGGGCCGCCGTTCGGAGCGAGGTAGCGACTCCGGCAGGACGAAGAGGCCGTACATCATGTTGAGGAAGTTGAGCCCCGCCGCGACGAAGTACGGCACGCGTAGCCCAAGGTCGCCGAGCAAGCCGCCGAGCGCGGGACCCAGGATGAAGCCGAAGCCGAACGCTGCGCCGACGAGGCCGAAGCTCGCCGCGCGCTTGGTCGGCGGAGTGATGTCCGCGATGTACGCTCCCGCGGCCGAGAAGCTCGCGCCGGTCGCGCCCGAGATGACGCGCCCCACGAAGAGCCACCCGAGGGCCGGCGCAAAGCCGCTCACGAGATAGCTCGTGGCGGCGCCGAGGAGCGAGAAGAGAATGACGGGGCGGCGGCCGAAACGATCGCTCAATCCGCCGACGACCGGCGAGAAGAGAAACTGCATTGCCGCGTAGAGCGATGTGAGAAATCCGAAGTAGTAGGACGCCTGGGTGAGGTCTCCTCCGAGGAACGAGGCGACGAGGCGCGGTCCTACGGGAATGAGGAGACCGAGGCCCAGCGTGTCGAGGAGCACTGTGATGAGTACGAGGGCGGTCGCCGCGGGGCGCTCCTTCCGCTCACGCGGCGTCGTGTTCATGGTGGGGAAGGTGGGTAGAGCAAGACGGCGCGACGAGCTAGCGCGTTGCGACGCGCGGTGCCGGGCCGTACGGTGAACGTGCGGAGGTCGTCATGGCAGTTCGTCGCCACGTGGCTTCGGGGTTGGCGTGGGCCGCGGCGATCGGCTTTGCGGTCGGCTGCGGGAGCAGCGCGTCCGGGGGCGCCGCGTCGGGCACATCGAGCGGGACGAGCGCGGCGGGATCGAGCGGGGCGGGCGCGGCGGGATCGAGCGGGACGAGCGCGGGGACGGGCACTGCGAGCGGCGCTGCGTCGGGCGCATCGAGCAGTGGGGTCGCCGGCACTGCGAGCGGCGGCGCGACGGGCACCTCGGGCACCGGAGGCACCCCGCCGGCATCCGACGGCGGATGCGGAACGACGCCCGAAGCAGGCAACGGAAGCGGCTCGTGCAGCACGGCGATTCCCGCGGCAGGCCAGGCCGCCGATGCGTCGAACGCGACGGTCATCGGAAAAGGGACGCCCGCCAGCTGTACGTTCAGCGCGTTGAATGCGGCGGTTGCGCAGGGCGGCGCGATCACGTTCAACTGCGGCTGCGCGCCGCTCACGATCGCCGTCACCGCGACGATGAATTTGCCCATCGCCAAAGACACGGTCATCGATGGCGGCAACAAGATCACGCTCGACGGCGGCAACGCCGTGCAAATTCTCAACTTCAACAGCCCGAACTACCAGGCGAACGAGACGCGCGTGACGCTCCAGCACATCGCGTTCGTCAACGCGAAGACGAATCCCGTGGACATGATTCCGTCGCCGCCGCCGCAGCCTGCTTGCTCGCAAGGGTATGACGACGGCGCCGGCGGCGCGATTTACATGCGCGACGGCAACCTCACCGTGGTCGATTCGATCTTCACGAACAACCGTGCCGCCCCCGTCGGACCCGACACGGGCGGCGGAGCGATCTACGTGACCGGCAGCAAGCACGGCATCGTGATCGTTTCGAGCACGTTCACGAACAACAGCGGCAGCAACGCAGGCGCCGTCGGCGCGCTCAACGCGGAGCTCGACGTCTACAACAGCACCTTCAGCGGCAACACGGCCACGGGCCACGACGCCAACAACAACGATCCGTCGGAGTGCACCCAGATGAACAACGGCCAGAACGAGGTCGGCTCCGGCGGCAACGGCGGCGCGCTCTACAGCGACGGCAATTCGATCAACGTGATCGTCTGCGGCGATTCGATCACGGGCAACGCGGCGGGGACGAACGCGTTCGCCGGCGGCGTGTTCATGACGAGCGACAACCTGATGGGCGATCTCACGATTACGGATTCGACGATCACGGGGAACACGGGCGGCAGCTGGGGCGGCGCCGGCACGGCCATCGGCGTGAACGCGAAGACGATCACGATCACCGACTCGACAGTGCAGGGTTATCCGTGATCAGGGGTCGGCCGGGTAGAACGAGGCGACCAGCGTCCCGTTCGCTGGAAGGACGGGGACGACCGGGAAGCTCGTGCCCTCCGCGGGCCCGAACGCGGTCAAGACGCCGCCGACGAAGCCCCGGAAGACGTCGTAATTCGGCGCGAGGCTGCCCCCGACCGCGACGACGCCCGAGAGCGACCAGCTCGAAACGCCGACGGGAGAATAAGCCGCGACGGCGTCGCTGAGAGCCGGCGGGGAGACCGTGGTCACCGTCGAAGGAACGACGAGAATCCAGGTTCCGGTCTGCGGATTTTCGCCGTCTTGCCCATTCCAACCGACGGAGATGACGACGCCGGACGTTCCGTTCGACAAGGGAGCGCTCGACTGCCACTCGATATTCGGGGTCTCCACGTTGCTCATGTCGATCGTCGCGTTCTCGATCTCCGGCGGGAGCTGCGACATGTCGAACGAGTCCGTCCCCGAAAGGCTCGGCGCGGCTTCACGCACCACGGTGGCCACGAGGCTCCCGCCATTGCCCACGTCGACCTCGGTCTGGAGCGACGATGCAAATCCCGGCTCGATGGTGAAGTTCGTCTGCGACGAACCATCGTCCTGCACCTCGATCGATTGCCGCTCCGTGTAGCTGACGCCGTCCGCGATCTGGCGCACGCTCGCCTCGGTGAGGGCCAACTGGTCGGGATCGGCATTCGTCGTTTCGACCGCATCGGTGCCGAAGGTGCTGCTGTAGTTCCTCGAGAGAGACACGTCGGGGGTTCCTCCGCCGTCCGCCTCGCTCGGGTTGTCGTCCTGGAAGTCGAAAGCGAGGGCGTCTCCTCCTTCGTCTTCCGCGAGCACGAGGACCGGAAAAAGCCCATTCGGGCCGACGCACGTCGAATCGATGTCGACGGAGGTGCCCTGGGTGTCGGAGTCGACCTGCGTGCTGCAGCTGTCCGCGACGATGAACTGGAATTGGGTCGTTCCCTGGGGAGGCGCCGCGTCCGGAAGCTGGATGTTGGGACTCGCCGAGAAGCCCGATTGCTGCGTCGTAGGATCCATGATCGCAATCACGTCGCCCGGCTGCACCGCGGCGATGGAGACGAGCGTCGACTGATCGGGGGTCCCGAAGATCGCCGTGACCGTCGAGCCCGCCGGGACGAGCATCGACACCGCGCCCGTCGCATCGGTGGTCACGACCCCGAGCTGCGTGCCCGACGGATCGTGGAAGACGACCGGTATGCCCGGCTCCAGGCCTGCCGGACTGTTGATCGTCACGGTGACGGGCGACAGCGGCGCGTCGATTGCCGCGCTGTCCCCTGCGTCGACGACCGCCACGGGAGAGGCGTCGATCCCCGCATCCACGGTCGCATCGATTCCCGCTTCGACCTCGGCTTGCACCGCGACGTCCGTTCCGGCGTCCGCGGCTTGCACCACGTCGGCCCCCGACAGCGCGTCGGGAGCCAGCGCGTCGAGCCCGGCCGCCGCGTCGACCGTCGCGTCGGCGACGCCGCCGTCGCTCGCCGCATCGTGGGGCGTGCCGGGCGTCGCGTCCGTGCCGGGCGCGGACGGCGCGTCGGCGCCGGAACCGTCGAGCCTGAGATCCGGCTCCTCCGGAGGCGTATTCGATCCGTCGAAGTCGCAGCCTGCGTTCGCCGCCAAGCTTACCGCCAAGAGACCCAAGAGCGCGCGATTCCGCGTGAGCATCGGCGGAGTATCGAAGGATCGCCCCGCGAGGTCAATCGCGGCCGCCTACTGCGTTTCGCAGAAGGCCTTCGGGTAATTGAGGTTGCACACCGGCGCCGTGGCGGGGCAATCCGACTGCTTCGCGCATGGCTGGCAGGTCGACTGCCCCGCGGCGACGTAATCGAAGTAGCAACCGCACGAGGGCACGGCGAACGACACGAGCGGTCCCATTTCGACCGAGCGCTTCACGCGCATCGCACACTGCGGGACGAGATTGGCGAGCGCCTCGATCTGCACGAGGTCGAGCCCTCCGGGGGCCGGCAGCGTACCCGTGATGTAGTTCAAGAACCTCTGCACTTCGTGGCTCACCGGCGAGCCGCTCCCGTCCACGTTCGTGAAGAAATGAATGGGGCCCCAGAGCGCGTAGTGCCCGTCGCGCACGTTGGCCTTGTCCTTCGAGGTCGGCGACGAATCGGGATAGTACCCGCAAGCCTGGTCCCGATCCTTGTAGGCGAGCACCGAAACCAGGCTCACGTTGAGGTTCGTGGCCGAGAAGATCGCGATCGCCTGTTCGGGATTCGAATCGGTCTCCAGCGCGTTCACGACGGCCGATGTGCCCGAAAGGCCGGCCATGATGTTCACCGGCAAGAGAGTCGCATCGACGCCCGCCCACTGCGTAAGCGGAATACCCGTCGCGACGGAGAGGACCGCTTGCGTCCCGGACGTAGGGTCGCGACGGTAGATCGAGCTATTCACGGTCCATGGAGCGACGCCCGAGCCGTTGCCGAAGCCGAAGACGAAATAGGCGGCGTTCGCGCTGATCGATTGCTGGCTCGACGCTTTCGGCACGGCAAATAGCATCGGCTGCACGGGCCCGGGAAAGTCCGCGATGTTGGGGGGCAGGACGCCGCCCGGGAGATTGCCGCACGACGGCGCGTACACGTCCGACACGGCGATGTCCGTCACCTGGCCCGCCGGCAACGTACAGTGCTGCGCGGCGGAGCCCGCGCCCGTGTAATACGTCGGCGACGGGGGTGGCTGCAGCGCGTTCGTGTCGATCATCGAACGGCCGAAGAAGTTGCTCGTGCCGACGCAGCTCCCGTCGCCGATGTAGACGAGATTGATCGGGTCCGGATCGATCGCGAGCGCCTGCTGGAGCTGGTTCACGAACGGGGCCGATCCGGTCGATCCTTCGATGTAGACCACCGGCGGGGCGCCCCCGTCCGGATCGAGCGCACTCGCGAGTTGGTCACACCCGATGGCCTTCGCGGGACGCGAAGCTCCCAAGGAAGCGAGGAATGCGCAGGCGGCAACGGCGGAAAGGTGGAGGAGGGAGGACGTCATGGGCGGCTCACTCGCTCGAAGCGTCTTTCGGCGGGACCGGCGGTAGCGCGCCGTCGAGCAAGAGGTTCGTCAATCGCGTGTCGTCGAACGGCACGCACCCCGAGGAGGTGCACGCGTTTGCGAACTGCGGCGAAGTGGTCGGGGTGCACCCGTAACACTGCGAGGGATCGGTGAACGTCAGCGGATCGGCGTTGCAGTTGGGCGCGTCCGATCCGGCCGATGCGTCGAATGCGTCGGGCCCGAGGGCCGCGTCCGATGCGGCGGACGCCGAGCTCGCCGCGGCGTCCGGTTCCTCGCCGATCTGCGCGTCGAAGGGGGCCGTGGAATCGAAGGGCGTTGCATCCGCGCCTGCATCCGCCGGCGGACCGACCACGTAGTCGCCGAGCCCGAGGATCGCGTTGCACGCCACGGTGGCGGCCGCGATCGTGAGAAGCGCCGCGATCGTGACGCCGGAGAGCGGGCGGAGGCGCGAGCTCAAAACGAGCCTGCCGCACCGGCGGATCCGGGGCCGATGTACAAGCGAAGCGCCTGCCGCGACGACGCGGAACGCTCGCCGGACCCTGGGTCTGAATGCGCGTACGCGAGCCACGTGATCCCGAATGCCACGCCGGCGGCGCCGGCCACGACGCCGATCGTCGAGACGAGCGCGTTGCGGTTCGAATCGTCGATGAGGGACTGGCTCCCCTCCGGGCACACCTTGTTGGTGCACTGCCGATCGAGGTCGTGCTTGTCGTCGACGGCCATGATCCCGAAGTAGGTGCCCACGAACGCGCCTGCGGCGCCGACGCCGAATCCGATCCAGGCCGGTACCGTCGAGCGGCGCGAGGCGGGCACGGGCGGGACGGTGGCGAGGGCCACGGCGGGCGTTGCCGGCAGCGTCTTCGGTTCGGGCGCGGCTTCCACGTTGAGCGGGACTTCGACCGTGTCCTGCCCGGCGACGTCCACGAAGCGTACGACCGGCGCGCGGCCTTGCGGGGTGAGCGAGATGCGGCGTCGCCCCACGCTCACGGTGATCGGCTCGGGCAGCGGCGTGGTTCCCACGGCGACGTCGTCGACCGCGACTTCCGCTCCCTCGACGTTGGCCGTGATGTGCAGGTGCGCGACGCGCATGTTCAAGTCTTCGATCGTCGCGGTGACCTTCTCGCGCCGCTCCGCCGGGATCTCGCTGCCCCCTTCCGCGAGATACTTCTGCAGCGCGTCGAGCGCCCCGGCGTACTCTTGCAGCTGGAAGCGGGACTGCCCGATGTCGTAGAGCACGCGGTAGTTGGGCAAGGTCGCGTAGGCCCGTTCGAACTCGACCAGGGCCCCGCGCCAATCCCCCTCCTCGTACAGCTTCACGCCCTGATCGAAGTGGCGTGCCGCCTCTTGCGAGGTCGCGCTCGCCGCCACGGCGTAGCGCGGAGAGGCGGCGAAGAGCGCGAGGGCCATGGCGAGGGGTGCGCCGAGACGGGCGGGCCTGCGGCGGAGAGAACGGAAGAGCGTCATTGCGCGTAGGGGTTCGCTCGATCGAGATCGCGCTTCGGACGCGCGGGCGACGTTCCCGAAGCCGCGGCCGGCGCCGACCCGTTCGCGAGCATCCAGTCGACGGCCCGAAGGGCTTGCGACCTGGGCGCCGGAACGTCTCCGGACCCGGTGGCGCCCATCGCGGCGACGCTTCCGCGCGCGAATGCGGGGCGGCGGCATGTCGGGAACGGCGGCGCGGACCGATCGAGCGCGACGTCGAACTGCGCGTCGCCCTCCAGAGTGAACTGCCATTCGCGCGAATCGAAGCCCGGTGCTTCCGCGCGAAGGCGGTGCGGCGCGCCGTCCGCAGGGCGATCGACGATATAGGGATTGGGGACCGGGAGATCGTCGACGTAAAGAATCGCCGTGCGGGGCGTGACGTTGACCGTGAGGTGCGCGGGGTGGGCGTTGCTTGCGGGGGCGGAAGCAGCGGCGGCCTGCGCATGCAGTGCGTTCGCCGCAATCGCGGCACCGACGTGCGACGGGAGCCAGTGGAAGGCGACGAGCGCGCCGCCCATCGCTGCCGCCACGAGCGCCGCGGCGCCGGCGCCAATCCAGAGCGCGGGGCGCGAGCGGCGGGCAGTCTCGAGCTGCGTCGGCTCCGCGTCCTCGGGCGGCAGGGGAGGGACGTGGATGGCCGGCTGCGTCGACGAAACGGGCGCCCCGCTGGACGGGGGAAGCGTGTCGCGCACGCCGCGCATGCCCGTCAGGCTCACGACCTCGAGCGTGCTCTGCTCGTTGACGATGCGGAGCTGCGATTCGATGAGCATGCGCAGCATGCGGCGATCGTCCGCGAAGAGAAGCGACACGAACGCCGACAGATCGCGCTGGCTGCCGCGCTGGCCGGTCCGCCCGGAAACGAATCGTTCGAGCGCGTCGCGCATGGCGGATGCCGTCGGAAAGCGGGCCGCGGGCTCGGAGCTCGTCGCGCGGTCGACGATTGCCGCGAGGTCCGCGTCGACGTCGGGGCGCACGGCGCGAAGGCGCGGAATCACGCCCGTCATCAGCCCGCGCAAGACCGTCGCGTCTTGCGTATCCGCCCAGGGGCCGGCGCCGGCCACCGCTTCCCAGAGCAACACGCCGGCCGCGAAGATGTCGGCGCGGCGATCGATCGGCTGGCCAGTCGCCTGCTCGGGCGCCATGTAGCGAATCTTGCCCTTCAGGATCCCCGAGCTCGTCTCGTGCTCGGAGATCGCCGTCTTCGCGACGCCGAAGTCGATGAGCTTTACCTGGCCTTCGTACGTCACGAAGATGTTCTGCGGGCTGACGTCGCGGTGCACGACCTGAAGAGGCGTGCCGTCGAAATCCGTGAGGCGGTGCGCGTAATCGAGCGCGGTCAGTACGTCGAGCACGATGCGAAAGAGCATCGACCGCGGGACGGGGGTGCCGCGCTTCTTCGCCTGGAGCAGGATGCGGCTCAGCGGCTGGCCGTCCAGATACTCCATCGCGATGAAGCGTCGCGGACCGTCTTCGCCGACTTCGATCGTCTGCACGACGTTCGGGTGGTTGAGACGCCCCGTCAGGCGGGCTTCATCCATGAACATCGTGACCTGCGCCGCATCTTCGAGCGCGCGGTGCCGGAGCTCCTTCACTACGAGGAGCTTGTTGAACCCGATCGGTCCCTGCGCGACCGCCAGGTACACGTCGCCCATGCCACCGCGACCGAGAACGGCGATCAGCCGGTACTTACCGAGCTGTTCGACGGTGTCGGCGCTCTCCATAGTCGAGGGCGATCCGGCGGGCTGCATTGCGGACCCGAGTGTCGCACTGCCGCCCCCTATCGGATGGTGACGTCTTTCTGACTGGTGTGTGACAACTCGTTTCCCAGTGCTTCCGGCAGGTTGCGAAAGATGAACAAATGACTAAGACGCGTCGCGCGCGGCGCTGATCGCCGCGACGTCAGCGTCGGTCAACGCGAGGGTCCGCGCGTCCCAGTTTTCCTGCAGATGCTCTGGCGAGCTCGTGCCGGCGATGGGCAGGAGCGCCGGCGATCGGGCGAGGAGCCACGCGATTGCGATCTGGGTCTCGGTCTTGCCGTGACGGCGCGCCACCGCGGCCACCGCCGGGGCTTCGCGCTTCGGCCCGGGTCCCGGGATCGCGAGCGGGAAGAACGGGAGAAACGCGAGGCCCTTTTCCGCGCAGAAGTCGACCATGCGCTCCTGCCCGGCGATGCGCGCGTGGGGGAACGCGCCGAGGCGTTTCTCGCCCGCGGCGACGTTGTACAGGTTCTGCACGCCGACGATGGGCGTCTTCGCCATCGCTTGCTGCAGTTGATCGAGCGTCACGTTGCTCAGCGCCAGGTGGCGAATCTTGCCTTCCTTCTTCAGCGCGATCATTGCGTCGACGGACTCCATGAAGGGCACGTCGGAGTGGTCGATCCATCGCAGGTGCACGACGTCGATCCGGTCGAGGCGAAGGCCGCGCAAGTCTTCGTCGCATCCCTGGCGGAGCTCTTCGGGCCGCAAGAACGGGAGCCACGATTTGTCCGGACCGCGCTGGCCGCCGAGCTTCGTCGCGATGATGAGATTCTTCGGGTAGGGGAAGAGCGTCTCCTGGATGAAGCGATTCGAGACGTGTGGACCGTAGTACCAGGACGTGTCGATGAGCTGGATGCCGAGGTCGATCACGAGACGGAGCACCCTGCGGATACGCTCGGGATCGGTCGGCTCACCCCAGACCATCGGCCCAGGGATTTGCATGGCGCCGTAGCCGAGGCGCGGCACTTCGAGGTCGCCGATTCGAATCGTCGCGGGGGAGTGTGCGAAGTCGTTCATCGCGCGCCAGTGTGGCACCCGGACCACGTCGTGGGAACCGGCGCGAGCGTCCCCGGCCGGAGGTTGGGGGGGCGTGCGGCTCCTACAGTGGAGAGGGTCGCGCGACGGCCAAGGCGCGCGCGATGGCGTGGACGCTTGGGAACTTTCAGCCCTCACGCGCGTGTACCTTCTCGAGAGCAACGCCCTTGAACCCGGCCCTTCCCCTGCTCGGTGTGCGCGAACGCGGTCACGAAAGCCGGCCCGCGATCGAGCCCGAGCTCCCTTTGCCGGTGCTCGAGGCGTGCCGCCGGGGGGAGGCGGGTGCGCTCCGCGCGTTCGTCGTTCGTTACGAACGGCTCGTATTTGCGTTTCTCTCGCGCACGCTCGGCGCAGGGCCGCGCCTGGAGGACCTTGCACAGGAGACGTTTCTGCGGGCGCTGCGCGCGTTTCCCCGCTTCGACGCGTCGAACCCCGCTCGCCCTTCGACGTGGCTACTAACGATTGCGAGCCGTCTCGTGCAAGACGAGCGGCGCCGAAATCGCCATGGCGGCGTGCCCGTCGAGCGAGAGTTCGAAAGTCACGACGCGCAGAGTCCGACGACGCCGGAGACGGAACGGAGTCGATCCGAGCTCGGGCGCGCGATCGCACGCGCCGTCGACGAGCTCCCGGGCGAGCAGCGCGATGCGTTCGTTCTCGCGGAGTTCCACGGGCTCGAAATGAAGGAGATCGCGCGCGTGCTCGCGATCGCCGAAGGGACCGCGAAGACGCGTTTGTTCCGCGCGCGCGAGCGATTGCGGGACCTTCTCAAGACCGTGTGGGAGGGATCGTGACGCACGAGATCGGCGACAGCCTTCCCGCACAGACTCCGCCGGCGGGATTTGCCGATCGCGTCGTCGCGGCCGCGCTCCGCGAACGGCGGGGGCGGCGCGAAAGTGGAGACGGGGCTCGTCGCGGCGCTTGCCAGGCGGCGCTCGTCGCCGTCGCGGCGACGCTCCTCGTCGGCGGCGCGGCATGGGGCTTCTCGCTATGGGCGCGGCCCGGATCGGTCGGCACGGTGAGCACGCCGATGGCCGCGGCAACGGTGACGGCGTTGCCGCGCGAGCGGCCGGCCGTCGCGGCGTCCCCGGTGGAACTCGACGCGGGGGGCGAGCGGGATGCCGCGGTGGCGGCGCGCATGCCCGCGCAGCCCGTGCTGCACCGGTTGAAGAGCGTGAAGGCCGCCGAAGCCAAGAGCGATGCCGGGACGAAGGTGATTGTCCCGCCTTGCGAATGCGGGCGTGACGAAGTGATTTGCACTTGTTTCTGACATTTGCCGAAAAAAGAAGACTCCATGCAATCCATGAAAGCTGCCGCGGCTGCGGCGGTCGTCATCCTGTGGGCCGCGCCGTCCGCGCACGCCCAGCCGACCGCAACGGACGCCGTCGCGTATCGAACGGAGGCGACCGCGAGCGGTTATCGCGTCAACTTCGACGACGACCCGCTTACCGCGGAAGGCCTCGGTCCGATCGGCGCGCGCATCGCCGTGATGCAGCGCGCATCGCGCGCGACGTTGATCCGGCCGCGGACGGCGTTCGTCGCGGAGCTTCTGAAGAGCGTCGAGCATCTTTGAAGAGAGCGCTTCGCGCGGGCGCCGCACGAATCGTCGGAAAAAAATCATCGTTCGTCCGATTGTGGCCCTCGGAACGCCGGGACCGTGCGCATGTTGGTCCCGCACACGCGGCGGCTTGCGGCTTGCGCTCTCGGCATCGCGGGCAAGATCCCCTCGCGTGTCGCGACCAGGAGAAGGAACGATGAAAACGAAAAGCCATGTTGGGTTCACCCTCGCCGGCGTCCTCGTCGGTGTCTTGTCGGGCGGCCTGATCGCGTTGGCCGAGGAGCGAAGGCCCGAGCGACGCCCGGCGCCGCCTCCCTTCCAAGCGCATCCCGCGGGAGCGCATCCGCGCGGGCCCACGGTGCGGTCGCATCCGGTCCGCGTGCTCGCGCCCCGCGCCGTCGAGCACGGACGTACGGGCTGGACGCATTGGCAACACCCCGATTTCCAAAGGCCGGCCTATTACTGGGATTGGCCCCACGTCCATACGGTCACCTGCACCGCCGAGGACTCGTACGGAGATCAATATCCCGTCAGCGAGGCCGCGCCGCCGGGATTCGGCGTGGAGAGCATGACGGGCGTGGAAGACGACGCACTCGATCGTTGCTATTCCGAGTCGGGGAACGATTCGACGTGCGTGTTGCTCTCGTGCACGCATATCTGAAGCGCTCGGGCTGAGGGCTGCGGACGCGATTTTGTCACGCGCCGGTGCCGAGTGACACGGGCGGGGCTGGATGAGCCGCACCCGCCGTCGCTCGGCATCGAGGCGTTCTTGGGCTGGGGGTGCGGGCTTGGGATGCTGGCTTGGGGCGGGCTTCGGTGCGGGCTTGCGGCGAGCTGGGGTGCGGGGTTCGGGTGCGGGCACGGCGCCTGCTCTTCGCGTAGGGGCTGCGACAAGACCCGTCGGAAAGACGGAGCACCTGAAGCGGAGGACCCAACCCATGAAAACGCTCGATACCGATCAAGACGTCATTCGCTACATCAAAGGCCAGCACCAGCACATCAAGGCGTTGATGGAGGCCGTGCAAAGCTCGCGAGGGCAAGCGCGCGTCCAGGCGTTCTTCGAATTGCGGCGGCTGATGGCGGTGCATGAAACGGCCGAGGAAGAGATCATCCACCCGGCTACCCGGCGCGTGCTCGAAGGAGGCGAGGCCATCATCGACGCGCGCCTCGCCGAGGAGAGAGCCGCCAAAGAGGCGCTGCTCGTGCTCGAAAAGCTGGACGTCGAGTCGCCCTGGTTCGAGTCGAAGTTTGCCGCGCTCCAGCGTGACGTTCTGGCGCACGCCGAGTCGGAAGAGAACGAGGAGCTCTCTGCTCTCGAGCTTCACCTCGAGCCCGAGCAGCTTCAGCGCATGCGAAAGGCCGCCGAGATCGCCGAGTCGCTCGCGCCGACGCGCCCCCATCCTGGGGTGGAGTCGAAGGCGGCGAACCTGCTCGTCGGCCCATTCGCGGCGATGATCGATCGGACGCGCGACGCGCTTGGTTCGCGGCACCATCATTGAGCCGATCGCGGTGCATCGCGTCGATGGGGCGGCGCAAGCCCGCGCGTCCGGGGGGCGCGCGGGCCGAGGGAGCCTGAGGTTCCGACGCGAAGATCGAGCCGCGGCGCGGCCTGCGCGGCGCGGCCGGCTCCAAAGGAGAGTATGGCCGCGGCGACGGCGGTTGACGCCATCCGAAGTATCAAGGCGACTCTGCAACATCGACGTGTGCGACCCGTGGTGTCGTTGCCCGCGTGCTTGCGTTCTCGTAGTGTCGCGCGATGGAGTCCGCACGCGACCCCGGCACGGGCGCTTTGCCCCGACGTACCCGCCCGCCGCTCCGAACCCGCGACTTCGTCCGACCCGGCCTGGCGACTCGGGGCCATCGGGGTCGCAACCGCTCTCAGTGTTTCGAGCCCGGGGGGATTCGCGTCATGGGGCCCTTGGGCGTGGGGATTCGCAGGGACGACCGCGCTGGCGGCGGTGCTTTGCGTTCTGCGCGTAGATCGACATTCCGCCGACGAAGCTGGAGCCCCCGCGCCCGCCTGGCTGGCCTGGGCCGTCCTCGTCGTCCCGGCCACGGCGTTCGTACTCGGCATTCTCATGGTGCTCGAGTTCATCAAAGACGACGCCTACATCTCCTTTCGTTATGCCCACAACCTCGTCACGGGGCACGGGCTCGTTTTCAACACGGGAGAACGCGTCGAAGGCATCACGAATTTTCTGTGGACGCTCCTCCTCGCGCCTTTCGAGGCGATGCACTGCGATCTCTTTCAAGTCTGCGAAGTGCTCGGCACGGCCCTCGGGCTCGCGTGCCTCCTCGTGACCGCGCGGCTCACCGCGTGGGCGAGCAGCGACCGGCTCGCGGGAGGCTTCTCGTACCTTTGGGGGGCCGTGTGGCTCTCGTCGTCGTCGAGCCTCGTGCTTTGGGCCAAGAGCGGACTCGAACAACCGCTCGCGTCGTTCTTGCCCATCGCAGGCGCCTACGTGCTGTGGACGGCGCGCGGGCAGGCCGACGGCGCTCCGTCCAAAGTGACGGTGCGCCGGTATCTCGCAGCAGGGCTCATCCTCGGCGCCGGCTGCATCACGAGACCCGAGCTCCATCTCCTGGCGATCATCGTGGCCCTTCCGCTTGCCGTCGACGTCGTGCGGCGCCGGGCGATCACCCGCGCGGAATGGCTCTTTGCCGCCGGCGTTCTCGCGGTCACCGTGCCTTGCCACGTGTTCCGCCTCGCGTATTACGGCTCGCTCGTGCCCAATACGTTTTACGTCAAGACGGGTACCGGCGCGAACGTGTTCCAGGCCGGCCTCGGTTCGCTGCGCGACATGTTCGACTTCAACCATACGGGAGCGCTCGTTCTGTTCGCGCCGTTCGCGTTCATCCGCCGCAAAGCGCTCCTCGAGAAAACGGTCATGGCGCTCGCCGCTCTCGCGTTCATGCTCTTCTACGTGCGCGTCGGCGTCGACGAGATGCAATGGCACCGTCTCTTCTTGCCGGCCCTGCCGTTCTTGTGTGTTCTCGCGGCGCTCGGCGCGCAAAATCTCGTCGAGAGCTACCTCGGGTGGACCCGCGCGGACCGGCGGCTCGCCTATGCCATAGGTTGGGGCTTGTGCCTCTATGCCGCGTACGCGAATTGCGCATTCACCTACAAGGAGCAAAACGGATTCAACGGGCACGGCGACCTGGCCGGGACCTTCCATCCGGATCTCGGCAAATTTCTCGTGCGGCACGAGCGGCCGGGCGCGCTCGTCGCGTTCCAGGACATGGGCTCGACGCCCTACCACGCGCCGGACATCAACTTTCTCGACTTCTTCGGTCTGGTGGACAAGACCGTGGCGCGCGCGCGATACGACCGCGGCTTGCACACGTTCCTCGGCGAATACAATCCGAAGCAAAAAGAATTCGACGCGGCGATGCGCGACTACTTTTTCGAGCGCAATCCTGAATGGGTCATCATGACCATCTACGCGCCGTCCTACGATACCTCGCGCGTCCTCAACATGTACAACGCGGACCCGACCGGCGGATCGTTCGGCAGGGAATACGACGACAACAACTACCAGTTCGGGGTCTATGACGATCCGCGCTTCCGCCAGCGCTACGTGCCGGTCCGGACCTGGCCGCGCTCCGTCCTCTACTATCTCGCGCTCTGGAGGCGCCGCGACCTCTGGGAGCAGACCCCTCGCGAAGTCGTGCTCGACGCGCCGCCCCCGAATCTCACGGGCGCGAAGGGCGTCTTCGAAGGCGGCCTCGAGCTCCTCGGGTCGGAGATCACGCGGACCGCGCCCGAGCGGCACGAGGCCTTCATCACGACGTGGTGGCGCGTCCCTGGCCCGATGCCGAAGGACCTGAACTTCTTCGTGCATGTCCGCGGAAGGGAGCACCAGTTCCCGGCCGATCACATCCCGGGCGATTGGATGTACCCGGCGGATCGCTGGCAGCCCGGGCAAATTCTGGAGGACCGGATCCTCTTTCAGATTCCGCCCGAATCGATGCTCGCAGGCAGCTACGACGTGCTGATCGGCGCCTACCAGCGAGGCACCGGCGCACGCCTCCAGGTCGTCGAAGGACCGAACGACGGCGAAAACCGCATTGCGCTCGGCAAATTGGAGGTTACGCCGCTCTGGCCGCTCGTCCAGCACCTGATCCCGCCCACGAACGTCGACGTCATGCGGACCCACGAGGACCGGATCGTCGATTCGCACCGCAAGCCCGGGACTTAACACTACTGTCGCACTCTGCTGGACCTGTCGCGCGGACGTTGGACGCGCAGACAGCACGGGCATCTGGGAAGCCACCGCGTGAGCGAGCGGGCGACGGCGAGA
>DATHQY010000304.1:0-3484 GCA_035482215.1 Polyangiaceae bacterium | reverse complement strand
ACGGCGAGCAAGTCGCGGTCGCGGCGTCGGTAACGAACGGCGAGCTCGCGGCGTTTCCTACGGACGGCGGTGCGCCGACCCTCCTCGATCCGACGACGACGATCAGCCAGCAGACGACCCTCGTCGGCTCTGCGAGCGATCCGTGGTCCGTCGACTACACGACCCCGAGCGGAGGCCTCATGCAAACCTATGCGGCGAGCCCGGCTCCTCAAGTGCTCGTGAGCACCGGCGTCTCGGCCGTCGATGCGACGTCGAACGACGGCCAATGGCTTTTGACGACCGATCAATTCGATCAGAGCGGCAACTTCCTCGATTTCAGTTTGGCTTCCCCGCTCGATCCCGGACCTCTCGGACTCGTCGCCGACTCGAGCCAGTTCGCCGGAGCGCCGCTGGGCCTGGGCCCATCGCGCGGTGTCTTTTCCACCGACAGCAAATCGGTATTTTTCTTCGCGAATTACGGAGAGTCGAGCGCGGGCATTTCCGTGGGCGATCTCTACGCCGCCAGCGTCGCCAATCCCTCCGTGCCTCGCCTCCTTTCGACGGGCTCCGCGTTCGACGATGTGCCGCTCCAAGGGTCGACGGTTCTCGTGCTCGACAACGTCGCGCTACCTGACAGCAGCACCATCCCGACAGTCGATCTCGAGTGGATGGATCTTTCGACGACGAACCCGCCCACGGTCCTCGCTTCGGGTATTCCGCGGGAGGTTGCCGTATCGAACGACCTGACGCAGGTCGTCTACGTCGTGTTGGAGGGCTCGGCGCCGGGCGTGTATCTCGCCACGGTCCCCTGAGGCCGGCGCAGGAACGTTGCCAAGACACGATACATCTGTTTAGCGTGAGGGATGCCCTCGCCTCCCTGGGTCGCCCCCCACGGGGTTCACGCCGTCCTCGACTCCTGGCTGGCGAGCTCCCGGGTGAAGCCATGTTTGTGTGCCGACGAGACGCAGCCGGGTGCTCCGGCCCGGCACGTGGCGCTTCCGTCGCTTTTGCCGGGCACCGCGCGCGCCCTGGCCGCGCTCGGCATCGAGCGGCTCTACGCGCACCAGGCCGAGGCGATCGAAGCCGCCGCGGCCGGACGCCACGTCGCCATCGCGACGCCCACCGCCAGCGGCAAGAGCCTCTGCTTTCACGTGCCGGTGCTCGAAGCGCTGGGCCGCGATCCGAACGCGCGCACGCTTTACCTCTATCCGACGAAAGCGCTCGCCCGTGACCAGGAGGCGAGCTTGCTCGAACTCCTCCGCGCCGCCGATCTCGGCGCAAGTGCCGTCGTCTACGACGGCGACACGCCGGGCGATGCGCGCCGGGCTGCGCGCGAGCGGAGCCGCGTGATTCTCACGAATCCGGACATGCTGCACGCCGGGATTCTCCCGCACCACCCGAGCTGGGCCCGGACGCTGCAGAACCTGCGCTTCGTCGTCATCGACGAGCTGCACACCTACAAGGGCGTGTTCGGCTCGCACGTGGCGAACGTCATCCGGCGGTTGTTGCGGGTGGCGGCGTTTCACGGGAGCCGGCCGCAGCTGCTCGGCGCCACGGCGACGATCGGCAATCCGCGTGAGCACGCGGCGCGCCTCTTCGGCGTACCCGAAAGCGACGTCACGATCCTCGACGAGAGCGGCGCTCCGCGCGGGCAACGGCGCGTGTTTCTGTACAATCCGCCGGTCGTCAACGAGGAGCTCGGGATTCGCGCGAGCTACGTGAAACAAGCGGTATGGCTCGCGGCCGATCTCGTGCGCGCGTCCGTTCCCACCATCGTGTTCGGCCAGTCGCGCAACGCGGTCGAAGTGATGCTGCGCTATCTGCGCGACGCGGTGGCGACGAGCCCGCGGCGAACGGATCGGGGCGCCGGCGGCGTCGGGATCGATCCGAGCCGCATCGTGGCCTACCGCGGCGGGTACCTGCCCGCCGAGCGGCGCGAGATCGAACGGCGCCTGCGAAACGGCGACATCGCGTGTGTCGTCGCCACGCAGGCGCTCGAGCTGGGGATCGACATCGGCGAGCTCGATGCGGTCGTCTGCGCCGGCTATCCCGGGTCGATCGCCGCGACATGGCAGCGCTTCGGACGCGCCGGCCGGCGTGCCAGCGAAAGCATCTGCGTGCTCGTCGCATCGAGCGCGCCGCTCGATCAATACCTCGCTCGCGAGCCCGACTTTCTCCTCGGCGCGCCCGTCGAACAAGCGCGCATCGATCCGGACAACGTCGAAGTCCTGGTGCAGCATGTGAAATGCGCGGCGTTCGAGCTGCCGTTCAAGCGGGGGGATACCTTCGGACTGCTCGGACCTGACGAGACGAGCGACGCGCTGTCGTTTCTCGAGCGGCACCGCGTCGTTCACGAATCGGGCGGCGCGTTCCATTGGGCCGCGGATTCGTATCCCGCGAACCATGTCTCGCTGCGGAGCGTCGGCTGGGACAACGTCGTCATCATCGACGTCGGCTCCGATCGCTCGATCGCAGAGCTCGATTTTCGCGCCGCCCACACGATGCTTCACGAACAGGCCATCTACCAGCACGACGGCGCCTGCTTTCAGGTCGAGCGGTTCGATTACGAGAACCACAAGGCGTTCGTCCGCGCCGTCGCGCCCGACTACTGGACCGACGCGATGACCTTCGTCCAAGTCTCGGTCATCGAAGACGCCGCGAACGGCCCGCTCGAACGCGTCGAAAGCGACGACGCAGCCCGACCCGCCAACGATGTCGCCGAGCGATGGACCGCAGGCTGGGGCGAGGTCGCCATCGTCGAAAAAGTCGTGGGGTACAAGAAGATCAAATTTTACACACACGAAAACGCGGGCTACGGCGAAGTGCGCTTGCCCGAAATGCAGATGCATACGACGGCGTTCTGGATCGTCGCCCCGCCGTCCGCATGCGCGGCGCTCGAAGGCGGCCGGGCCGCGGCGATCGATGCGCTCCGTGGCACCGGCGTCGCGCTCGAGACGGTGGCCGCGCTGGCGCTCATGTGCGATCCGCGCGATCTCGGGACGACGCTCGGCAGCGCGGACCTCGCCGGCGACGGAATGCCGCAGAAGAACCGCGCGCCGGTCGGTGTGTCACTCGACGGCCAGTACGCGCCAACGTTGTTTCTTTACGAGCACGTTCCGGGCGGGACCGGGCTGGCGGAGCGGATCTGGGAGCAGCGCGCCGTGCTCCTTTCGCGAACCCTTCGCATGATCGAAAGCTGCCCGTGCACGGCAGGCTGCCCCGCATGCGTCGGCCCGGGTGAAGGCGCCCGCAAGCGCGGAGCCGCGATGCTTCTTCGATCGATGTGACGCGTCAGTTCATCGCGGAAATGGCAGCCCCATTGATGACCGGTGCGGGCACGTCCTCCGCCGGGCGAATCGCTTCGGGCACGGGAATCCCGACGAGAGCCATCCATTCGGCCGCGACCCAAACAGGACCGACGAGCAGGTAATATGGATCGCCGTAGAACGCGGGCTTGTTGCCCTCGAAGGCGTAGTGACCGATGTACTGAAGGGCCCAGCCACCG
>DATHQY010000303.1:0-10128 GCA_035482215.1 Polyangiaceae bacterium | reverse complement strand
CGGATCGGTGGCAGCGAGCGCACTGGCCGCGCTCGAAGGCGGCATGCGTCGTTTGCTCCGGTACGATGCGCTCCTCGTCGCCGCCATGCTCGGCGCGGTGGCTGCGCGATCGGCGCTTGCGGTCGCGGCGATCGGGGCCGTATTCCTTTTCGGCCTCGCCGGGATCATGGCCGAGGAGCAAGGGATCTGGCAGCTCCGGGTTCCGATCGGAGCGCAGGGGCGTGTCTTCGCGTTGCGGAGGGCGATCACGTGGGCGTCGCTGCCGCTGAGCTACGCCGTGGTGGGGCCCCTCGCCGACCACGTCTCGAGCCCGCGATGCCACGCGGCGGCGGCCTCACGGCGTGGCTCGGCCCCGTCTTCGGCACGGGTCCTGGCCAAGGGATCGCGCTTCTCTTCGTTTGCAGGGGTCTGGTCAAAGGGAGCGTCGCTCTCGTCGGTGCGCGGGATCGAAAGCTCCGCGCGCTCGACGGGGTGCCTACTCCGTCAGCCGGCTGAGCACGAAAACCGCGTTGGTCGCGTCACTCGGCAGCGACTGGAGAGAAGTGTCCCCCTGAATGCAATATTCGTTGGAACCGCGGGCAGTCGACGCGGCACCCGGGATCGCGACAATCGTCGAGCCGGACAGCGAGTAGCTTCCCGATGTCGACGTCTCTCCATCGAACGTCGCCGGACCCTCGAAGCCGCACAACGAATCAGACGCAATGCCGTTGAACGTGAGCGGCGAAGGATACAGGCCCGTATACAGATCGTACGGGACGTTGAAGCAGTCGGCCCCGGCGTCTTCGTGGCCGTCGAAGCAGCTCATGGGAACCGTGAGCGCGTGCTCGCCGGCGGTCGCGCCGGGAAACGCCATGACCGTGTACATTCCCGAGGCGAGCGAGATGATCTCATTGCCCGCGGTTTGCCCGAGGCTGAACGTGGCTCCGGAGCATCGGCTGTCGGCCTCATAGGGAATCGTGAAATACTCATCGGTCAGCATCCATGACCCCGTCGGGTCGCCGCCGCACGGCGCGATCTGGGGGCCACTGGCCGCCGGTACGCCCGGTGCTGCGGCTCCCGGGGCCTGCGCATCGCCGATCGCCGAGATGGCGACACAAGCGACGCTGCTCAGTTCCGTGACCGACGCAGAGATCGTGTTCGTCGTCGCCGTCGTCGGCAACGGTCTGACCTCGGCGGATTCAGGATCGGCCACCACCAGGGGAATGGCCGCGGGGTAAAGAGATTGTTGCGTCACCCCTGAGAATTGAATGGTCGCGGGTACGGCGAGCGCCACACTAGAGGGTCCGAAGCTGTACATCGGCGAGCATTCGGCCCAGTTCAATGGCGTATCCCAAGGCTCGTTCGTGACGGAGATCACAGTGTCGCCCGGAAGCGCGCCCGGAGGAATCGTTAGCGACAGGTCGCCGTCGGTGACGGTGCCTCCTGCCGGCCCGACCGTGAACGACTCGGTGCAGACCTCTGGATTGAACTGGTCGCAAACGACGGGGTCACTGGAGTCGGGCGTGGATGCGTCGACCGGGTTCCCCGGCTGCGATCCGGGGCCGGGGTCCCCGGTTGCGTCGTTGCCGCCGATCCGGAACCGCCGGGACTCGTCGATCCCGAGGCGCTGGAGGTCGTGCCCGCTCCGGACCCGCGGGAGCTTCCAGTGGACGGCACGGCTCCCGAACCGCCGGGCGCCACGGCTGCTCCGGAGCCGCCCGAGGTCGATCCTGTCGCAACCATCGCCCCGGAGCCGTCGCCGCTCGACGGCGGGGACGTCACATTTCCTCCACATCCGGCGACAGACACGAACACGAGGAGGAGCGACCTCGTCGGGGTATTGGAAACGACGCGCGATCCCATGCCGATGGATAGTGCAAAGAGAGCGCCTCGCGTCCGCGGCCCTTACCCGCGGAGAAACGTTCGCGGCGCAAACGCCTTCGGCTGTGCCACCGTGAGTCACGACCGGGCAGCGCCGCCCGGCCTCGCGTCCAACTCGACGCCGAGCGCGCCCCTCACCGCGCAATCGTTTCGCGGAGCACCTGGATGTTGAGTTGCGAGAGCGGGACTTTGACCGCGCGGTACGACACGTTTTCCTCGCCGAACGCCACGTCGAGCACGTCCTCGCCGTTGGCGTTCACCTCCGTGAAGGCGCGGGGATCCGTCGTGATGTACCCCCACCCGATTACGCTCTCGCCGTCGGAATAGCGCCGACAGCTTCCCTCGTACTGGCTCTGCGCGGTCCCCAGATACGACCAAACGGGCGTGGCCGTATTCGTGCTGAAGTCGAGAGCATACTCGACGCCGCGAGCGACGCCGGGACCGCCTCCGTGATCGTCGAACATGCTCACGTCCCCGTTGGGTTGAAAACGCACGTCGTGCTGCGTGCTGAACGTCGTCTCGGGATCGTTCTGAACCTCGATGTACGTGGCCCCGTCCTTGTTGTATTCGGTGCCGCCGAGCTTCCACTGAATCGTGCCCGTCGAACGCTCGATATAGAAGGCCGCGTTCGCGTGACGACTCGACATCAATAGATTTCCCTGGCTGTCGACGTCGATCGAATTGCAGTGGAAGACGTCGATGACGTTCATGCCGCCGATCACGTCCAGCGCCGGCTCGATCGACTCGCGCACGGGATCGATATGATCCGACGCGAGCCACGACCATACCAAACTCCCCGTTGGACTCACCTCTTCGATCTTGCAGTCGGCCATGTTCTCCCCCTTGCCGTACGTTTGAAGACCCGTGAGATCGACCCCGGTCTCGATGAAATACATGAAGACCAAATGGTCTCCGTTCGGGAGGGCCTGCAGCTCATGAACGTCGGTCGGACCGTCGGCCGCGACCACGTCGGTCACGGTCGCCCGATCCAGCGCATCGAGGCCGAAATACGACTGTTCGCTCGTGCCGAACGGCCCCGTCGCGTTCGGCATGAACGAGATCGTATCGGGCCCCGGCGAATCGACGTTGAACGTGGCTGTCCCTTGGGAGTACCAGACCGGGGTCCCACGGGTGTCCAGGACAATGGCATACGTCCCGGAGTTGACGAGATAGTACCCCGGAGTCGGCAACCCGACGTTCGGGTACTGTGTGACCGTCAGGGTCGGGAAGTCGTGAGGCAAGCAACGAATCCAATACTGCCCGTCGACGACGATCGCTTGGCTTTCCAGAACGCTGACGGAAGCCGAAAGCGACCCGCTCGTGTATGTGACACTCAACGTGAGTGCATTGGCCCCCTCCGAACAGGTGACATAGTAATCGTAGACAGAAGGGGAGAACGCCGGAGTGAGGGGGAGGGGCGTCACGTCGATGGACACGACGCTTCCGCCGCCGGTCGACTCGATCTCGATAGGCGGGTTGACGTCGACGGCAAAGACTGCGTCCGCATCCCCCGAGTCGGCCACGAGTCCCGGGTCGCTTTCGCTGGCCCCGGCGTCGACGGCCGGGCTTGCGTAGATTTGGGGCGAGTTGCCTGCGTCAGGCGCGTTCGCGACGGAGGTCGGCGTACCGTTCGCTCCGGCCGTACTGTCCTCGTCCGAACATCCGATCGATTGAAAGAGAGCTACCGACACCACGAGCTTGATTAGGGTGCGATAAGGAAGTGACACGGTGCTCCTTTGCTTACCGTCGTTCGCGATCGCCTCATGCCACCGTCATCGGTGTGCCAGAGCCGGCGTTTGCTCTCATTTGGGTGCCATGGTTTCGGCGAATCCGTCGTTCGCGCTCCTCTCAAACGACTTCCGCTTTTACGAGCGTGAACGTCGAATTGCATCCAATCCGCCGCCAAGACACTTGGTAGATGAAGTCCTCCGGCGAATCCCAGGCGATCCGACAAAGGGGCGGTCTTCGCCGACGTGGTGCTACGGAATGCGGATCACCGGCGGAGCCGCTGCGCCCGTCCGTGCGCACGTCGCGACATCAGGATGGTCAGCACGACCCCGCGTGCGAGTAGGGCTGCGGTACACCCCAGGTATTCATGCGCCGAAGGAGGTGGGGCATTGAGGAGCTCTGCCGGATCACCGGCGTCCACGATCGCCCCCGTCGACCTGACCTCCGTTTCAGTGGGACCGATCACGATGGATCCCATCGGGAGCGAGCGAGAAGCACATGGTCGCCGCCGCCGGGCAGGCGGCGTGGGGACTTGGATGATCGCAGAGACGGAAACGGCGTGGAAGATCCGCGGCGCGAGCCGGCCACGAACGGTCCTCACTTCGCCCAGACCCACTCTCCGCCTTCAAAGGACGCCGCGCTGTTCACCACGTAAAATAGCTTTGCGGTACTCTTACCGAAGCATTGTCGGTAAATCGTCGCAGCGAACGTGTATTGCGCGTTGGTCTGGTCGTGGCTGATTTGCATGTTGAACGTGGGCCCCGTGGCGGGAAGCTTCGCGCCGCCGTTCTGCAAAAGACCCGTTATTTCTCGCAGTCCGCCACCGGTGAAGAACGGATTGCCGGGCTGCGCATGCGTCGCAGGATGATCGGGATCCACGAAGGGATCGAGCGCCACGCGGTAGCCACCGACGAGCACCGCCATCGTCTTGGCCATCGCGATCGAGAACTGCACTGTGCACGTCTCCTTGGATCCCGGCCCATTTATCGCCGACACGTACGTGCCTGGGGCGCTTCCCGTCAGTGTCGCGATCCGCTGGGCCTCGGTCGGTTGCAGTTGGGGCAGCGGCGTAATCGACGCCTTCGCGCACACCGAAGGGAGAGCCAGATTCACCGTGGGCTTTCCGAGCGTCAGGCTCTTGACCTCGACGATCAGCGGAGTCACTCTTTTGCTCGCGTCGATGCTGACCGCTTTGATCTCCTCGCCGTACATCGCATCGAGCCACACGCGATACTTGCCGCCGATATCGGGCGCATCCGCTTCGAACACCTTCGTCCGGATGCCGTTGACGATCTCCGTTCCGGTCTCGTGCGCGTGCATGCGCGAGAGCTCGCCCGCGACGTCCGCCGTCGCAAACGGGTCACCCCAGTCGCCCGCGAAGGCGTTGGCACTGCATTGGGAGTCAGCGCTGTTCCACCCGTAGTTCGTGTGGGATCGCAGGTCGAAGTAACTCGAAGAGTCGGAGCCGCTCGGGTGCTGCAGGATCAGCGGTCCATCGCGCCACGTGGTCATCGTCAGCGGTACCCCGGATGGCGGATAGAAGACCTGGGTCATCGTGTACGCCGTGGGCGCGGACCCATATTGCGCGAGCGCCGGCGAGGCGATCCCGGCGATGAGCAGCACGGACATAGGCAGAAGGCATTTGGCGGACAAGGCACGCTCCTCGATCGAGCCGAGAAGAATCGCGCCGATGCGCGTGTCCGTCTAGCGAGTTCTCCGCGGCTCCGCGCCATCGATCACGCTGCGGCCGGGGAGCTCGCGAACGCCGTGCGCGCGCCGTAGGCCGATGGGGGCCCGACCGAGAGAGCCAGCTCACGACGAGACGCAAGAGGAGCAAGCCTGCGGTGAAGCCGACGAAAAAGGTCGCCCCGAGCACCAAAAAGCGTCGAAGGGATTTACGGACGACGAACGCGCCGCGATGAAGGAGCACGCCCGAGAGCTGAAGGCGCAAGCGCGCGGGACGAAAGGCAAGGGCGATGAGGAACGCGCGATGCTCGCGAAGATCGCGGAAATGGCGGAGCCGGATCGCGCAATGGCCAAGCGCATTCACGCGATCGTCAAGAAGAGCGCGTCAATCTCTCGCCGACGACCTGGTACGGAATGCCCGCCTACGCCAAGGACGGCAAGGTCGTATGCTTCTTCCAATCCGCGCAGAAGTTCAAGACGAGGTACGCGACGCTCGGCTTCAGCGACAGGGCCCAGCTCGACGACGGCAACATGTGGCCCAACGCGCTCGCGCTAAAGGAACTGAGCGACGCCGACGAGGCGAGGATCGCCGCCCTCGTGAAGAGGGCGGTGAGCTGAGGACGAGGTCGGACGCACGGCCCGTAGCCCGGGGCTCCGTAAAGCCCGCCACTCCGCACGACGAGCCAGTCTCGCCATGGCTCACTCCGGCGGCCCCTTACCTCTGAAGAGGCGCGGGTCGACGCGCGGCCGCGAGATCCGCCCGCAGCTCCTCGGCCGTGCGCCGCGGGCCGTATCCCGGTGTATCGCGCTGAATGCGCCAGCTCTCCGAGAGAGGCCCCGCGTCGACCGTGTCGAATCCGAATTGATCGAGCAGGTGCGTGACCGTCTGCTTGGCCGACGCGTCGTCGCCCGCGATGACGAGCGCGCGGCGGTTCTTCGTCCCCGCCGGCAGTCCATGCGTCGTGAGCTCCTTCGCGTAGATGTGGTTGAAGGCCTTCACCACCTTGGACTCCGGCAAGTGGCGCTGCAGAAGGCCCGAGGTGGTCGTGCGTTCCTCGTCGAGCTCCCGAATGTGGCCGTCTCGCTCGGGGTAGTAGTTGTTCGTATCGATGATGATCTTGCCCGCCAAGGGCTCGACCGCCACCGTCCCGATGTTCTTGAGCGGAATCGTCACGACCACGAGGTCGCCCGCCGCCGCAGCCTCCGCAGGCGTCGCCGCGCGGGCGTGGCTCCCGAGCTCACGCACGAGATCCGCAAGCGTCTCCGGCCCGCGCGAATTGCTGAGGACGACGTCGTACCCACTACGAATCGCGAGGCGCGCAACCTGGCTGCCGATGTGCCCGGCCCCGATCAAGGCAATGGTTTTCATGCCGGGGAACCTCGAGCCGCCTGCGCGGGAGCGCAAGGTGAAAACTGCGAGCGGCGTGATCCCGTGGCGGGTGCCGCTGAAGGGCTGGGCTACTCTGCACGGTCCCGATGGTCCCTTGGTCCTTACTCCATCCGCGGCATGCCATCGGGCGGCTCGTCGCCTCTTCGATCGCCGGCGCGTTCGTCTTCGTTTTCGCGGCGCCGCGCCTCATCGGTCCTACCGCATTCCTGCTTGCTTGGGACGCGGCCGGGCTGACGCTTCTGGGCCTCGCGTGGGCTCTCCTCGCGACCTCCGACGCTTCGCTCACACGCGCCCGCGCGGCCGAAGACGATCCCGGGCGCACCTTCGTTTATGCCATCGTCGTGCTCACCTCGCTCGCGAGCATCGTGTCCGCAACGCTCCTCGTGGGTACGTTGCGCGGGCTCGAACGAGGCTCGAAGCACTTGAGCGCCGGGCTTTGCCTGCTCGCCGTGGTCCTTGCCTGGGCGCTCACGCACACCGCCTTCACGCTTCGCTACGCACATCTCTATTATCGGGAGGACGGCGAGGGCGTCGGCGGCGTCGACTTCCCGGGGAAGGGCGACCCCACGTATTTCGATTTTGCCTATTTCGCGTTCACCGTCGGCATGTGTTTCCAGGTCTCGGACGCGACCGTTTCGAGCCCCCAAATTCGCCGCAGCGTGCTCCTACACGCGGTCATCAGCTTCGCCTACAATTCGATATTGCTCGCCTTCGTGCTCAATCTCGTATTCGGTGCGGTGTAGGACCCGCGCCCGCTTCGTCGTAGGTGCGCGAAGCACGGCAGTGGCGGCGTTCGTGTCCAGGGTGTGGCACGAAAGTCGTGCCCGGGACATGCGACCCGTCAAACGCAAGGATCGTGCTCCCCGCAAGAGGGCGGCGCCGTCGTTCTCCGCTCGAGGCCCCGGAGCGCGCGCGCAGCACGCGCCCCACGCGACTTGGCAACGCTGCGTTTTTGCGAGGGTGCGCGCGAACGAAAGGCAATTTGTTGAGAGTCACGGAAAATGCCGGTTCGCAGGATCATGGGGCCACCTGGCGGCGATTTTCGCAGGGTCATGGGGCCAGCCCTTTCGCAGCATGATGGGGCCACCCGCAAGGGAGCCATGACCGGATTTTCGCAGGGTCATGGGGCCAGGTCCGAGGCGACTTTCGCAGCCGCATGGGACCAGCCCGGAAGAGCGACCTGATGTGAGCCAGGGTTCATCCCGAAGACGGCGCGGGCCGCCGTCGGGAGGACTCGATGCCCTACAGGGAGCTGACAATGATCGACGTAAAGGAAGTGCTTCGCCGCTGGTCGGCTGGGCACGGTGAAAGAAGGATCGGCCGCGAGACGGGGATCGATCGCAAGACGGCAGCGCGGTACATCGCGTCCGCGGAGAGACTCGGGCTGGTTCGCGGCCACGCGATGACGGACGACGACGCGCACGCGGTCGCGCAGTGCGTGCAATCGCGGCCCCTCGTCGGGCCGAGCGCGGAGTGGAACGACGTCGCCCAGCACCGCGAGCGCATCGAGCGATGGCTCGCTGGCGACGGCGAGCCACGCCCGCTGCGGCTGACCAAAGTTCACGCGCTGCTCGTTCGCGATCACGGTCTACGCGTGAGCTACGACACACTCTGGCGCTTTGCGACGCAGCAGTTGGGATGGCGCAAGAAGACAGAGACGGTGCGCGTGGACGACGCGCCGCCGGGGCAGGAAGCGCAGATCGATTTCGGCGAGGTGGGTCGGCTCGTCGACACCGCGACGGGCAAGCTGCGCAAGCTCTGGGTTCTCATCGTCACGCTGTGCTTCAGCCGCTACCAGTTCGTCTGGCCGACCTTTCACCAGACAACCGAAGAGGTGTGCGAGGGACTCGATCGCGCGTGGAGATTCTTCGGCGCGATGAGTCGATCGCTCGTCCCCGACAACACGAAGGCGATCATCAAAGACCCGGACGCGCTCAACCCGACGCTCGTCGACGCGTTCCTCGATTACGCGCAGACGCGCGGAATCTTCGTCGACCCGGCGCGCGTTCGCTCTCCGAAAGATAAGCCGCGCGTCGAGAATCAGGTTCCCTACGTCCGCGAGAGCTGGTTCGACGGCGAGAGATTCGTCGACCTCGACGACACCCGGCGCAGCGCCGAGCACTGGTGCCGAGAGGTCGCCGGCGCGCGGGTGCACGGCACCACGCGGCGCGTCCCCCGCGAGGTCTTCGAGACGATCGAGAAACCGGCGATGCTCGCCGCTCCCGCCGCGCCGTTCGACGTGCCCATGTGGGTCGACAAAGCGAAGGTGCATCCGGATCATCATGTTCAAGTCGCGCACGCGCTCTACTCGGTGCCCAATCGGTACTTGCGCAAGCACGTGCGAGTTCGCGCCGACAAGACGCAGGTGAAGATCTACTTCGGCACGGAGCTGATCAAAGTACACCCACGTCAGGGGCCGGGCGGTCGTTCGACGGACGCGAGCGACTATCCCGTCGGTAAGGCGATCTACGCTCTACGCGACGTCGACGCGCTCCTCATGAAGAGCAAAGAGAGAGGCGTGCACATCGGCCTCTACGCCGAGCGCTTGCTCGGGGGAGCGCTGCCCTGGACCAAGATGCGCCAAGCGTACGCGCTTCTCGGCCTTTGCCAGAAGTACGGAGACGGACGCGTCGAAGCGATTTGCCAGAGCGCCCTGGCGTTCGACGTCGTGAGCGTTCCGCGCATCGCCGCGATGCTCAAGTCGGCGGCCAAGCCGATCTCGCCCGCCGACGCGCAAGGCAAGGTCGTCCAGCTCTCGTTGCCCCGCTTCGCACGACCCACGGCGCACTTCGAGACCCTCCCGCGCTCGACCAAGAAGGAGGGGCGCTGATGACGACGCAAACGCAGACGCGTGAGCTCAATCCGGAGCTCGTCGACGCGCTCAAACGTCTCCGCCTCGGACGCATCGCGCTCTCGCTCCCCGAGAGACTCGTGCTCGCCGACAAGCAAGACATGGCCTTCGACGATCTCCTTCTGATGATCCTCACCGACGAGATCTCGCGGCGAGACAACACCGCCGCCGACAATCGCGCCGCCGAGGCGAGACTCGATCCTTCGATGCGCCTGGAGCTCTGGGACAAGAGCGCCAAGGTTGCTTTCGACAAGCGCCTCCTCGCGGAGCTCGTGAGTTTGCGTTTTCTGGAGGCGCATCGGCACGCGGTCGTCCTCGGGCCCGTGGGCGTGGGCAAAACCTTCATCGCACAAGCCCTCGGGCACATCGCTTGTCGACACGGCTATCACGTGCACTTTACACGGGCCGACGAAATGCTCCGCACGCTCAAGCAGAGTCGCTTCGACAATTCGCGTGACGCGCAGATGATCGGGCTCACGTCCGTCGACTTGCTCATCCTCGATGACTTCGCCCTCGAGCCCATGACCAAGGAAGAGAGTAAAGACGTCTATCAGCTCTTCTTGGAACGCACCGGGCGTGGCTCGATGATCATCTCGAGCAATCGCGACACCTC
>DATHQY010000302.1:0-5778 GCA_035482215.1 Polyangiaceae bacterium | reverse complement strand
GCCCGGTAGAGCACTTCGAGCGCCTCTTCGTAGCGCTTCGCGCGAACCAGCCAAACGACGTCCTCCCGCACCAATACCGGTTTGGGGGGATCGCCGCGGTCAGGTTCGTCTGCCAAATCCAGGTTGGGGCGCTCTTCCGCTCGCACGACCGTGGCAAGATTACACGCTCGAGGCAGTTTAGCGCCAGACTTGATGTACCAATATTTCGCAAATGGCTTCACGCGATCGTCACGAGGCTCACGACCGTCTCGCCACTTCGTCGAGGGGGCGATTGGTCTCGGCGGTCTCGTGATGCTCGCCGGCCTCGCTCGCTTCGTCCGCGCGGTCATCGAGAAATCTGGCAAGCGTCTTGCCGTCGTCGGCTAAAAGCCGGGCGAGCGTCTTGCGGTCAATATCGAGTTTCTCCGCCGTCAGCATCTTTCGGCCCCCGAGCTGCGCAATGGCCCAGCGGGCGTAGCGACGGCACAACTCTTCGAGAGAGAGCACCGGACCCTCGAATCGCGGGGCCCGCGCCGCGTCCGGTGCGGCGATGGACGTGGGCAAATCCGAAACACCCACTTCGGACCCGCGGCCCAGCAAAACGGCTCGTTCCACGGTATTTTCGAGCTCGCGTACGTTGCCAGGCCACGTGTGCGCCAAAAGGCGCTCGAAGGCTTCACGACCAATCCGCTCAACGGGCGAATGCGGGTGTCGGGAGTGGGCTTGCGCGAGAAAATGGGCGAGCAAGGCGGGCACGTCCTCGGGCCGTTCGCGCAAAGGGGGAATCTCGAGGCGCAGGACATCGAGCCGAAACAACAAGTCTTCCCGAAATGTGCCTGCGCGGACGCGCGCATGCAGGTCGCGGTGGGTCGCGGCCACGATGCGGGCCGATGCAGGGCGTTCGCGATCGGACCCGACGGCGCGGATCACGCCCCGCTCGATTGCGTCGAGCAGCTTGGCTTGCAGAACGAGCGGCATGTCGCCCACTTCGTCGAGAAAGAGGGTTCCGTTCGACGCTTGCTCGAAGAGCCCTCGACGGCCCGACGTCGCGCCCGTGAATGCGCCCTTGATGTGTCCGAAGAGTTCACTCTCGAGAAGATGCTCGGGCACGGCGGCGCAGTTGACCGTGACGAAGGCGCGCTGGCCACGGGAAGCCGCCGCGTGGATCGCCCGCGCGAGCACGCCCTTTCCGGTGCCGGTCTCACCTACGATGAGAATGGGGTTGCTCGCGTCGGCGATACGCAGCCCCACGTCGACGAGCTCCCGCATCGCGGCGCTGCGCGACACGAGGCCCGGCACGCCGGTCTGTTCGTGGAGGGCTCGTTTGAGCGACGCCGCTTCTTGCCGCAGGCGAGCCTCGTCGAGGGCGCGCTCCAGAAAGAGAATCAGCTCTTCGACTTTGAACGGCTTGGTCAGATAGTGATAGGCCCCCTGCCGGATCGACTCGATGGCCGACTCCACGGCGCTGTACGCGGTCATGACGATGACGGGCCGCTGTGGAGCGAGGCGGCGCGCCTGGGCGAGCAGATCGAGGCCGTCGACCCCCGGCATGCGGAGATCGGTCACCACCGCTTCGTACTCGGCATTCTCGAGCTCTCGAAGCGCTTCGCGGCTCGAGCCGACTCCGGTAGCGTCGTAGCCGTTCTCGACGAGCCCGTCGGCGATCGTCTCCGCGAGCGCGAGGTCGTCGTCGACGACCAAGACCTTCGGGCGCGCGGGGTCGGTCATCGAGGGGAGCATAAGCCCTCCGCGTGATTCGAAGAGAATCGCCCCGATGGTTTCTGCAAGGATCTGGGCGGGCGCCTGCTTTCGCGGCAATCTACCGGGCGTGAGGCTCGCTCTGCCCCCCGCGTTGTCGCCCGGGGAGGTCGCGGCCGTCGTGGCGCCTTCCAGCCCCTTCCGGCGCGACGATCTTTGGCGAGGCCTTTCCTGGATCCGAGCTCGTTACAGGGTTGCCGTATCGGCGGGAATTCTCGCGACCGAAGGGTACTTGGCGGGAAGCGACGCGCGGCGAAGCGCAGAGCTCGCGCGGGCGATGCTTCACCCCGAGGCGAAGGCGATCCTCGCGGTCCGCGGGGGCTACGGCGCCATGCGCATTCTCGATGAGCTTCCGTGGAGCCAATTCGCCGAGCGACCGAAGTGGATCGTCGGGCACAGCGACGTCACGGCTTTGCACGCGATGGCCTGGAGCGCGGGCATCGCGTCCGTCCACGGACCGAACGTCACGGGCCTCGGTTCATCCGTTGCGCCGTCCGTGCGTGCGTCGTGGATCGCCGCGCTCGAGCGCCCGACCTTCTCGCAGTCGTGGCGTGGCCTGCAGCTCCTCCACGGAGGTTCTGCGAAGGGGCTGCTGGTAGGGGGCAACCTCGCGCTCCTCTCGGCGATGGCCGCGGCCGGTCGCCTCTGGATTCCGCTGGGGGCCATTCTGGTGATCGAGGATGTGACCGAATCCCCCTATCGGATCGATCGCATGCTGACGTCGCTCATGCTCGGAGGGTATCTCGCGCGGGCCTCCGCGATCGTCTTCGGCGATTTCGTCCGCTGCCCGGCCGGGAAGGATGGTCGCCCCGTGGAAGACGTCCTCGACGAGCGCACGCGCGGTCTCGGAATCCCCGTGCGTACCGGGGCGCCGTTCGGTCACGGCGAACGCAACGAGGCCTTCCTTCTCGGCGTGCCCGCCGAGCTGTCCGGGGACGAGCTTCGTTTCGAGCCGGCGGGGTAGCCCCCGGCGGACTGCACCCGTCGTCTTGCACCGTTCAAGAACGACGCTGATCGTGCTCGCTCACATTCGCGGGAGCGGCGGCGGCACGCTTCGCTTGCCCAGCGGCGGAGGCTCGGTGGGAGCTTTCTTTTCCGCCGGCGCGGGCGGCGGGCTCGGCTCGTCACCTTCGACCATCTCGGCGAGGTCGTCGGCGATCACCACGTCGTCCCCCATGGCTGCGTCATCGACCGGAATCTCGAGGTCGTTCTCGTCGTCCGCGCCCGCTTCGTCGCGGTTCTCTTGCCGCAGCGAATCGACCGTCCGTACCGCCGTGATGGCCTTTGGGTCCGCCGCTTCGTCCTCGTCGTACGGCTCGTGCTCGGCTTCGTCGTCGTCTCCGATGGCCAAGGGGGGAACGATGATGTTCGCCTTCGCCGTCCGTTCCGAATCACGCAAGTCGAGCGAGGGCGGGGGACCCGCGCTTTCCGGCTCGACGAGATTCGGCGCCCGAAGCATGGAGCCACTGCTGGAGCTCGTCGCGGTCGCACTCGCCTCCTCGGCCTCGCGCTCCGGCGTCGCAGCCTCGACCGCGGCGGGTTCCTCGTCGTGGCTCGCGAGCGGGGCCTCTTCTTGTGGTAGCGGCGCCGCCGCGGTCCCGGATGCGGCCATGGTCGGCTCTTCCGGGGCGGCCGTTTGCGCCGCGGCAAAGCTCGGCGCCTTCGCGGGCAGGGATTCCTCGACCGCCGGCGGCGGCTCGGATTCGGACTCCAGAGCCGCCTTCTTGAGCATGTTCGCCTTGGCGTGCTCGAGGCCCGTCGTTCCCTCGGAATCGCCCGGCTTCATGCGCAGGACTCGCCGCCATGCGTCGGCGGCTTCGCGGGGATCGCCCAGCTCGTTCTCCCAAAGCCGCGCCACGCGCCGCGCGAGCTCCGCGCGGGCGGCGACGTCCTTGCCGCGCAGAATCTGATCCTCGTAGAGCTGGACCATGGCGCGATGATCGCCGAGCTGCGTGAGAAGCTGGGAGAGCTCTTCCAGCGCGCTCGGATCGGTAGGCGAAAGATCGTAGAGCTTCTTCAGGTCGGCTGCGGCTCCGGCCTTGTCGTCCAGCTCGTCGCGCCGCACCCGCGCGCGCCGCGCGAGGAGCTGGCGCACCATCGGGCCTTCGAAGACCTCGCCGAGCGCGCGCGTGAGCGTCGCTTCCGCACGCGGCAGGTCGCGGACCTGGCGCGCCAGTTCTTCGAGAGCGTCGAGCGACGCCGCTTCGACATGGGCGACGAGCGCGTCGCCGAGCAACTCGAAGGCCTCGTCGGTGTCGTGCAACTCCGCGTTTGCGAGCGAAGCGGCGCGCCGTAGCAGCGAGCCTCGCGTACGGCCGCCGTCGCGCGCGCCCTGGCCTCCGGTCGCCATGGCGCTGCAGAGTGTCGAGCGCAAGGCATCCGTCTTCGTGTGTTTGTCCGCCTCGCGCGCCGCGCGTTCGAGAACGACGAGGGACTCCTCCGTCGGCGTCGCTCCGAGGGCGAGGTCGAACAGGCTCTTCGCGCGATCGATGTGGTCGTGAATCGACGCGATCTGCGCAGCGCGCGCGAGCGCGTTGACGCGATCCGCCGGATTCTTGCAACGGCCGATCTGCCGCTCGTACAAGCCGACGATCTCGGCGCCGTCCTTGGCGACGATTGCGAGGCGCGCGAGGAGAGGCTCCGCCTGATCAGGCGCGATGCTCGCAAGGCCCTCTTCGCCGTGACGCAGGCACTCCGCACGCGGGGCACCTGCCTGCAGCTGCACTTCGGCCTGCCGAACGAGCTCGCGCGCGCGGTCTGCTCCCGTCATGTCGCGCGACAGGAAGTCGTGCGCGACGGCGAGTGCGTCGAGGTCGCTCGTCTTCACGGCGAGGCGTTCGAGGTGCTGCGCGAGGCTGGCATCGCCGCCTTTGCTGCGAATGACTTCGCATCCGACGCGCACAGCGTCGTCGTCCCTTCCCACGTCCGCGAAGCGCTCGAACGCACCCCGCAAGTGCGCCGTCCGCTCCGGGCTGGGCTTTGCTTCGAACCACCATTCGACCAATTTCGCGGCGACCACGCCCCGCCATCCGAGCCGATCGCCGAGCTCGACGTAGGCATCGCGAATCGCGGCCTCGCCCTGTTGCGCGAGCTCTTCGAACACGGCCAGCGCTTCGTCCCCGCGATCGAGCTCGTCGGCCAGGACCCGGCCGAGCTTCTTCGTCAGCGCGACGACTTCTTCGTTGTCCGCCTCGACTTCAATGCGCTTCGCGAGGAGCTCCGCGAGCTTGCCCCATTGCTCCGTCTTCTCGCAGAGGTCGCACAAGCGGGCGAGCGCGTCGAAGTCGTCGGGGTCCGCCGCGAGTACGATATCGAGCGCGCGAATCGCGTTCTCGGGCTCGCCGAGCTGCTCGTACAGCCGCGCCAAGCGCTCCGCAATCGGGCCGCGATCCGCAGGCGAGGCTGTCAACTTCATCTCGCGTTCGAGCGCGCCTGCCGCGGCTGCGGGGTTGTCGCGCGCTTCCTGCAGGTCCGCGATGGCCTGCAGCGCCGGACGGGACGCCGGATCGAGCTCCGCGAGAACGCGCTCGTAGCGGGCGATCGCCGTCGCGACGTCGCCGAGACCGTCCGCCACGAGCTCCGCTTCGCGCAGCGCCACACGCGCCTTCTCCGCGCGGTCCCCGACGACGTCCTCCAGGCGGCGGAGAAACCCGGTCGCGTCTTCGTAGTCTTCCCGGGACACCGCGTCTTCGATCAGGTGTTCGAGGGCCTCTTTGTCCTCTCCGTCTTCGAGGATCTGGGCCCAGGTCTCGCGCGCGGCTTCCTTGTTTCGGAGCTCGGTTCCGTACAGCTGCGCAGCCTCGCGGCGAACCGCGACGCGGCGCCCACGGTCCGTCAGACGATCGCTTCGCTTGAGCAAGAAAGCCACGAGGTCGTCCCAGCGGCGGCTTCGGGTGAAGAGCTCCGCGAGCGCGTTCGCGAATTCCTCGTTGGCCGGATCCAAGTCCGTCGCCTGACCGAGGTTTTCGGCAAAGGCAGCCTCGTTGCCGCCACGCCCGTAGTGCTCGGCCGCGCGCGCATAGTGCGCTGCCTTTCGCGTCG
>DATHQY010000301.1:0-4466 GCA_035482215.1 Polyangiaceae bacterium | reverse complement strand
AGGGAGAGGCGGAGGACGCGCTCGAGCACTATCGGCTCGCCATCGCACTCGACGAGACGTACTTCGAGGCGATGCTCAACGCGGCCGAGATCATGATCGCGCCGCTCGACGACCTCGAAGGCGCGATCGCGCAGATCGAAGATGCGCTCGACTATGCCGAGACGGACGAAGAGGTGGCCGACTGCATCCTGCTCAAAGTGGATGCGCTCATGGCCAAGGGGGACTACGAGGAGGCCAAACGCGCGATGAAAATGCTGCCCGACGGTCCCTTCAACGGCCCGACGTACCTGTTTCTGATCGGCCGGGCTTGGTACGAGCTCGGACAGATCGACAAAGCAGCGCCTCTCATCGAGCAGGCCGCCAAGGCGGACCCGCAGAGCGCCGACGCGCACTACTACCTGGGCCTCGTGCGCGACGAACAGGGCGACGCGCGCGGTGCCGCCGAGGCGCTCCTGCGATCGCGCGCGCTCGACGGGCAGCGCCCGGCGCCTTCGTGGGCGCCGAGCGGAGAGACGTTCGCGGCACTCGTCAAGAGCGCGATGGAGAAGCTCGACATGGTGCTCGGGCGGTACGTGCGCGAGGCGGAAGTGTACGTGGTCGACCTGCCGGGCGCGGAGCTCGTGGTCGACGGAGTCGACCCGCGCGCGCTGCTGGCGCTCGATACGCCGCCGACCGACGGCGGCGCGCCACCGCGTGTTCGCGTCTTCGTCTACCAGCGCAACGTCGAGCGAGCCGCCGGTTCGCTCGAGGCGATGAACGGAGAGCTCGTTGGAGCCCTCGAGCGAGAGGTCACGGCAGTCTTCCTCGAGGGCCAAAAGCCCGACAAGAGCGCTCTCAACTAGGCCTTCATTTTCGCAAGGGCAAGGCCGTGTCCGTAACGAAGGAATATCGCATCAGGCTCGACGGCGTGCGCTTTCGTAGCAAGCACGGCGCATCGACCTCCGAGCGGCGGCTGCCGCAGGACTTCGTGGCGAACGTGGAGCTCTCGTTGCCGCCGACGGAGTTGCCCGCCGGCGACGACCGGCGCGACGTCGTGGATTACGACCGCATCGCCTCGGCGATCGAAGACGAAGGTACGGCGCGGAGCTATCGTCTGCTCGAGACGCTGGCCCGGCGCATCGTGGACCGCCTCTTCGCGGACAGCCCCGCAACGAGCGTGCGCATCGTGATCACGAAGGCACGGCCGCCTACCTCGACGAGCGTCGAAGCGGCGTCGGTGGAGCTCCTGGTGGCTCGCGCGGATCCGTGAGGGCGGCGGCGAGGTGACGCACCTGGACGACGATTGCTCAGGGGACGTCCGGGCACGGTAACGGCGGACGCTCCTCCTCCGAATCGGACCACTCCACCGCGCTGGAGCCGTACGCAACCACGTGCGTGCGGCCGACCCACGTTTCGACCGCGTCCCCGCGCAGATCGGGAGTGACGCAGCGATCGAGAAGCCCGGAGACCTTACCTTCGGGGGAGATCTCCATGACCTGGGGGTTTCCCCGATCGGTCGCGAACAGTCGATTGTGTGAAACGAAAATGGAGGCACTTGCGTAATCGGGATATTCAATCGTGAGTTGCTTCAGCGCCACGACCGATTGTCGTTCGATACTCAAGTCGCGCCCCAGACGAAGGAGTTCGAACGCGAGGTGGTCTCGATTCACTCGATCCAACAGTGCGTAAAGATGGCCTTGAAAGATCACCGCATCGGACGGTCCCGAGGCGGGTAGAAATCGCCTCGCAATCTTTCGGGCCCGCGCGTCGAACGTCTCCGCAATGAACCCATATTTCGAGTCGATTTCGTCGCTGAAGAAGATGGCAGCCATCGTCTCGTTGGCGATGAAACCGTCTGGCCCACCAGTCCGCAGGTCGAACGCGGGAGAAATCACGAACGACCCGAGGTCGCTGCTGATGCGCGCGTAAAAGCCGGGACCGCCGGCTGCGGGATTCGTCAAGAGATGAAGTACGGTGCCCGACCGACGAAGGATCATGGCGCACTGGTCGTCGGGTAAATGAAGCTCGAGGCGACGGCGCACGACGGCTCGCGCGAGGTCCCATTCCCAAACAGAAGCTGCGTCGTCGTCGGCCCAATTGGCGAGATATACCGTCCCCGCCGGAAAAGCAGGCCCCGGCTCTTCGCCCGGCGCGAGCCCCGCCGCACACGGCGGCGGCCCTCCGCCGTTCCATCGCGGTGGATCACACGGCGGCAAGCTGTGCGGCAACAGGAAAGAATGGGCACGAGGCCCGTGGAAGTGAAAGTCGTCCGGGTTGGGTTCAAGGAGCGTCGCGCGTGTCCAGTCCACGGGCTCGCCCTTATTTCGGCAGTCGATGCCATCGACGAATACCCGAGGCGTCGGTTTGAACGTGACGGCCGCATCGTCCTTCTTCGACGTGCCCGCATCGTTCGCCGGCGAGGCGCCGTTCTGAACGGATGGCGCGCCACGGCACGCGGTCGCAAGCCCCGCGATCATCACGATCGCGAGGCAAGGGACGTGGGCCGCGCAGCTCATGACTGTCCCTTCAACGCGGGCAAGGCGAGGGATTCGCTGTCCCTTCGACGGTAGAATCCGACGAGTGGATGATCGTAGGGCCCAATCGGAGTCACGTGGAATCCGTTGGAATCCCATATCGCCCATTCCTTGGTGGTTTCGCTGTACCACCAAGTGACACGTATGACTCCGCCGTTCTGTGGATTGGCCGCCGGTACCTTGCGGCTCGACGGCGGCGCGGTCGGGTCGAGGACGGCGCATCCCCAGGAGGAATCCACTTGAAACACTCGAATGGGCTGCCGCGTGGCAAACGTCGCCGCATGTGCCCCCATCGAGTGCAGATCGTCCATCTCACCGTCGGTAGCGAGATGCTGGCCATAGACGATAACCCGATGGCCGACCTCCTCTTTCGGGGGGGGACCGAGGACGCAAATGTCACCTGGCCGCACGTTTTCGCATTCGATCCTCCGATAAGCGGGGCTGCGCGGCAGAATGGAAAGATCCTCGTCTTCTCGAAATCCGGCCTTGTTTCGGCTCAAGCCGGTCGCAAATAAGAATGCGAGTTGCGTATAATCGGCGCAATCGACACCGATGTGATGAGCGAACATGACTTCACGAACACGTTCGGCGACGGAGCCCGGACCCGGAGGGAGGCCGTTCCTATCGATGAGCGCCTGCGTGAGGGCGCGAACCTCGCTCGCCGTTCCGCGCCCTTGCAGGATTCGGTAAAACCTGCCCTCGGGGATGTGCGCGTCGTTCATGGCCACCTTCATTCGAGGGTCCGACGAGATCGTCTCGAGACGCGGCTGGTTCGAGTAGTTGGTGGTCATCTGAAATGTGACCGGGACCAACGCGGGCCCCTCCGGGGTCCGAAACTCCGGGGTCATCGACTGCAAAAAATCGTCGAGCCCTTGCCGCATCGCCTGATCGCGAATGCGCGTCGTGAGCGAATCGACCATCGCCTGTGGCTTCAATTGCGTCGAAGGGAGCGCCAGCGAAGGGTCCCGCAGATCGGGCAAGGCACTCGGATCGGCCGGCGGCGTTGGAGCACCGCGCGCATTGGCCTGGGCGGGCGACGACGAATCCTCGTCGTTCGTGTTCCCATAGCGAGGGCGATACGGCGAAAGAGGCTGCATGCTGCCCTATCGACCGTGAGCGATCCGAGTTGCGCACGATCGTCCGTGCCGCACCGACTGCGCGTTCGCGGTAACAAATCGCCGTGATAATTGTTCTCTGGCTACCCATGCGCTTTGCATCGACTGTCTTGCCGCTCTCCGTTCTCTCCGTCCTCGCCGCCGCGCCCTCCGCGTTCGCGCAGACAGCGACACCGACTCCCCTTCCGGCGCTTCCTCCGAACGCACCGGACTCGCCGGCTCCGCCCCCGGGCGCTCCCATCGCACCCGGCCCGGAAACCTCGACGACCGCGCCTGCCCCGCCCCCATCCCCCGCGGACGCGACCCCGGCGGCGAATCCTTCGGCTCCGGTCGGGATCGGCGCGCGCCCCGAAATGCCTCCGAACGGTTGGCGCCTACGTCTGCGGCACGACGGGTTTTATCTCGCCGCCTCCTCGGGCGTCGGCCTGGTCGGCGTCTGGGGCAGCGGCCCCAACGGCTCCGCCTCCATCGCGGGCTTCGGCTCGTCCTCGGCCTTCGCCATCGGCGGGTCGCTCGCTCCGGGCCTGGTCCTGGCCGGCGTGATTCAAGGCGGAACGACGAGCGGAACCTTCCACGGCGGCCCCGCAATTCAGGCCACGACGATGCACGTCGTCAACGGACAGCCGCAGACGACGTCCTCCACCCTCAGCGGGCACGCGAGCGGCAGCATCTTCCTCATCGGTGCCCAGATCGACTGGTATCCCCACCCCGAGGACGGATGGCACGCGGGCGCCGCCATCGGCCTCGGAGGGGCCTCGGTCACCGACGATGCGGGCAACACGAGCACAGGCGGCTCGATCGCAGGCTCCCTTTTCGGCGGTTACCAGTGGTGGCTCGG
>DATHQY010000300.1:0-3832 GCA_035482215.1 Polyangiaceae bacterium | reverse complement strand
GAACGCAGATCGGGGCGCAATCGAAGAGACGCGGAGCCACGCGCTCGCCGAAGGCCCCTGGGCGGCGGTCCTTGGGGGCACCGGCCTCGTGGCCGCCGGCGTGGGGACCGCATTCGCCTTTGCTGCCTCGGGCTCCTCATCGCCGCACCCGAGCGCCGAGGTCGTGGCAACCGTCGGTCCGACGGGGGCCGGCCTACTGCTGCGAGGGGTGTTTCGTTGAAGACGCTTCCGTCGACCAAGGCACGAAGGACGAACGAGGCGCGGCGCTCCTGGCGCGTCCTATTGGTGCTTGCAGTCGGCGCATCGGGTGCTTGTGGCGACGTTCCCGTGCTCGTCTTCGACGACGAGGCCGGGGCCGCCATGGCGGACGGCAGCCTCGTGGACGCGGGGAGCGATGCGGTCTGTCCGAATCAGTTGCCTGTGGGCTCGAGCGTTTGCTGCGGCCCCATCGCGTGCAACGGAAATTGCACGGTCGCACAGTGCACCGCCTGCGAGATGCAATGTGGAATCGGAACTCTGTGTTGCGCCAAGACCAACAATGTGGCCTGTCGTCCGATGGGCGCGTCGTGTCCGTGAGCCGGCGGTTGGGCAGGGGCGGTCCCTTCCGTTATGCTCGCTCCGTACTTTCCGATGCCCGCCGACACTTCCCGGAACGACACGGTACTGCGCACGCTCGCCTTCACGGCGGAGGAAGACTTGCTCGTCCTTTGCCACACGAGCGCGCCGCCCGCCGACGAGGAGTGGGAGACGTGGCTCGTGCGCGAGGCCCGTCGAGAGCACAAAGGCATCCTGATCACGACGGACGGCGGTGCGCCCAACTCGCGTCAGCGTGCGCGCGTGGCCGAAGCCACTGGTGGGAAAGGAAAGCCGCGCCCGGGGGTTGCGCTTTTGACGGATTCGGCAGTCGTTCGAAGCGTAATGACGGCATTTGCGTGGATTCTCGGACAGGAACATCCCATGAGGGCATTTCCGCGCGCCGCGATTGACGAAGCGGTCGTTTGGCTCCGCGTGAGGGCCGAACCCGTGCGCGCGCGCGCGGCGGTGGCGCGACTCCGGGCCGCGCTCTCACTGCCTCCGATCGCGCAGGGCAAGAAATCAATGCCCTGACGTGGAGGTGGCCGTGGCAACGAATTGCGGCGGTCACCGTATGTCGTGTTCTAACGACTTCCTTCGAGCCATACCAGAGAAGCCCTTCCGCGGAGGTTCCGCCGTATGAGCGTCGTTGCGTCTCGCCGCGAGTTCCTTCGCGCGTTTTCCGCCGTGGCTCTCGGGGGATGCAGCGCGCGAACGTCACAGACTTCAGCGAGGGCCGGCATCGGGACCGATCCACCCGACATCGCAGGCGCGCTGGCGGCGATCGAGACGCGTGTCGGTGGGCGCGTCGGCGTTTTTGGGTTCGACACGGCCAGCGGCGTCGCGATCGCACGACGCGACGACGAGCGCTTCGCGATGTGCTCGACCTTCAAATGGACCCTTGCCGCGGCGATTTTCGAGAAAGTCGATCGCGCGGAGCTCTCCCTGGACGAACCGGTTCCGTACGGAAAGTCGGATTTGATCGAGCATGCGCCCGTGACCGAGAACCACGTTGCCGACGGCGCGATGACCTTAGAGGCGCTCGCGCGCGCAGCGGTGACGGTCAGCGACAACACGGCGGCGAACCTGTTGCTCGGCCGCGTGGGCGGCCCTATGGCGCTGACCCACGCCTACCGGCGCTGGGGCGATGCCATCTCGCGCCTCGATCGCCCGGAACCGTGGGTCAACGAAAACGCGCCCGGCGATCCGCGCGACACCACCTCGCCCTGCGCCATGGCGGGCATGCTTCGAACCGTGTTGGCCGGCGACGTTCTGTCGAGCGCGTCGCGCGCCAAGCTTCTCACGTTTCTACGCGACTGCGAAACGGGTCGGGGCCGCCTGCGCGCGGGTCTGCCCCCCGGCGCAACCATCGGCGACAAGACCGGCACGGGCACCCGCGGCGCGTGCAATGACGTCGCGATCGTGACGTTACGCGGCCGCCAGCCCGTCGTGATCGCGGCGTATCTGAGCGACAGCGAGGCTCCGATCTCGGCGCTCGAAGGCGCGCACGTGGCGATCGCGCGGCTCGTCGCAATGCGTTTCGCGTTGGCCACCGGGTGACTGCGGCCGCGTGAACGCGCTTATTGCGAGACGAGCGAGCAGTCTCCGAGCAGCGTGAGCTCCCAGCGCGGGTTGCCGCCGTCGGGGCCGGCGGTGTTGTCGGTATACGGGTTATCCTGCAGCCAAACGCCGATGGGACCGCCGTCGAAATAGAAGTCGACGGGCGGCACCATCTGGCTCGCGGTGACACAGTCGCCGAAGTTCGCGTAGGCTCCTGTGCCGGGCGCGTACCCGACCGTTCCTGGAGGCACCACGATGCGATCGGACGTCGTCGCGCCGATGAGCCACCAAGAATCGGGTTCGCCGTCGTAGGCATTCACGGTCCATCCCTGACCGCTCCCATACATCATGCAGCCGTCGAGATAGGTGACCCGGTACTCGCCGGCCGGGAGAGATCCGCCGTCCTCAAAATACGTGGGCGTTCCGAAGACGCTGAGCGTCTGGTCGGTGGCGAAATTCGCGGCCGACCCGAGGTCGCATGTGCCGTCGCCTGCCGAGGACGCGTCGGTCGAATCGTCCGATGCCCCGTCGGCCGCACCGCCATCCGGAGAGGCGGCGTCAACCTCGGTGGCGTTGGTCGCCTCGTAGGGCGCGTCGATGGGTGCCGCGCCATCGGGCGCGGGCGCATCGAACAGCGCAGACCCACCGTCGGTAGCCGCATCTGCAGCGGGCAAGGTGGCGTCGGGCGCGCCCGAGTCGGTCTGGGTCATCGTCGCGTCACCCCCGTCGTCGACGGGCGCGACGGAGGCTCCTTGGTCCGGTGGGAAAGCCGCGTCGAATCCTGGGAGGGCGACCACGGGCGATGAGGAGTCGCACGCGGGGACGGCCAGGAGGAGTCCCACAGAAAGGGGGAGCACGCGAGATAACGTGAATGCGCGGCGGTGTCGGGACAACAACAAGGTCACTTCCTTCTCGAGACGGACTACCGCGCAGCATTGATCGCGCGCAGGCTTTTCGCGAACGTTTTGCGAACGGTTTCTGCGCGGCAAGTGACGCGTCTATGAGCTATATACGTTTTCTCGGAGGGTCCCGGCCGTGACTCCCAGTGGCTGGCGCAGCACGATTGCGCTCCTCGCATCGATTCAGGCCCACACTCTCCTGTGGGCCTGGGCGTTCGCGCCGGATGGGCCGACGCGGCTCTTGCCGCATGCCAGCCGCCAACGGCATCACGAGCGGTTCATCGAAGTCGAGCCGCTCCTCGACACGTCGTTTGCGGAGGGCCAGGGCGGCGACACGGGTTTGTCGACGTGGCAGGGGCAGGGGCGTACGGCCGAACGGCGGAGCTCGGCGGCGGCCATCCGTGGCAAGGGCGCCAAGTCCGCGAAGGCGGCGAACCTCAGTCCGCCGCCCTCCCTCGATTGGCTCTACGCCCGCGTTGCCGCGCGGGCCAACGAAGACACGCGCGGCCAAGGCGCGGCTGGCAGCCCGGACGCGGAAGGGGGCGGCGAGGGCGCCAAAGGCGATCCGGGCCTGTGGCACACTCCGGCACGCGTCGAAAATCCCGACTGGCGCGCCTGCGCGGTCTCGGTGGCCTTTCGGCCCGCCTACGCGCACGTAATCGCCGACGTGGACGCCGAGGGACACGCGGTAGCGGTCCGTCTGGTGGATGCCGATGCCGGGACGAGCGAGGCCGCCCTCCAATGCGCGATGGATGCGCACTACATCCCTTCGCGTGACGCACAGGGTCATTCGGTGCGGG
>DATHQY010000299.1:0-5323 GCA_035482215.1 Polyangiaceae bacterium | reverse complement strand
CGTCGTCGCGTAGTAGCCGTTTTTCTGCTGGCAGAGCAGAAGCTCCGCCAAAAAACATTGGAGAGCTTCGGGTCCTGTGGACGGGTCGAGCGAGAGGTACGGCGTCGAGAGACCGCCCTCCGCCGCTTCGGTGCACGCATTGATGAGAACGTCGTATTCGCAGGCGCCGCACTCTTCCCACGTCGTCTCGTCGACGGTGGTGGGGAATGACGTTCCGTTCAAGGCGATGGCGGAACACGCCGGGTTGCTCGGGCAAATCGCGCCGACGGGACCCTGCGGGGCTCCGGGCGACGGCCCATTCGAGCTCGAACAGGCGACGACAACGCTGACGGCCCCGACGCCCGCCACGAGCCTCCCCATCCTTCGCGACAATTTCAAGGTCACTCTCGTTCTCTCCCGGAAGCGCCGATCGCACGCGTCTCGGCCGATTCTCGACCGCGGGGCACCCGAAGTCATCCGGAATCGATGGGTGTCCGAGCTCGGATCGACGACTCGTCGAAGCGATGCGGCCGGAAATGCCGCCGCCGATTAGTGACCGCCGGCGTCGACTTTCGCGCCCTGGGTCGGCTTGCCGAGCAGGATGACGAGCGGCAGCGAGACGACGATGAGTGCCGCGGTGGCCCAGAAGGTGTCCCCGAACGAGAGAACGGCGACCTGGCGGTTCACGAGCCCGTCGAGCGCGACGATGGCCTTTTGGTGCGCGGCCGCGGGGTCGATCCCCGACGACGCGAAGCCGTGCGTCAGGAAGCCGAGGCGCTGATCGACCGCGACCGAGCCGGCGATGAGCTTTTCGACAAGCACGGTGCGGTGCATCGCGTTGCGGCGTGCGAGGAGCGTCGTGAGAAGTGCAACGCCGACGCTTCCGCCGACTTGCCGCGTGAGGTTGAAGAAACCGGACGCCGCCGAGACGTCTTTCTTCGGGATGGGCCCCAACGTGGCCATGTTCAGCGGAAGGAACATGAACACCGTCCCGAACGCGCGGAGGATGAGGGGCCAGAAGAGGTCCCAGTAGCCCGTCTGCGGGCTCAGGTGCCCGAGCTGCAGGACGGCGCCGGCCAGGAGCAACGCGCCGCCCGTCAGCATCACGCGCGGGTCGAAGACGCTGAGGAGCCGCGCCGCGAGCGGGAACGCGACTGCCGATGCGAGTGCGCCCGGCAAGAGCAGAAACCCGGTCTGCTCCGCCGTGTAGCCGAGGATCGTCTGCGCGAAGATGGGCACCGCGAAGAGCGCCCCGTAGAGCGCCATGCCGATGACGACGGACATGATGCTACCCGACCAGAGCGAGCGATACCGGAGCACGCGCAGGTCGACGACGGGCGCTTCGGTCATCATTTCGCGGACGACGAACGTGGCGAGGCCGAAGACGGCGAGCGCCGTGAATGTGCGGATGAACCCGGAATCGAACCAGTCGTCCGTCTGCCCTTCTTCGAGCACCGTTTGCAGAGCGCCGAGCCCGAGGGTCAAGAGCGCGATCCCCGACCAGTCGACCGGCGCGAGCGCGCCGGGTGCTTTCTCTTCGTCAGCAGGCAAGAAGATGAGGCAGAGGAACGTTGCCGCGATGGCGACGGGGATGTTGATGAAGAAGATCCAGCGCCAGTCGACGTTGGTCGTCAGGTAGCCGCCGAGGGTCGGGCCAATCGCGGGCCCGGCGATCACGATCACGCCGAAGAAGCCCTGCGCCATGGCCTGCTCTTCGCGCGGGAAGGTCTCGAACAGAATCGATTGCGCCTTCGCGAGCAGGCCGCCGCCGCCGAGTCCTTGCAAGACGCGCGCGGCGATGAGCATCGGCAGCGACGTGGCGAGGCCGCAGAGGACCGACGCTACCGTGAACGCAATGAGCGAGAAGATGAAGTAGCGCTTCTTGCCGAACCGGAAACCGAGCCACGCCGTCATCGGGAGAATGATGACGTTGGCGACGGCGTAGCTCGACACGACCCAGCTCACCTCCGTGAGGCTTGCGCCGAGGGCGGCCTGAATGTCCGTCAGGGCGACGTTCACGATGCTCGTGTCGACGACTTCGAGCAGCGCGCCGAGGGCGACAGCGATCGCGATGCCCCACTTGTTGGTCGCCCGCGCGGCGGCCACGCGAGGGCGGGCGGGAAGGAGAGGCGCGCGGGGTGCGGTGGCGACGGAGGAGGGAGCCGACGAGGGCGTGAAGGTGGCCGCTTGGGTCATGGATGCGTACTGCGATTCGCGGAGATGGGCGGAACGGGCAGGGCGCTGAATGGGCGCTCCTCCCGTAGCGTCATCGGATGCCGGCGGCGACTCCTGCGTTTCGCTCGAAGCCGAAACGGCTTGGCGTCGGTGTCGGGCCAAAGAAGGCCGACGACGCAGGCACTCCTTGGATGCAATCTACGTCCACGCGAGCGGCGCCGTTAAGGTGGTGCCGGGCGGCAGGCGGCCTCCAGACATGGTAACGCTCGCGCGTCGCGATGGTGGTTCCGGGGTCTCGAACGGTCATGCTCTTTGCGGGGATCGCCTCCGCGCTCGGCGTGCCGCTTCTTGCGCGCGCGGAACCGGATCCCCCGGCACACGCGGAACCGGACCCCCCGGCGTACGCCGAAGCCGAGCCGGCGCACGCATACACGCTGCCCGAGTGCCTTGCCCTGGCGGACCGTAGCTTCGCGAATTTGTCCGCGGTTCGTGCGCGCCTCGCGATGGCGCACGCACAGCTCGACGAAGCCGTATGGACGCCGTGGTTTTCGGGGTGGTCCGCGACGTCGGCGTTCGGGCCGAGCCCGACCGTGTCGGGCACGCTCGTGTATGCGCAAAGCACGCTGAACAACGTCAACGCGAACAGCGTTGCGGAAAACCCTAGCGTGTTTTTGCAGTTCGGCATCAACGCTTCGATCCCGCTCTACACGTTCGGCAAGCTCCAAGGCGCCATCGACGTCGCGGAGGCCAACGTGCGCGCGAGCGAGTGGGATCTCGAGAAGGCGCGGCAGGACATGCGCATGGACGTCCGGCGCGCGTACTACGGCGTCGAGCTCGCGCGCGATGCAAAGTACGTCATCGATTCCGCCATCGGGCAGCTCGATTCCGCAATCCAAGGGATCAAAGACAAGATCGCTCGCGGGGATCCGAAGGTGACCGAGATCGATCGCTTGCGGCTCGAGGCGTACCGGCAAGAGACCGGCGCACAAGCGCTCCTCGCGCCGAAAGGCGAGTCGCTTGGTCTCGCCGCGCTGCGCCTTCTCACTGGCGTGCCCGAGCGGTTCGACATCGTCGACGCCCCGCTCGATCGGCCCGATCGTCCGCTCGCGGCGATCGTCCAGTACCTCGAAGCGTCGCGCCTTCTACGGCCGGACGTGAACGCGGCCCGCGCGCGCGTCGCCGCGCGCAAGGCGAACATCGACTACAGCCGCGCGAAGCTTTTTCCCGACGTGATTCTGGCGGTGTCCGTGAACTACCAGACGACCCCAGGTGCCCCAAACCAGTTGAACCTCTGGTCCACGGACGCCTATAACCAGTTCTATTATGCTGCCGCGATCGGGACCCAATGGGGGCTCGACTTATTGCCCAAGGCGGCGCGCGCGGAGCAGGCGGAGGCGCAGTGGGACGAGGCGCAGTGTCTCGAGGAGCTCGCGCTCGGCAATGCGGCCTATGAGGTCCAGAAGGCCTACGCCGACGCGCTCGAAGCGAAGACGCGGGAAGAGGCGCTGGCCGGCGAGGAGCACGGCACGAAGCACTGGATGGCGATCGTGAAAGACCAGATCGACCTCGGCACTGCGGAGGAAGGCGCGCTCCTCGAGCCCCTTCGCGCGTACGCCGCGGCGCGCGTCCGCCACCTTTACGCGCTGATGGACTACAACGTGATGCTGGCAGGTCTCGCCGCGGCCAGCGGGTGGGACTCGGCGGCTCCGAGCCGGTAGCCACCCGGCGCCTGCGCAAGGGCGGCTCCGGGCGGTTCAACTCCGCTCAGGAGGGCGCGGTTTCGTGCAGAATCCGCTGGACCGCGCGGACCGCGTCGCCGACGCCCGCAACGCGATCGCCGAGCGCCGCGAAGTAGAGCATGCCGTCCGCCGTCGCCACGCTGCGGGCCGTGACGTCCGTCGCGCGAATCGACGCCACGTCGGCGCGCCGCCAGGCGACGTCGCGCGCGGTGCGGGCGAGGCCTGGAAGGTCGTGCGCCGGCCCCATGCCGGCGACGATCTGACCGGCGTCGTCGACGAGGATGAGCGCGCGCACGCCGCTCCGATCCGCGACCGTTTCGACGAGCAGTTGCAGCGCCATCACGCGATCCGTGCTTCGTTTGATGCGTCGTTCGTGCATGCGCCGACCGTCGCACGGGCTCCCACCACCGGCCCAGTTTTCGACCCGCCGGCGCTTTCGCGCGCGTCAATCCGAGAGGCTGCCCTTGGTCGACGGGACCCCGATCGCTCGCGGATCGATCCGCATCGCATCGCGCAGGGCGCGCGCGAGCGCCTTGAAGCTCACCTCGACGATGTGGTGCAGGATCTCGCCGCGGTGCAGGACCACGTGCAGATTGCACTGGGCTCCGCGCGCGAACGCCTCGAAGAAGACCGGCGCGAGCTCAACGTCCCACGTCCCGAGCTTCGACCCGTGCGGCAGAGGCACCTCCCAGACGAAGTGGGTCCGCCCCGAGAGATCCAGCGTGCAGGTCGCCCGCGCTTCGTCCATCGGAAGTGTGGCCCAGCCGTAGCGCACGAGCCCCGCCTTGTCGCCGAGCGCCTTGTTCAGCGCTTGCCCGATGACGAGCCCCAGGTCTTCCGTCGTGTGATGCCCGTCGATCTCGACGTCCCCCGCGGCTCGCACGGTGAGATCGATGAGCCCGTGGCGCGCGAGCTGATCGACCATGTGCGTGAGGAAGGGCAGGGGCGTCACGATGTCCGAACGGCCCGACCCGTCGAGGTCGAGGGTGACCTCGATGTTCGTTTCTTTGGTCTTGCGCGAGAGGGTCGCGGTGCGCGCCATGGTGGGCGGCAGAGTATCGCGCGCGCGGCGCCGTCGACGCAAACTCGTGCGCGCATTCGGTCGCGTACGCGTGCGCGGCCGCGTACTCGTGCAAACGGCCCAACGCGTGTACCCTTTTCGGGCGCCGATGAACGAGGGGACGAACGACCGGGCATCGCTTTTGGACCGCGATCGGGACGCGACCGACGTTTCCGGGGGCGACATTCCGGCGCAAGAACGCGCGCGGCTCATGGCCCGCTACGGGCGGCGCTTCGCAGCCGGCGAGACGATTCTGCAAGAAGGCAGCCCCGCGCAAGAGTCGTTTCTGCTGCAAGAAGGCCGCGTGCGCCTCTTGCGGCGGGTCGCCATGACCGATCGGAGCCTCGCGATCCTCAGCCCGGGGGACTTG
>DATHQY010000298.1:0-10181 GCA_035482215.1 Polyangiaceae bacterium | reverse complement strand
GTGAGCGCGGCGAACGTGCATGCGCCGAGCGACCACAGGTCGGTGAGCGGCCCGGGTGCGCCGCCGAGCGCGAGCTGCTCGGGCGCCATGAAGTTGGGCGTCCCGATGACCGTCCCCTCGCGGGTCGGACCTCCCATGCTCGCGTGGGGGGTGTTGCTCTTCGCGGGAGCGGCGTCGTCGAGAATCTTGGCGATCCCGAAGTCGACCAGCTTCACCACGTACCCGAGGCCCTCGACCGGCTCGTCCGTCCGCGCGAGGAAAATATTGTCCGGCTTCAGGTCGCGATGGACGATCCCGGCCGCATGCGCCTTCGACAGAGCGCGTGCGGCCTGGCCGATGATCTGCGCGACCTCGGTCGGGGGCAGGGGGCCGCGTCCGATGATCGCATCGGACAGCGATTCGCCCTGGAGAAACTCCATGACGATGTAGGGCAATCCATCGTCGCTCAGCCCATAGTCGAACACGTGAACGGCGTGGACGGACTGGAGCCGGGCGGCCGCGCGGGCCTCGATTTCGAAGCGCGCGCGGGCTTCGGGCTGCTCGGCGACCTGCGGGCGAATGAACTTGATCGCGACGGGAGTGCCGAGAGTGACATGAACGCCACGCCACACAGTGCCCATACCCCCCGACCCGATCAGGTCATGCACGCGGTATTTGCCCGCGACGAGCGACCCTGTGAGCGCGGGCGCGTCGGCGGGGAGAGCCACTTCGCTCATGAGGGGCTCCTTGAAGCGTACCGATCGCGGGCGGGGCGCGCCAATTCCGAGCGGAATTTGGCGCGTGGTCCCCGTTCGGGCGAGGATGCGACGCCATGATGCCGCGTCGTACCGTTCCCGCAGGCTGCAATTTCTCGAAGCGCCGGGCGCATGGGCGACGGTGGCGGCTCTCCGGTCCGTGGGCGCTTTTCGCGGCAGCCGCCGTCGCCGGCGTCTTCGCCGCATGCGACGAAGGCGCCTCTCCGGCAACCGGACCCACTCCGACCTCGACGAACGGAGCCACCCCCGCCGTTGCCCCGGAAACCGCGCCGGCGCCGAGCCCCCCGCCGGTCGTCGAAGTGGCGGCGCCCGAGATCATCGTGGATCCGAAGACCGTCGCCGTCGGGAAAGACAGCGTCTCCGTGACCGATCCGGGCCTCACCGACCGAGCCTTCGGGCTCCTCTCCGGCAAACCGGGGATCGAGGGCCGCACCGTGTCGTTCGTCGCCATGCGGAACGCGAAGCCTTCGCACGTCGCCGCGGTCGCGCAGGCGATTTTCCGGGCGAAGGCGTCCGGTGCGATCGTGAAGTCCGAAGCGCGCGACAACACGACGCAAGGGCTGGCACTCTCCTCGCCGGCGACCGTGGCGGATTGTGCGGCCGTCGTCTGGATCGCGAAGAACGGGTCGATCGCGGTATGGCCGGCGGGCGGGGGCTCCACGAAGAGGGTCGCTCGAGGGCTGGCGGGTCCAGACCTCACGCTCGGCCTCGCCGCGGTCCGCGAACGCCGCGAAGGATGCGGCGCGGCGGAGCTCGTCTTGGCGGCAGAAGACACGATTCCGTGGGGGGTCGCGTTCGATCTGGCGGAAGACGCGATGAGCGTCACCAGCGCCCAGGCCAACTCGGTCGTGCTCGTGACGCACGCCCTCCCTGGAAAGAAGATCGATCTGCGCTAACGAAGCGCCGCGATCTCGGACGCCATTTGCGCCGGCGAGACGGGCTTCGGCGTCTTGAGCTCCGGGGCAAAGACCGCGACGCGCAATTCTTCGAACGACCACCGGAGCGCGAGCGCCATCTCGCGGTCGCGCGCGGTCGCTTGCTTCGCCGAGAACGCGGCCCAGAGGGGCGCGACGCGCGCCATCTTTTCCGAGTCCTTGCGCGGGTCCGCGATCGCGCGCCCGAGCCGCGCCTGCGCGGCTCGCAAGTACCGCGGGAAGTGCTCCAGGCGCGCGAGGGGAATCCACGACAGCAAGTCGGCCGGGAAGAGGGCATCGAGCTGCGCGCGGATCTCCGCAATTGCGATCTTCGCACCGGGGTGCTTGGCGGCGCTTCGCAGCGCCTGCAGCGTGGCGTCGAGATCCGAAGCCACGCGCGCGAGGAGCTCGCTCACCCGCCGGAAAGACGCCGCGATGCGGGGGGTGCCGATCGCGAGGCGATCTTCGAACTCGCGCTTCGTCCGCGGAGAGGGCCCTTCCCCGAGACCGAACGCGTCTTCCACGACGCGCGCGACGGCCATGGCGGCGAACGCGTCGCTGTCGGACCGCGCGAGGGGCGCGCCGCTCGGGCGCGCGAAGCCCGGCGGCAGGCGAGGTCCGCACACCGCGACGACATGACGCGTGGCGATCGCGAAAAGACGCTGGACGCCCGCGCGGGTGGCCGCGTCGGCCGCCGCCTTCGACTCGAGGAGCGCGAGGTCGACCGAAGCCCCGCGGTCGACGATCGCGGGATACGAGCGCACTTCAATCCCCGAGACCCGCCGCACGACGAACGGCTCCAGATCGCCGAAGTCCCAGCTCGTGATGCCTTTGCGCGTCCAGCGGGGGGAGGGCGCCGTATCCTTCCACGCGGCTCGCGCTTCGGGCGCGTATTGCTGCCAAAGCGCACCGATGTCTTTGCTCATGGCGAGCGTCTTGCCGCCCTCGCTCACGATCCGGCACGACAACCGCAAGTACGAGGGCACGCGATCGGGCGCGAACGCGTCCTCGCCCACCTCGACCGCGTTGACCCGCGACACGGCTGCCGCCAGCGTGGGAATCATAAGTCCGTGGAACGGCACGAGGAGCGGCGCGATTTCGGCCGCCAGGTCGCGGACCTCGCCGAGCTCGCGGCGAAGCGCGCGCGGCAGGGTCTCGAGCAGCGCGGCGATCTTCTCGCGGTGCCAGCCCGGGATCGTCCAATCGAGCTCGCCCGGTTCGATCTGCGGGACGAGCGCGAGGGGGACGGTGAGCGTGATGCCGTCGTCTTCGGCCGCGGGGTCGAACCGATAGCCCACGTCGAGCGTCACGCCGTGGAGCGCGATCGCATCGGGATAGTCCTCGGCTTTGAGCGATGACTCGCCCGCGAGGACGTCGCCGATCGACAGATGGAGGACCTCCGGGTTCTCCTTCTCCGCGACCGTCCGCCACGTTTCGAACGTCTTCCCGTTGACGACGTCGCGCGGCACGAGTCGATCGAACACGGCGAGCAGCGCGCCCTCGTCGGACATCATGTCGCTGCGCCGCGCCTTGTCGCGAAGTCTCGCGACCCGTTCGAGGATCTCCCGGTTGTGCGCCTGGAACGCGCCGGGCGATCGGTATTCGCCGCGCACGAGCGCGTGATCCAGAAACATGAGGCGCGCCTGCGCCGGCGCCACGTTCGCGTAGTCGACGCTCCGGTCGCGAAAGACGGGGAGCCCGTAGAGCGTCGCCTGCTCTTTGATCGTCGCGCGCCCCGTCTTCTCGGACCAATGCGGATCGGCGTAGCTCCGCTTCAGCAAGTGGGGCGCCGCCCGGAGCAGCCACTCTGGTTCGATCCTCGCCACCGTGCGCGCGTAGAGCTGCGTCGTTTCGACGAGCTCGTAGGCCATGACCCACGCCGGCGTTTTGCGGGAAAGCACCGACGACGGATGAATCGAAAAGCGCGTTTGCCGAGCGCCGAGGTAGATGCGCTTCTCGTCGTTCCATTGGCCGATCTTCGACGGCAACCCCGTGAGGAGCGCCGTGTGGAACGCCGCTTCGGCTTCGGGCTTCATGAAATCCGCCGTCGCCGGGTCCGCTGCCGCGGAATCCGCGGCGGCGCTCGGCGCCGGAATGGGAATGCCGATCTCGCGCGCGGCTTCCTGCAGCTGCTTGTGGACGTCCATCCACTCGCGAATCCGGAGAAACGAGAGAAAGCTCTCTTTGCAGGCCCGGCGGAGCTGGGTGCTTCCGCGGCGCTCCGCCGCGCGCGCGAAGGCCCAGAGGCGCAGGAAGCTCGCGAAGTCCGATCGCGGGTGCGAAAAGCGCGCGTGCGCTTGGTCGGCTTTCTGCTGGTGCTCGCGCGGCCGTTCGCGCGGGTCCTGCACGGTGAGCGCAGCGGCGACGACGAGCACGTCGGCGACGCAGCCGTGTTGCTCGGCGGCCAGAATCATGCGCCCGATGCGCGGATCGACGGGAAAGCGCGCGAGGCGTTCGCCGAGCGGAGTGAGCTCGCGATCCGGGCCGAGCGCGCCGAGCTCTTCGAGCACGCGGTAACCTTCCGTGACCGACCGGGAGGGGGGCGGATCGAGAAATGGGAAGTCCTCCACGTCGCCGAGGCCGAGCGCCTTCATGCGGAGGATGACGCCCGCGAGCCCCGTTCGGAGAATCTCCGGGTCGGTGAACGCCGGTCGCGCCGCATAGCTCGCCTCGTCGTACAGACGAATGCAGATGCCTTCGCGCACGCGGCCGCAGCGGCCCTTGCGCTGGTCGGCGCTCGCCTGCGAGATCCCTTCGATCTGCAGGCGCGTCGTCCCCGATCGCGAGTCGTAGCGTGAAAGGCGCGCGACGCCCATGTCGACGACGTAGACGATGCCCGGGATCGTGAGCGACGTCTCGGCGACGTTGGTCGCGAGGATCACGCGGCGGCCCGTGATCGGCGCGAAGACGCGAGCCTGCTCGGCGGCCGAGAGCCGCGAATAGAGGGGCTGGACGGTCGTGTGCGGCAGCGCGCGCGCCTGGAGCTCGCGCTCCGTGTCGCGGATCTCGCGCTCGCCGGGCAGGAACACGAGGACGTCGCCGCGCGGATCGAGCGAAACGATGTTGTCGACGGCGTTGGCCACGGACTCGGGGCCATCCACGTCGTCGGCTGGAGGCTCGTAGAGAACGTCCACCGGAAACGTGCGTCCCTCGACGGTAATCACCGGCGCCTTGCCGAAGAAATGCGAGAGGCGATCGGTGTCGAGCGTCGCCGAGCTCACGACCACTTTCAGGTCGGGCCGCTTGGGCAAAAGGCGCTTCAACCAGCCGAGCACGAAGTCGATCGTGAGGCTTCGCTCGTGGGCTTCGTCGACGATGATCGTGTCGTACCGCTGGAGAAGGCCGTCACCGTGGATCTCCGCGAGCAAGATCCCGTCGGTCATGAATTTGACGTACGTCTGCGCCGACGTGCGGTCGTCGAAGCGGACCTGGTAGCCGATCTCGGTGCCGAGCGGCGAGCCGATCTCGCTCGCGACGCGCGCCGCGACGCTCGTTGCAGCGATGCGCCGCGGCTCGGTGACGCCGATCATCCTGCGGACGCCGCGGCCCATCGCGAGCGCGATCTTGGGCAGCTGCGTGGTCTTGCCCGAGCCGGTGGCGCCCGCCACGATGACGACGGGGTTCTCGTCGATGGCGGCCGCGATGTCGCGCACGCGCGCCGTGATCGGGAGCTCCGGCGGAAAGCGCAGCGGCGACTCGGCTTCGGGCATGCCGGCGCGACTTCTAAATCAGCGAGCGCGATTCCGCGAACGCGCTCGCTGATTTATCGCCCAGATTTGTTGCTGAGTCAGCGTTCACCTTCGGGACCGCCGATTTAGCACTTACGGCGCGCCAGGGCGGCGGTCGAACGCAAGACGGATTTCTCGCGCCGCGACGACGGCGCCGTCCTCTTCGGTCGCGAGCTTGCGCGCGACGGCCGCGGCTTTCGCCGCCATCGTGCGTGACGCCAGGCACCGCGCGATCGCGGCGCGGAGCCCACCGTGGAGCGCGCGCCGCTGCGGCAGCGCGATCCCCGCGCCGAGCCGTTCGAGGCGTGCGGCATTGTCGAACTGGTCGTTGGCGAAGGGCATGGCAATCGCCGGGCGGCCGGCGCGGAGCCCCGCGGTCATCGAACCCACGCCCCCATGGTGCAGGACGACGCTCGCCCGCGGAAAGACTGCCGCGTAAGGCACTGCCGCCGCGGTGCGAATGGTGGGGCCGAATTCGGCGTCGAGATTTTCGGAGGCGCCGACGAGGAGCGCGCGCCGGCCGAGCGCGACGCATGCGCGCGCCGCCTCCCGGTAGAGCGGCTCCGATACGGACGGAACGGAGCCCATCCCCATCACGACGGCGCCACCCTCCGCGGAGGCCTCGCGCAGGAACGACTCGATCGGCGGTGGCAGCCTTGCCCCGGGATCGGACGCGCCCGGAGCCCCGACCAGGGCCGCAACGTTTCGCGCCACGGCCGGAAAGCCCACGATGCGCGCGTTCGTCGGATCGTCCGCCGCGGGCGCTCGCCACGAGGGGGACCAGAGACCGACGTTGAGCGCGGCTCGCGTCTGCATGCCCCAGTAGCGATTCGGCAGCTCGGGAAGACCGAGCGCACGCGCCGCCCTCTGCACGTGCGGCTCGTAGAGCTCCAGCGTGCGCGGGCGCACGAGCCACCGGATGACCGAGCGCAGGATCCACGGCGGAATGGGAAACGCCGCGATCTGGCTGGGGTCTCGCACGGAGAGCCACGCGATCGGCGCGAGACTGACGGCGGCCCACGGCACGCGCCGCGCTTCCGCCGCGAGTACGCCGCCGAAGCACCAGAAGTGGCTCACGACCCCCGCGGTCGGCGACTCGGCCAGGGCCTCGCCGATCGCGCGGAATTCGGCCTCGATAGGGGGTACGAAGACCTGCCGAAAGACGTGGGACGGGTCGTAGAGCTGCGGATCGCGCGCGATCTGCTCGGGATCCCATGGCTCGCCGACCGCCCGCACCGAGAGGCCCAGGCTTCGGGCATGCGCTTCGAAGAACGGATTGACGAAGACGAGCGTTCGCGCACCGCCGGCTTCGAGGGCCTCGGCGATCCGCAACATCGGCGCGACGTCGCCGACGGTCCCGAGCGCGGTGAGCACGATACGCATGAGGGCCTCCCTCTACCATCGCACGCTCACGCGCGGGCGCGCCGGACGCGTGCGATTGCGGCTGCGATCCGGCGGAGGCGTGATAGGTCTTTCCGGCACGCGGGTCGCGAACATGAGGGCGCCGGTCGTTCTCCTCCTCCTGGTCGTGCTGGCCTCCACGACGCTGCTCCCGCGGGCCGCGCGTGCCGAGTCCGCCCCGTCCGGCCAACCGGGCGACGAATTCACCATTTCGGTTCTCACGATGGGGCCGGGCGATCACCCGTTCTTCAAGTTCGGGCACAACGCTCTCCTCGTGCACGACGCCGCCCTGCACCGGGACGAGGTCTACAACTTCGGCACCTTTCAGTTCCAGTCGGCGACGCTCATCTCGGATTTCATGAAGGGCCGGCTGCGGTACTGGCTCTCGGTGCAGTCGTTTGGCTCGACGGTAGCCCACTACCGCCGCGAGAACCGGTCGCTCGACGCGCAGGAGCTCGCGCTCTCGGCTGCCCAGAAGCGGCTGCTCGTCGACCGTCTGCGGCGTAACGCCGAGCTCGACCAGCGCTATTACAAATACGATTACTATCTCGACAATTGTTCGACCCGCGTGCGCGACGCCATCGACGCGGTCATCGACGGCCGCCTGCGCGTGGCTTCTCAGAGGCCCGCCGAGATGTCTTTCCGGGCGCATACCGAGCGGGTCACGGGGGATGATTTCTGGTTTGCGCTCGCTCTGGATATCGCGCTGGGACCCGCGGTCGATCGACCCATCTCGCAGTGGGAAGAGATGTTCCTTCCTTCGAAGCTGGAAGAATCGCTCCGGCGGGTCACGCTCACGACGCCGGACGGCGACGTCCCGCTCGTCGTGCGGGAGACCGTGCTCGTCGCCGCGAATCGACCCCCGTTACGGCGCGCACCGCCCGTGTGGACGCCATGGTTCGCGATCGCGGGAGTCGTCCTCGGCGGGCTCTTCGCGGGCCTCGGCCGGTTCGGGGCACAGCGTCGCATCGGTCGCGTCGCGTTCGGCGTGCTGGCGGCGCTCGTGAGCCTCGTGCTCGGCCTCCTGGGGTGCGCGTTCCTCGTCCTGTGGACCGCGACGGACCACGGGGTCGCCTACCGCAACGCAAATCTCCTCCAGTGTTCGCCGATCGCGCTTGCGCTGGCCGTGGTCGCGGTCGGCCTTGCTTGCACGCGACGCGGCGGCGAACGCGGGTTCCGGGCGCTGGCGGGCGTGCTCCTGGCGTCGAGCGGGATCGGGCTCCTCCTTGCGGTGCTGCGCGTGACCCACCAGGACAACGCGCGCTTCATCGCGCTCTTCTTGCCTATCTGGCTAGGGGTGTGGCTGGGGGCGAGGGCAGGGGTCTGGTTCGGGTCCGCTCTCCACGAAAGCCCCGAAAGCGGGGCCAAGCGCTCGCTTGCTCCGGGCGACCCGCCCCGATAGCGTGCGCCGGTTCGATGCCTTCCCGCATGCCTTTCCGCGCGAACTTTCGCGCCTTGCTCGAGCCCGACACCCGCGCACGGCGCATTTTCTTCGGGCTCCTCCTCTACATCGCGTGCACCGCCGTGTTCTGGATCGTCGCGAGCCCGGCCCGCCTCTTCGATCACACGCCGTACAACCATTACGCCCTTCTCGCCGAGGCCTGGCTGCACGGCCGCCAAGACCTCGCGCAGGGCCCGCCCGGGTACGCGGGAAACAACGACTTCGCGGTCTACGGCGGCAAGACGTACATCTCGTTCCCGCCGTTCCCCGCGGTCCTGATGCTGCCATTCGTGGCCATGGCGGGCGCCGCGGAGCGATTCTACGACGGGCAATTCATGGTCCTCCTCGCGGGCGTCGCGCCGGCCGTGCTCTTCCTCGTGCTCGAGAAGCTCCGGCGCACGGGCCGCTCCAGTCGCTCCGAGGCCGAGGACATCTTCCTCGCGGCCCTGATGGGCGTGGGCACCGTGTACTTCTTCACGGCGGTCGAAGGCACCGTCTGGTTTGCGGCGCTGGTCGTCAACACGTCCCTCATGGCGCTCTACGCCCTCTTCGCGCTCGACGCCGAAGCGCCGCTCCTCGCGGGCATGATGCTCGGCTTCGTGTTCGCCACGCGCGTCACCCCCATCCTCGCAGTTCCGCTCTTCGCGCTCGAAGCGGTGCGCGTCGCCGCCGACGGTGGTTTACCGACCGACGGGACGTTTCTCGCTCGCCTTCGCACCACCTGGTCGCGCCTCGACAAGCGCGCATTGATCGTCAAGTACGCGCTCTTCGCCGCCCCGATCCTCGTCGTGTTCGCGGTGTGCTCGTGGATGAATCACTCCCGCTTCGGGAGCTACAACCCGTCCGATTTCGGGCACGAATACTTGAGTGTCGCGTGGCGAACGCGCATGGCGAAGTGGGGAATCGTCGATTACCACTATCTATCGAAGAACCTCGGGTGTTTCCTCACCATCCTGCCGTGGCTCCCGCCGCGAGGGGCGCACGTGTCCTGGTTCGACGCATCGGGCATGGCGCCCTTCCAGATCAACGAGCACGGCCTCGCCCTTTGGTTCACGGCGCCCATCTATTTCTGGCTGCTCTGGCCGCGCTCGCGCGGCTGGCTGCACGCGGTGCTTCTGCTGTCCATCGCCGGACCTGCGCTCGCCGACCTCTTTTACCAGAACACGGGCTGGCGCCAGTTCGGCTACCGGTTCTCGAACGACTACGTGATTCTGTTGTTCATGCTGCTCGCCGTCGGCGGTCGTCCGTTCGGCGCGCTGTTTCGTACGGCGGCGGCGTGGGGGATCGCCGTCAACCTGTTCGGCGCGGTGACGTTCGACCGCAACGACGCGCGCTTCGACCGCTTCTATTTCCGCGACGGCTCGCAGGTCGTCATGTACCAGCCGGATTGATCGCGTCGAGGGCAGCGAGCAGCGCGTCGTTCTCGTCCGGGCGCCCCACCGTGATGCGGAGCGCGTCGCGCAGGATGGGCACGTCGAAGTAGCGCACGAGGACGTGCCGTTCTTTCAACGCCCTCTGCAGCGGCCCCGCGGAACCGTCCGGGACGCGGGCGAGGACGAAATTCGTCTCCGACGGCAGAACCCGGAAGCCGCGCTTTTCGAGCGCGACGATCAGAGCGCCGCGCGACGTCCGAACGCGCCCCGCGTTGGCCTCCATCCATGCGTAGTCTTCGAGCGCCGCGGTCGCGGCGACCTGTCCGAGCTTCGCGACGTTGTACGAGTCCTTCACTTTCGCGAGCTCTGCGATGACCTCCGGATGCCCGAACCCGAGGCCTACGCGCATGCCGCAGAGCGAGAACGACTTCGAGAACGTCCGCAGAACGACGACGCGGGGGTTCTTGCTGACGAGCGCAACGGCGCTTTCGCTGCGGCTTGCAAAGTCGATGTACGCCTCGTCCACGACGACGAGACCCTCCACCCGCTTCGCGAGGTCTTCGATCGCT
>DATHQY010000297.1:0-15396 GCA_035482215.1 Polyangiaceae bacterium | reverse complement strand
GCTCGCCGTGCTCCTGCCCTCGTGTCAGGCCCACGCGCCCCGCACGGCGGACAGCGTGAAGCCCACGGAGGCGCGCGCACCCGCCTCGTACGTGGAGGGCGCACCCGCCCCGCCGCCCGTGGTCGTCGCTCCGTGGGACTGGAACGGCATCGTGGGTACTGGCCAGAGTCTGTCGGTAGGGACGATGCCGATCGCCGCAGCGTCCCAGCCGTACCACAATCTCATGCTCTCGCTCGGTCCGGCGGGCAATGCGGCCGTGCCTCCCTGGGATCCCGCGCTGACCACCCTCTCGATGGTACCGCTCGTCGAGCCGGTGCGCCCGATCGTCCCGGGCTGGCCGCGGCCGTATCCCGACAACATTTTCGGTGAAACGCCGCACACGGCAATGGCCAACGAAATCACGTGGCAAGTGAAGGCGGCCTGGCCGGATCGCGATTACGTGACCGTCCACACCGTCGTCGGGGAAAGCGCGCAGGGGATCGCAGCGCTCGCGAAACAGGGCGGGAGCACCACGGAGAAAACGGGGCGGGCGTACGCGGCGACGCTCTTCGAAGCCGCGGCGATCACGCGACTCGCGCATGCAGCGGGGAAGACCTACGGCGTTGCGGCGATCGTGATGACGCACGGAGAAACGGATTCCGGCAACGCAAGTTACGGCAGCGATCTGACCCAGCTCCTCGCGGACTACAACGTGGACCTTCGCGCGATCACCGGGCAGTCGCAGCGGATCCCGATGTATTTGTCGCAGCAGCACGCCTACCCGAACGGGCCGGAGAGCGCGTACCAGCGGCCCGCGGTCAACCAGTTCCAATGGCAACTTGGCGTGACGCACCCCGGCGAGTTCGTGTGCACGGGGCCGAAGTACCAGTACCCGGGCAGCCCCGACGGCGTGCATCTGTCGACTGTCGGGTATGAGCTCGACGGCGAAAAGATCGGGCAGGTGTATTTCGAACGCGCCGTGCTCGGGCGCGACTGGCAACCCCTGGCGCCGGCGAAAGTGACGCGGGTCGCCGGCGGCGGCGGCGAACGAAGCGAGCGCCTTGTGTCCATCGCGTTCCACGTGCCGGTCCCGCCGCTCCGTTGGGACGTCTCTCTCGGCGATCCCGTTCTGCCGGAATGGTCACGAGGGAAGGGGTTCGAGCTCCGCACGCGCTCGGAGAACATCCCGATCGAGAGCGTGGCCCTCTTTGGCGACACGGTGCAAATCACCGCAAGCCGGGACTTGCCGACGCGCGGTCTCGTGGTCGGGTACGCGCTGTCCAGCCAGGCCGCGCAGATGAAAGGCGCGTCGCGCGCCGTGCGGTGGGGGCAGCTCCGGGACTCGGATCCGTTCGTTGGGTTCACGACGCATTTGCCGAATCCGAACTACGCCGTGTCGTTCGAGCTACCCGTCCCCGATGCGCCCGCTCCGCAACGGACCACGACGCCACACGCAGGCCCTACAGGCTCTATGTGATGGCGACCACGTCGGGCGCGATCCGCCGAATGGCTTCCAGGCTTCGTTTCTGCCACGGGTGCGCCGGGTGGGTCGCGAACGTCACTTTGTAGGCCCCCGCGCTCTTCGCGATGCCGCCGAGCCACGCGGCCGTGGCTTGGAAGCATGCGGAGCTCATGAAGTAGAGCTCGTGCAAATCGGCGTGAACGACCTGCACCTTCTGGCGGCGCACTTCCGCGTCGACCTCCCGCAGGTAGCTCTTGAGCGCGACGCTGACGTTCATGTCGGCGTTGCCCTTCCAGGTGAGGTCGAGCACATCCGCCTTGAAGAGGGGAACGACCTCGAACCCCGCGAGAGTCAATGGCGCGACGCCGGATGCGTTCATACGAGACTCCCTTGGTCAATCCGTGCCTCGGCGAACACGGACACGTGGTCGTCGGAGACGGAGCTGTGAATTTCGAGGCCCGCCTCGGCGCGGATGCGCGCGAGGCCCAGGCCCGAGCCGGTCTCCTGCTCGAGGCTGGCGCGGATCATGTCGCAGTAGAGCTCGAAGGGATCGTCGGCCTCGTGGATGCGTTCGATGATGTTGCGCACCGCGAGGATCGACTCGCGCGTCGCGCGGTTTTCCGTGAGGATCGACACGTGGCTCGCGCCGGTCTGGCGCCGGAGCTCGATCCGCATCTCGGTCGTGCCGTCGAGCGAGTACTTGATGGCGTTCTCGAGGAGCTCGTGGACCGTCACGCCGATCCGGTAGATCATGTCGTCGTCGCGGAGGAACGTGCCGCAAAAAGACGACACGAAGTCGCGCACGGGGGTGAGTAATCCCGCGTGCGGCCGAAACGTCAGCGACAGCGCGGGCCGGCTCTCCAGAAGAGATTGCGAGTCGTTGGCTTCCGTCAAGTTTGTGGCTCCAACCGCATTAAACGGCTGGACCCGCCGAATCTTCAGTGCGAAGGCCGGAAAAACGGGTGCGGAGGCGAGGTTGCGCTAGCCGGCGTCCCCGACGTAGCGCGCGACGACGCAGGTGATGTCGTCCGGTAGGACGGGCGTCCATGCGCGCACCGCCTCGACGAGCGCGTCGTGGATTCGCTGCGGAGCGTCATTCGCCCGCGCTTCGACGATGCGGCGAAGCGCGTCGACACCGAAGAGATCGCCCCGCGCATTCCGCGCTTCGGGCATTCCGTCCGTGAAAAGGACCAAGAGGTCGCCGGGCTCGACTTTGAGATCGCAATCGGTCGTCGCGTCCCGGATGTCTGCGATGAGGCCGAGCCAGGTGCCTTCGGTCTCGACGAGCTCCGTGGTGCGGGTCCGGGCGCGCCACAGGATGATCGGCTCGTGAGCGCCCGCGAAACGAACGAGGCCGTCGGGCGAGAGGCGCAGGAGCGTGAAGGTCGCATGCTCGTCGCGCTGCAGGCGATCGTGCAGGTTCGAGACGAGCACGCGGTTCGTGTCGACGACGAGTTCGGAGGGATTCGCGGCGGGACGGGTCGCGACCAACGTGCTCACGGTCGTCTGGATCATGAGCATGATGAGCCCTGACATGAGGCCGTGGCCTGCCACGTCGCCGATGCCGAGCCACGCGCCGCCGGGGAACGGCAAGAGATCGTAGTAGTCGCCGCCGATGTCGGCGGCGGGGACAGTGCTCGCAGCGATGCGGAAACCGGGCGCGCCCAGATCCTTGGGTGCCAATGCGGTCTGGATTCGCTGCGCGATTTCCATCTCGCGCCCGAGCTGCTCGCGCGCGAAGCGCTCTTGCAGCGCCGTCTGTTCGATGACGCGCCCGTGAAGGTCGATGATCTTCAACGCCGCGCCGACCTGCGCGCGGACGGCTTCGCCGATGAGAGGGTCGACCGTTCCGTCGAGGGCGATGAGGCCGAGCACTTCACGCTCGAAGGTGACGAGCCAGAACATGATGCAGGGATGTGGAGCGGCAGGGAAGCCCACCGGAAGGAGGCGGTCCGCCGGGTGATCGCGCAGGGCGCTCGTGACGCATCGACCGTCTTCGATCGCGACGAGCGGCCGGAGGAGTTCTGGATCTTGCTTGGATCGGAGGGCCACGTACGCCGTCCCCACGCCGAGCTGAGGCAGCGATCGCTCGAACTCGTCGGAGAGGCTCCGTGTATCGAACGCGATCGACAGGCGTTGGGTGACGTTGCGCAAATCCAGCGAGTCTTCGATCTGGGTGAGCGCGGCGCGCGCTTGCGCCCGGCTCACGGCGAGGGCCTCGTTTGCCGCGTGCGAGCCGGCCGCGAAGTCCGTGCAGCCGCACGATTCGCGGAGTACGGCGATTCCGTCGAAATCCATGCACGGCGGGACCGTCTCGCCCCGCAGCAGCGCCAGAACCGCGTCGACGGCGGCGTCGCTCATTTGCTCGATCGGCTGCGCCACGGTCGTGAGCGATCGGGCCGCGAACTGCGCGATGGGCGTGTCGTCGAATCCGGTCACGATGACGTCGTCCGGCACGACGAAGCGGCGGCAGTGCAGAACGTCCATCGCGCCGAGAGCCATGTGATCGTTCGCGGCGACCACCGCGTCGAAGGGGACGTTGCGCGCGAGGAGCTCTCGCATCGCGTTCGCGCCGCTCGGGAGCGTGAAGAGCCCCTCGGCGACGAGACGCTCGTCGAGCGGGATTCCGTGCGCACGCAGAGCGTCGCAGTATCCCGTGAAACGATCGATGGCCTCCTGATTGCCGGGCGGCCCGCCGATGTACGCGATGCGCCGGCGGCCGTGGACGCCGGCGACGTGATCGACGGCGGCCGCGAGTGCGGGGCGGTTGTTGATCACGATGCTCGAGAAGCCCGGAATCTCGAGTCCGATGCTCACGACCGGCATGGCGCCGGCCTGCCTGCAAAGAGCGCTCATCTGGCTATGGCTGGCGAAATGCGCGACCGTGCCGGACAGCACGATCGCGCAGTCCGCCACTTCGGGCGAAACCCAGTCATATAGGCGGTTCTGCGCTCGTTCGGCGAGCTCAGGATGGGCGAGGGCACGGCCGTTGAAAACGAGCAACTGGCATCCGTGCCGCTGCGCCGCGCGTTCGATGAATTTGCGGAACGCCGCTTGATAGGCCCGAAATACGTCGCTGACCAGAAAGGCAATACGCCGGGGAGGAGCAGGCACGGGAACGCGATTAAACCATGTTTCGGGCGGCGGCTGTCGATCCGGCGCCTGCTGGTTCGTCTAGTAGGCGTCTAGGAACCGAAACCCCGGCACCGCTGAACCCGCCGGGCCCGAGGAGCCCTCACCATGAGCATTGGAGCCGCCACGAAGCCGTCGGATGATCCCGAGGCCTCGCAACATTCGCGTCCTGGGACGGGGAAGACGACGATGAAACAATACCTCTTGAGCCTCTACCAACCCGACGGCAATCCCCCGCCGCCGCACGTACTTGGACCCATCATGCGGGACATCGGCGCGCTCATCGACGAGGCGAAGGCCGCCGGTGCGTGGGTCTTCAACGGCGGGCTCGCCGCGCCGGGATCGTCCACGGTGGTTCGATTCCGGGACGGGGAGGTTCTCGTGACCGACGGTCCATTCGCCGAAGCGAAGGAGCACATCGGCGGGTTCGTGATCGTTCGCGCGCCCGACCTCGATGCCGCGCTCGAGTGGGCGCGCAGGCTCACACGCGCAAGCACGCTGCCCGTGGAAGTTCGCCCGTTCAATGGTTCCTGAGTGCGTCCCTGAGACGGTCCCTGCGAGCGCCTTGGAGAGCCGCGAAACCGAGGATCCGGAACGGCGCGTCTCGCCGGACGAGATTGCGCGCGTCTTTCGGGAGCATTACGGGCGCGCCGTCGCGGTCCTCACGCGCACCTTCGAGGACCTCGATGTGGCCGAGGAGGCGGTGGCCGACGCGTTCGCCGCCGCCGTCGACCATTGGCCGCGGGCGGGGGTGCCGCCCAAGCCGGTCGGCTGGATCCTGACCACGGCGCGTAACCGCGCCATCGATCGGTTGCGGCGCGAGGCGTCCCGCGGTGCTCGCGAGACGCAATCCACGGGGCTTTCGGCCGCAGGTGAGTTCGCGGCCGGAGCCGACGAGAGCGCCGTGCCCGACGATCGACTTCGCTTGCTCTTCACGTGTTGCCATCCTGCCCTTGGGGCCGAAGCGCAGGTCGCGCTTACGTTGCGGCTGCTCGGCGGCCTGACGACCGCCGAGATCGCGCGGGCCTTTCTCGTACCCGAGGCGACGATGGCGCAGCGCCTCGTGCGCGCGAAAGCCAAAATTCGCGACGCCAGGATTCCTTATCGCGTACCGGCGGACACGGATTTGCCGCAACGCATCGGAAGCGTCCTCTCCGTCGTGTATCTGATCTTCAACGAGGGATACAAAGCGAGTGGTGGGGCCGACTTGATCCGCGAGGAGGTCTGCGCAGAAGCGATCCGCATCGGCCGGTTGCTGGCGGAGCTCATCGGCGGCGACTCCGAGGTGATCGGGCTTCTCGCGCTCATGCTTCTCCTGCACGCACGCAGGGCCGCCCGCGTCTCTTCGTCGGGAGGACTCGTGACGCTGCCCGAGCAGGATCGCGCGCTCTGGGATCGGACGCTCATCGCCGAGGGACAATCGCTCGTTCGCCGCTGCATCGATGCGAATCGGCCGGGGCCCTACCAGATTCAGGCCGCCGTCAACGCGGTGCACAGCGAAGCGGCGCGCGCCACGGAGACGGATTGGCGTCGGATCCTGGCTCTCTACGACCGCCTGTTCGCGATCGTGCCGAGTCCCATCGTCGCATTGCAGAGAGCCATCGCCCTCGCCGAGATCGCGGGACCGGAGGCCGGTCTCGAGGCCCTGCGTCCGCTCGCCGGCCCGCTCGGCGGCTATTACCTTTTCCACGCGACCCGCGCCGAGTGGCTCGGCCGCGCGGGTCGCCGCGCCGAGTCACGCAAGGAATACGAGGCGGCGGTGGCGTCGTGCGCAAACGGAGTCGAGCGGGCGTTCCTGGAGGGCAAACGCGACCGGATGGTAGGGTGAGCGCCGGGCCGCTTTGGGGTGCCGTCCGGTGGTGCGAGGGCTACGCTCTTCGTGATGATCCGCCATACCCGAACGACCATCGATGCCGACGTCACGCCGCGATTCACGGCCTGCTACCTACGTACGGCCGGGCAGGAATGCGCTTTCATCGAAGCGCATACGTCGCATGCGCTCCCCCGCCTTCTGCAGGCCCTCGAGGCGAACGGGCGCCATCCGGAGGACGTACGCTGGATCGTGATCACGCACGCGCACCTGGACCACGCTGCCGGCGCGAGCGCGCTCGTCGCCGCGTGTCCGAACGCGACGCTGCTCGCCCACCCGCGCGCCGCGAGGCACATGGTGCACCCCGAGAAGCTCGTCGCGAGCGCGACGGCCGTCTACGGCGCCGAACGATTTCGCACGCTCTATGGCACGATTTCACCGGTGCCCGAGTCGCGAGTGAAGGCGTTGGGGGACGGGGATACGTTCGCGCTCGGGGACGCGACGATGACCGCGATCCACACAGCCGGTCACGCGAACCATCACCTCGTCGTGGACGACCCCGTGCTCGATACGGTCTATACCGGCGATACGTTCGGACTCGTCTATCCGGCTCTGCAATCGCGCGGTCGCTTCGCGATACCGTCCACCAGCCCGACGAACTTCGACGCGGCGCTCGCGAAGGAGAGCCTGCGCAAGGTGCTGGGCCTCCGACGCCGCACGGTGGCGCCCACGCATTTCGACGGGTACGAGGACGCGTCGGCGATTGCCGCGCAGCTCGTGCGGTTCATCGATCGCGCCGGGGCATGGGTCGACGACGCGTCGCGCGGCTCCGAGACCCCCTCGGCGATGACCGCCCGCTTCACGAAAGCCTGGGAAGACGCGATTCGCGAGGAGGCGCCGGCCTTCGGACCCGACGAGATGAAGTTTCTCGCGTTCGACATCGAGCTCAATGCGCAAGGACTCGCGGTGGTGGCCGACGCGAAGCGGAAGTCCGCGCGGCCCGCCGCTCCAACGGAGCCATAGCGCCGCCCGCAGGGACTACGCGTCGACGGTGAACGAGTGGTTCGCGAGGATATGTCGATGAATATGGCCCCGACCGCTATGCGCAGCCGGGGCCCATCTGCGCGCGCGCCGAGAGGGCTCGTCCGCTCGTCGGCGCCTCACTCGGCGAAGCTGTGGTCTTGTTCCGGCTTCTCGCGGTGGCCCTCGAGGTAATTGCCTTCCGCCAGCTTGCTCGCGAGGCCGAAATCCGTCACCGCGAAGTACGTGAGCTCCTCGGTCCCGATGTTGCTCGTCCGGTGCATGGTCCAGCGTGGAACGAAGACGGTGTCCCCGGCCTTCACCTGAACTCGCGTATCACCGATCTCGACCTGCGCATTGCCGCTCATGATGTGGAACAGCGTCTCGTGCGCGTGCCGGTGGAGCTCATTGCAGTTGCCCACGGGGATGCGGACGATGCGGGGATCGAGCACCTGCGCCTTGAACGGGAGCCGCTCGACGGTGAAGTCGATCCCCTTGTTCACGTCGGTATTGCTGTACAGATTCGTCCCGCGGCTCGCGCCGGAGTGGAGGTAGGGGCCGCCCGCCAGCGGCGAGGCGGGGTCTCGCACGTTGGCGATGACTCCGCGCACACGTTCGAAGGGGAGCTCCTCCATCAGGGTGTCGAAGAAGCGCTGGCGGAGAAGCAGCGCGTAGTCCATCGCGCGCTCGCACGAGTTGAACCAGTCCGGCTCGCCGTAATACGAGCACATCATCTTCTCGAGCGTCGCGGCATGGTCGTCGTCACACCCGATGTGAATCCGGAAGAACTCGAGGTGCTTCTCCTCCACACCGGCCTTCGCCAGACCTTCGACGAACGAGCTGTACATCCGGCTCACGATGCCTTCCGTGCCGAGCGACAAAAATGCGCTGCTGGCCATCGGGTGCGACTGCAGACAGAATCGCAGGAACTCGCCGACGAAATTACGAGTGCCATCGAGGTAGTCGATGTGATCGATGTCGATCGACAGGCCCTCGCGTAAGAATTTGCGGAAGATCTGCGCGTGCCTCTTCTCGATGTCCTTCTCCCCGCCCTCCTCCCACAGATTCGCCGTCAGTCGTGATCGGTAGAGATCGTCTTCGCAATTGGCCATTGCGGCGGACAGGTAGCGGGTGAAGTTCCGCGAGTAGAGGTAATATTGCGAAAATATGAACTTGAAATCTTCCCGACTCAATTGCCCGCTCTCGCACGCCTTGAAGAGCTTCGAATCCCAGAAGGTGTGCCGATCTCTCAGCTTTTGAAGCGCGGCGAGCCCTTGGTCGCGGCTCATGTGCATGGCCGACCAGGGTCTCGGGGCCACGATCGAAGGCAGGACTCCCGCGGGCGCGGGTCCGAAAGAAGGTCGCCATCCGTCGCACTCCTGAGTCCCTTCGACGTTGTCCATGATCGTCATCGTTCCACCTCGGTTGAGAGCGCCGGCGGTGTGACCACCGGGGCTCGGCGGCGCGCCGGAGATCGGCGCGCGATGTCACTCTTACGAGCGCGGCTCTGCTGCCGTTAAGGCGAATTGTCGGGACATCCCCGTGCTATCCATGGCGCGGATGGTCACGAGAAAGGGCGCGACGACCGCGGAGCGGATCCTCGACGTCGCGCAGGACATCATGCAGACGCGCGGGTACAGCGCGATGACCCTCGAGGAGGTGGCCAAGGGCGTCGAGATCCGAAAGCCGAGCATCATTCATCATTTCACGGGAAAAGCCGATCTCGGCAAGTCGGTCATCGAGCGCTACCGCGCGAACGTGAACGCCGTTCTCGAGGCGTACGTTGGCGATGCGCAGATGCAACGGCGAGAGCGCACCGCCGCCGACGCGCTCGATCTCTACTTCGGCATCTATCTCGGCGTGGGCGAAGGCGGAGACAAGATTTGCCTTTGCGGGTCTCTGGCGAGCGAGTTCGCGGCATTGCCGGATACGTTGCAGCGCGAAGTGAGGCGCTTCTTCGAACAGCACCAGGATTGGCTGGAGACGATTCTCGCGCTCGGTGGGAAGACCGGCGAGTTCCGGCTCGAGGCGAAGCCCCGCGCGCTGGCCAAGCTCTTTCTCGACGCGCTGCAGGGCTCCCTCGTCGTCGCGCGCGCGACCGGCGAGCGAAATCACGTCCGCGAAACGATCCGATCGCTGAAGGCTGTCATCGAATTCGCGGGCCGCCGCCCGCTCCGGGCGGTTCACGCGCGCTGAGCGGTCGGGCGAGCTCGGTCCTCAACGCGGAACGAGCTTCGACAGCACGGTCTTCAGGTCGGTCGCGCCGCGTTCGCGCGCGCGGCCCTTCTCCCAGTCGACGATCCCCGTATTCACCCCGAGCGTCAGCTCCTGGTAGAGGCGTGCCCATGCGGGGTTCACGCCCACACCCTGGAGTGCCGCGGCCATTGCCTCGACCGGGCCTTGCTCCACGGTGATGGGTTTGCCGACGATTTCGCTCAGGGCCGTGGCCGCGTCGCGCGGCGAGTACTCCCGCGGTCCCGCGAGCTCGACGACGCGCTTGCCGCGTCCGCCCTCGAGAAGGAGCTTGGCTGCCGTCGTCCCGATGTCGTGCGTCGCGACCATCGGGAAAGGATGGTCCGCCGTGAGGAACGTGGGCAGTTTGCCCTGGCCGAGCGCGTAGAGCGAACTGCCCCAATTCTCCATGAAGTACCCGGCCCGAAGGAATGTCACGTCCCCCCGCGATTGGCCGAGCACCGTCTCCGCGTCGTGGACCGACAGGATGGGCCCGGTCCCGTGGTCGTGCTGCGCGCCGATCGACGACAGAAACACGACGTGCTTCACCGGGCTCGCTCCGAGCGCCTTTTCGAAGACGCGCGTCCGGCGTGCGTTCTCCTCCGCCGGATTCGCTGCTTCGAGGTGCGGCGGTAGAAGGAGATACGCGGCCTCGGCGCCGCGCAGCGCTCCGGCGAGCGCGCCCTCGTCGTCGATGCCGCCGAGGGCGACTTCAGCGCCGCGCGCCTTCCACGGCTCGCCTTTTTTGGCATCGCGCACGAGCACCCGCACGGACTTGCCCGCGGCGAGCAATGTTTCGGCGACCACTTTGCCGGTATTGCCTGAGACTCCAAGAACGAGATGCATGACGATTTTCCTCCGCCGGCGCTTTCGTGGCTGCCGACGAGGAGAACTATGCGCACGTCCTCCGCATGTGCCCAATGGATGACGTACATTCGGCTCATGCAGAGCATGCATCTCGGCGCCGTCGACCTGAATCTGCTGGTCGTGCTCGACGCACTGCTCACCGAGCGCAACGTCACCAAAGCGGCTGCGCGGATCGGCATCACCCAGAGCGCGACGAGCCACGCCCTCGCGCGGCTGCGTGTGCTCACGGGCGACGAGCTCCTCGTTCGCGGGCGCCAGGAGATGCTCCCGACGATGCGCGGCGAGGCGCTCGCCGGGCCCGTGCGCCGCGCGCTGGACGAGATTGCTCGCGCCCTCGCGCCGGTCGAGGCCTTCGACCCGAAGACGACCACGGCGCGCGTCACGCTCGGCACGAGCGACTACGGCGAGCTCGTGCTCCTGCCGCGTCTCGCGGCCCGCCTCGCCCGCGAGGCGCCCAACGTGGACCTGCGGATCCGATCGATCGGCAACGATTGGACGAACGCGCTCGCCTCGGCGGGGATCGATCTCGTGTTCGCACCTCTCGGCCCGGACGATCAGCGCCCCGGGCTCTACGGAAGGAAGCTCTTCGAGGAACGCTTCGTCTGCGTCGTGCGCAAGGGGCATCCGCTCGCCACCAAGAAGCTCACTCTCAAGCGCTTCGTGTCGGTCCCGCATGCGTTGATCGCGCCGGGAGGGCGGGAGGGCGGCTTCGTCGACGACGCGCTCGCGCGCCTGGGCATGCGGAGGCGCGTGGCGGTCGCGGTGCCGCACTTTCTGATCGCGCCGCACGTCGTCGCCTCGACGGATCTCTTGCTGACGCTGGCGAGCCGGGTGGCCGCCATTCTCGCCGCGCCTCTCGGCCTTGCCGTGCTCGCGCCGCCGCCCGAGCTGGCGACGGAGGGATTCACGATCTCGGCGATATGGCACGAACGTACGCACGGAGATCCGCTCCATCGGTGGCTTCGCGACGCCATCGCCGCGGAAGCCGCTTCCATTTGAGGCGGAGGTCTTCGCCGCTCACCCGTCGTATTTCATGGCCGGAGAATTGCTTTGGGCTGGCACATGCCCAATCCGACCACGAAGAAGAAAGCAGAGCGCGATCTCGCTCAGGGAAAGTCGGCGTCGACCGCGGCAGGCGAATTCGTTCGCGAGGAGATTCACCACATTCGCGAAGGCAAGCACGGCGCGAAGAATACGAAACAGGCGATCGCGATCGGTCTCTCGGAAGCGCGCCGAGCGGGCGTGGCGGTCGAGCCCGGCCCCACCGCCAGCCGGCGGACACGGGTGAAGGCTGCCCAAGAAGAGGCGCTCGCCGGGCAAAAGCCGAATCCGAAGCGGTCGCGCGCGAGCCTGCGCGCCCGCCAGAAGGAATCGCACGCGACCGCGTCGAAAGCGGCTCTTTCGAAGCAGGCCAAAGCGTCGGCTGCGCGCCGCCGAAAGGCCGGTGGCTCGAACAGCCCGTCCGCGGCGGCACGCCGTGCGGCAGCCACGCGCAAACGCCGCGCGGCCGACGGAGCCTGAGCCTCGCGAGCCGCGCCCGGGTCGCTACCAGCGCTTCTGAATGTTGGCGATGAACTTGTAGGGATAGCCCGGGTCGAAGGCGCTGGCCGCGTCGAGCTTGTGCACGTCGTCGTGCGTGAGCTTCACCTCGGCTGCCTTGAGGTTCTCCTCGAGCTGCGCGAGCGAACGCGCGCCGAAGATCACCGAGGACACCGCCGGGCGCCCGATGAGCCATGCGAGCGAAACGGCGGACGCGGTCGCCCCGTGCTCTTTCGCGATGGCCTGCACGGCGTCGAGCGTGCGCCAGTTTCGCTCGCTGTCGAAATCGGCGAAGCGCTCTTTCCACTTCTCGAGGCGGACTCCCGCGGGCGGCGGCTGGTTCTTGGCATACTTGCCGGAGAGAAATCCCGCCCCGAGGGGCGACCACGCAAGGACGCCGAGGCCGAACTTCGTGCACACGGGAATGTGCTCGCGCTCGAGATCGCGCACGATGAGGCTGTACTGCATCTGGAGGGCCACGAACCGGTGCAGGTGCTCGGTTCGTGCGATCCACTGGCTGTCGGTCAATCGATACGCTGCGTAGTTGCTCGCGCCGAGATAGAGGACCTTGCCCGCGCGGACCAGGTCGTCGAGCGCGCGCAGCGTCTCTTCTTCCGGCGTGTCGATGTCCTGCATGTGGATCTGGTAGAGGTCGATGCGGTCCGTCCGAAGCCGCTTCAGGCTTTCCTCCACCGTGCGGACGATGCGGTAGCGCGATGCGCCGGTCGCGTTCGGGCCGTCCCCCATGCGGAAGCGGAATTTCGTCGCCAGGACCGTGCGATCGCGGTTCTTCGTTTCGGCCATCCACGCGCCGACGATGCGCTCGGAAAGCCCGTCCTGCCCGTAGACGTCCGCCGTGTCGATGAAGTTCACCCCTCGTTCGAGGGCGCGGCTCATGATCGCGAACGACGTCTTCTCGTCGCACCCGACCTTGTGCATGAAGGACTTGTCGTCGGCGTCGCCGAACGTCATCGCCCCCAGGCAAAGGACGGGCACTTTGAGCCCGCTACTCCCTAGCGTTCGGTACTCCATCGGCGCCTCCCGGAGAGATTACTTCTTCGCTTCGGCGGCGAGCTTCTCGCGGTACTTCTTGGTCATCTCTTCTTGCTCTTGCTTCGGCACGATCGCGTAGCGGGCGAACTCCATCGTGAACTGGCCCTTGCCTTGCGTCGCCGAGCGCAGATCCGTCGAGTAGCCGAACATCGCGTTGAGCGGCACTTCCGCCGTGACGCTCACCTCGTCGCCGCCGACGGTCTCCATGATGACGCCGCGGCGCTGGTTCACCTGGCCGACGACGCCGCCCTGGAACTCGGTCGGCGCCGTGATCTCCACCTTCATGATGGGCTCGAGGATCGTCGGTCCCGACTTCGCGTACGCCTCGCGGAAGCCCATGAGAGCCGCCGTCTTGAACGCCATTTCGGACGAGTCGACCGCGTGCGACGCGCCGTCGTTGATGACCGCGCGGACGCCGACGACCGGGAATCCGATGAGCGTGCCCCTCTTGATCGCGTCGCGGAAGCCCTTGTCGCACGAAGAAATGAACTCGCGCGGAATCGCGCCGCCGGTGATGTCGTCGACGAACTCGTAGTTCTCGACCGCGTCCGCCGGAAGCGGCTCGATATAGCCCGCGATCTTCGCGTACTGGCCCGAGCCGCCGGTCTGCTTCTTGTGCGTGTAATTGAGCTCCGCGCGCTTCGTCACCGTCTCGCGGTAAGCGACCTGCGGCTTGCCCGCGACGACTTCGCAGTTGTACTCGCGGCGCATGCGCTCCATGTAAATCTCGAGGTGGAGCTCGCCCATGCCGCGGATGATCGTCTGCTGCGACTCCTCGTCCTGGTGAACCCGGAACGTCGGATCCTCCTTCGTGAAGCGGTTCAACGCCTTCGAGAAGTTCGCTTCCGCCGCGCGGTCCTTCGGCGCCACGGCGAGCGAGATGACCGCGTCGGGCACGTGCATCGACGTGAGCGTGACGTTCATCTTGCCGTCCGTGAACGTTTCGCCGGAGCTCGCCTCGACGCCGTAGAACGCGACGATGTCGCCTGCCTCGGCCGACTCGATCTCTTCGCGATCGTCCGAGTGCATGCGGAACATGCGCGGCACGCGCACTTTCCGCATCTCGTTCGACGTGTTGTAGATCGTGTCGCCCGACGAGACCTTGCCCGAGTACACGCGGAAATACGTGAGCTGTCCGTATTTGTCCTGCGTCAGCTTGAACGCGAGGCCGACGAACGGCTTGGTCGGGTCGGACTCGATGGTGATCTTCTCTTCGTGGTTGGTCTGGTCGTGGCCTTCGTTCACGACCTCGGTCGGATTCGGCAGGTAGAGGATGACGCCGTCGAGCAGGAGCTGCACGCCCTTGTTCTTGATGGCCGAACCGCACATGACGGGCGTCATCTTGAGCGCGAGCGTCGCCCGGCGAATGGCCGCCTGGAGCTCTTCGTTGCTCACCGGCTCTTCGTTCAGGAACTTCTCCGCGAGGTGGTCATCGACGTCCGCGACCTGGCTGATGATCTCGTGACGGCGTTCCTCCGCCTTCTTCGCGAACTCCGCGGGAATCGGCTCTTCGCGGACTTTCTCGCCGTCCGTGCCGTCGAAATAGTAGGCCTTGCCGACGATGGGGTCGATGATCCCCTTGAACGACGACTCTTCGCCGATCGGGATCTGGATCTTCACCGGGTGATGCTGGAGCTTCTCCTTGAGCATCTGGGCTACGCGGTCGTAGTTCGCGCCCGGGTTGTCCATCTTGTTGACGAACGCGATGCGGGGGACGCGGTAGCGCTTCATCTGCCGGTCGACCGTGATCGACTGGCTCTGGACGCCCTTGCCCGAGTCGAGCACGAGGATCGCGCCGTCGAGGACGCGGAGCGCGCGCTCGACTTCGATGGTGAAGTCGACGTGGCCCGGCGTGTCGATGATGTTGATGTTCTGCGGCGGGAACTGCTGCTGCGAGCCGTTCCAGACGCAGTACGTCGCGGCCGACTGGATCGTGATGCCCTTCTCGCGCTCGAGATCCATCGAGTCCATCTTGGCGCCGACGCCGTCCTTGCCGCGCACCTCGTGGATCGCGTGGATGCGGCCGGTGTAGAAGAGGATGCGCTCGGTCAGCGTCGTCTTGCCCGAGTCGATGTGCGCCGAGATGCCGATGTTGCGGATGCGTTCGAGGGGGATGCGTGCGGCCACGGGAGCGTCCTTCTAGGTGCCGGGGGAAAGCCCGGCCGGAGCCACGTAAACCGGCGCGCCGGGTCTTGCAACCCCCTTCGCCACGGCACGGCCCGATCGGTGCGCTCGAGTCGTCTCGCGCCACGCGCGGGTGGCGGGGCCGCTCGCACCTCGGTCGACGTCGTCTGCGTGTCAT
>DATHQY010000296.1:0-4457 GCA_035482215.1 Polyangiaceae bacterium | reverse complement strand
CTACGTCTCGGATGGGTTGATGTTCTAGCCGGCGCGACCTTCATTCGCCGGCGACGGGATGCTCGCTCCGCACGCCGCGCCTCGGAGCGGCCGCGTGCGCCCCGTCGACCGGGTCGCGCGTAGGCTGGTCGGCCTTGCGCCGCCCGAGCCGCGAGAACCACTGCGAGACGTCGTCGAACAGCGAGTACGCGACGGGCGTCGCCAGCAAGGTGAGCGTCAGCGACAGGAGCTGCCCGCCGACGACGACGCCCGCCGTGGCGCGGTTGAACCCCGCGCCGATGCCGCGCGACAGCACGAGCGGGATCATGCCCGCCACGAACGCGGCGGTCGTCATCAAGATGGGGCGCAGACGGTCTCGATTGGCCTGGAGGATCGCGTCGAGCCGCGGCAGGCCTGCCTCGCGAAGCTGGTTCGTATGGTCGATCTGCAGAATCGCGTTCTTCTTGACGACGCCGAAGAGCACGAGAATCCCGAGCACCGAATAGATGTCAATCGCCTGCTTGAAGAGGATCACGCTGAGGAACGCGAAGGGCAACGTCAGCGGGAGCGACAGGAGAATCGTGATCGGGTGGAGCCACGACTCGAACTGCGCCGCGAGGACGAGGTACATGAAGATGAACGAAACGATGAGCGCGCCGACGAAGGCGGCGAAGACCTTGCCCATCTCGCGCGTCTGCCCGGTGGGTGACGACGTGTACGCGGCCGGCAGGTGCTCGCCGTCGATGATCTTCTTGAGCGCCGCGGCGATCGCACCGTCGCCGTAACCCGGCGCGGCGTTGGCGAGGAGCGTCACTTGCCGGTCGCGGTTCAACCGGTCGATGCGCGAAGGCCCCGTGGCCTTGCGCAGCGATACGACGTCCGAGAGCGAGACGTACCCGAGGCGCGACGACGGCACGGTGAGCAAGTCGAGCCCGCTCTCCCCTTCTCGGAATTTCGACTCGGCGCGAACGTGAATCTCGTATTGCTCGCCGTGCTCTTCGTAGTCGGAGACTTTCTGGCCCTGGACGAGCAAGAGCAGCGCGTTGGCGACGTCGCTCGGCGAGACGCCGAGGTCGGCCGCGCGCGCGCGATCGATGAACACGCCGATCTCCGGCTTGCCGACGATGAGCGACGAGTCCACGTCGACCGCTCCAGGCACTTTCCGGAGCTTGTCCATCACGTCGGTCGCGACGTCCCCGAGCTTCTTCAAATCCGGGCCGCGCACGGTGTACTGCGTGCGCGCCGTGGAGAAGCCGCCGCCGCCGAAGAGCGGGACCTCGCCGACCGTGACGCGGAGGTCCGCCGGCTGCTTGGCGATGATCTCGCGGCGGACGCGGTCCATCATCGTGTCCTGCGACGCTTCCCGCTTCGACGGGTCCGTGAGGCCCACGTAGATCGTCGAAAGGTTGCGTGACTGCGAGCTGTCGTCGGCCACCGTCGTGATCGTGAGCGCGACCTCGGGGTACGCGCGGATTTCGCGCGCGATGCGCTCGGCGAAGAGGCGCGTTTGCTGGAGGCTCGTCCCTTCCGGAGCGCGCACCGAAAGCTGGAAGCGCGCTTCGTCGTTGACCGGCAAAAACCCCTTGTTGGCCGCGCCCGCGAGCGGAATGCAGGACCCGAGGGTCACCGCGCACGCGACGACGACGATCCACCGCTGCCGCATGATGAACCGCAGGACCGCCGAGTAGACGCGCTCGATCGGGCGGTAGAACGCATCGACCACGCGCTCGCCGAACGACTTCGCGCCCGCGACGTGCTCTTTCAGCCACCGCGACGACATCATCGGCGTCAGCGTGAAGCTGACGAACATGGACACCGCGATCGAGAAGGCCATCGTGATGCCGAACGAGCGCAGGAAGCGCCCGGGAATCCCGCTCATGAACGCGACGGGAACGAAGACGGCGATGAGCGAGAGCGTCGTCGCCATGACCGCGAGACCGATCTCTTTCGTCGCCTGCACGGCGGCGATCATCGGCGTCTCTTTCTTCTCTTCGATGTGGCGGACGATGTTCTCCAGCACGACGATCGCGTCGTCGATGACGATGCCGACCGCCAGGGCGAGCGCGAGGAGCGTGATCGTGTTGAGCGTGAAGCCGGCCCACCACATGGTGGCGAACGTACCGATGATGCTCGTCGGGATGGCGATCGCGGCGATGATCGTGCTCCGCCAGTTGCCGAGGAAGAAGAAGACGACGACCGCCGCGAAAATCGCGCCGAGGACGAGGTGCTCTTTCACCGCGTCGACGCTCGTCTGGATGACGCCGGATTCGTCGCGCACCAGATCGATCGAGTAGCCGGCGGGCAGCCCCTTGCGGAGCTCCTGCACGCGCTCTTTCACGTCGTCCGCGATCTGAACGGTGTTCGCGCCCGATTGCTTGCGGAGCGCGAGAAGGACCGTCGGCGCGCCGTTGAGGAGCGCCTCGGACGACGCCTCCTCTTCGGTGTCCTGGACCTCGCCCACGTCGCGGACGCGAATCGAGTGCCCCGAATCCTGCCGGACCACGATGTCGCCGAGCTCCGCCGGATCCGTCACGCGGCCGTGGACACGGACGGTGAGCTCGCCGGGACCCGTGTCGACGCGGCCTCCCGGCGACGCCAGGTTCTGACCGGCGATCGCACGCTGCACGTCGGTGGCCGTCACCGCCGCGGCGCGCATGCGGATCGGATCGAGGAACACGTTGACCTGCCGCTTGCGACCGCCGATGAGCTGCACCTGCCCGACGCCGTCGATCGACTCGAGGGTGCGCCGCAGGCGTTTGTCGGCGAGCTCGGTCGTCTCGCGGATGGTGTGGCCTTGCGCCTTCAGCGCGAAGTAGAGAATCGGCGCCGCGTCGGGATCGAGCTTCTCGATGCGCGGCTGATCGATGTCCTTCGGCAGGTTGGGCAGGATCGCGTTGATCTTGTCGCGCACGTCCTGCGCCGCGACGTCGACGTTCTTCTCGAGGACGAACGAGACGACGACCTGCGAGACGCCTTCCGTCGTGATCGACCGGAGCTCGTCGATGCCGCTGATCGTGTTGACCGCCTCTTCGACCTTGTCGGTGATCTCCGTCTCGATGTCTTCAGGCGCGGCGCCGGGCTCGGTCGTCGTGACGACGACGTAGGGAAAATCGACGTTCGGAAAGCGGTCGACGCCGAGCTGCAAGTACCCGGCGATGCCGAGCACGCAGACGACGAGGATCAACACGGACGCGAAGATCGGCCGCCGGACGCAAAGAGCCGCTAGCCATTGCATGGCAACTACTCCGCGCGCGCGCCGTCGCGCACGTCAGGTCCGGGTTTCACGACCACCGCTTCACCGGGGTGCACACCGTTCAAGATGGCGACGAGATCCCCCTTCGATTCGCCCAGCTGAACGAGTCGTTCCTGAATCTGCTTGTTCGGCCCGACCACGAAGACGCGCGCCTCCGTTTCGTCGCGCGAAACGGACGCCGTCGGCACGACGGACGACGGGTCGTCGCCGAGCTCGAGCCGGCCCACGGCGAACATGCCCGGCTTGAGGCGGCCCGACGGGTTCGGCGCGACCGCCTCGATGACGAGGTCGCGCGACGACTCGCGCACGTTCGGGCTCACGTACTTGACCGTCGCCGTGAACACTTCGTCGCCGAACGCCGCCGTCGTGAACTTGACCGGCATACCTTGCTTCACCGAGGCGAGGTTGGCCTCCGGGACGGTGAGCTGCAGGCGGAGCGGGTCGGCCGCATACACGGAGGCCACGCGCGTGCTCGGCTCCACGTATTGGCCCACGTTGACCATCTTCTCGCCGATGATCCCGTCGAAGGGCGCGCGGATGCGCGTGTCCCCGAGCAGCTTCGTGGCGCTCTGCTGCTGCGCTTCCGCCGCCGCGGCCGACCACTGCTGCTGGGTGCACTGCGACGTCTGCCGATCGTAGTCCGCCTGGGAGATGGCCCCCGTGTCGAGCAGGTGCTTCACCCGGTCGCACTCGCGCCTCGCCTGATCGAGCTGGCTCTGCGCGAGCTTCGATTGCGCCTGCGCGGCGGCCGCTCCGAGGGCCGCCGATCGCGCGTCGATCGTGGCGATGACGTCGCCCCGGTGCACCGCTTGGCCGCGCTCGATGAAGACCTGGAGGACCTTGCCGTTCGCGTCTGCGGCGATCTGCGACTCCTGGTCCGCACGGAGCGACCCGGTCACGGTGAGGTACCTTGGCATCGGCTGGGTGACGACCTGCGTCGTCTGTACGCGGACCGGCGCCTCCGCCTCCGCGACCGTCGTGGAGCTGGCGGCTTCACTCTTCTGGCAGGCCGGCAGCGACGCGAAAGCGAGTACGAAAGAGACGGCGAGCGCGTGGCGCATGCGATGGCCCTGGGGGTAGGCGCGTGGGGTCATAGCGTCAAGCAATGAGACGGCTCCCGATTCGAGAAATCGATGCGAGCAGCGCGAGCTCGGTTGCGGCCATTGCGGGCTGCGCACACGACGCTCCGATGACCCGAATCCGGGGGCTCACGCGCCGTCCCGCG
>DATHQY010000295.1:0-5008 GCA_035482215.1 Polyangiaceae bacterium | reverse complement strand
CATGTCACTGCACATAGGGTCACGGGCACGGGATCACGTGTACCGCCACTCGCTTGTTCAGTTCAAGTGAGAATCGCGCGGGCTCGCCTGTTGGGACAAGCGTGTTCTAGAGCGCGTTCTCGCCACCCCGGGGAAGCGCCTTTGGCACTTGCCTTGACAGAGTGCTAGAGCGGCCATATCCATTGGAGTTATGCCGACCTACGAGTATGCCTGCTCCGCTTGCGGGAATGCCTGGGACCAGGTTCAGCGCATCACCGAGCCCCCCGTCGAGGTATGTCCCAAGTGCGGCAAGCCCGAGGCGCATCGGCTGATTAGCCGAGGGATGGGATTCATCCTGAAGGGGGGCGGGTGGTACTCGGACCTCTACTCGTCCGCAAAGGCTCCGGCGAAGTCGGAAGGCTCGGGCGACAGCGCGTCGACGAGCTCCGAAGGCAAGAGCGAAAGCAAAGGCGAAAGCAAGAGCGAGACGAAAAGCGAGCCGAAGAGCGAGAGCAAAAGCGAAAGCAAGAGCGAGACGTCCTCTTCGGGCTCTTCGTCGCCTTCGAGCTCCGCGCCGTCCGCCTCGAGCTGAGGGGACCGCGTTTCCAGGACTCCTCGCGGCAGACTACGGGCAGGCTCGCCGCGCGGGAAGGACGAGCGCGCGCGTCTCTTCGACGGTGATCGCCAGGGTCTTCGCGATGCGGGGCAGCACGAGGTCCATCATGCGGCCCCGGGGTGGCGACGCGATGGCGTCGAGATCGTCGATCCAGGCGCGCGCATCGTCGGGAAAGGCCATCGCGGGCAGGCCCGCCACGAAGGCGCGCCGCGCGTCTTCGCCGGCAAGCCCCGCCGTGCTCATCCAGCGTTTGGCGCAAAGCGCGCCGCGGAGGAGCGCGTGAAACAGCGCGACAGCCGCCATCCACGGGACGGGCGAGCTCTCTCCGGCCAAGACTGAATCGAGCTCCGCAATGCGCCGGTGAAGCTCGTGGAGGGCGAGCTGGTCGATTTCGCGGAGCGCACCGGGGAATTCGCGAGCGAGATCCAGGAGGCGCGGGCGCACGGCCTGGGGGTCCTCCGTCCCCGCCGCGTGGGCCAGGCGGAGCTCGACGATCGCGACGTATTTGTGGCGCAACGAATGCAGCGCCGGCGCGTGCGGGAGGGTCTGGGTCTCGAAAGGAGGGGCCGTGAACGCCACCGCGTGAGCGTAGCAGCGGCGTGCTACGTTTTGGCCGTGGCCGAGAGCAATCGAGAGCTACACGAGCTGCGGCAGCAAATCGCACAGATCGACGGCCAGCTTCTCGCGCTGCTCGACGCGCGCGCGAAGGCCGCGAGGCGGGTCGGCGAGCTCCGCAAGGACAGTCCGCCGACTCTTCCCCTCGCCGACCAGGCGAGCCTGCGCGAACTCGCGAATCGATCGAGCGGCGCCATGCCCGAGGCATCGCTGCGCGAAATCTTCAGCACGATCTTTTCGGCGTGCCTCGCCCTCGAGCTTCATGTCGAAGTGGCCTTTGCGGGGCCTGAAGGCGGCCCCGCCCACGCCGCCGCGCGCGCCCGCTTCGGGCAAACTGCGGCCTTCGTGACCGCCGCGACGACGCCCGAGGCGCTCGAAGAAGTGTCGCGCCGCGGCGCGGAGTTCGCGCTCGTTCCCTTCGAGACGTCGCTCGACGGGCCCAGCCAAGGCACGATCACCGCGCTCGTCGCGAGCGAGCTCCGCATCGTCGAAATGCTCGACGTGCCGCTCGATCTGCATCTGCTGAATCGTTCGGGGCACCTCGCGGACGTGAAGAAGATCTATGCGACGGCGCTGGACCGCGCGGCGTGCCTGCGATCGATCGAAGCGCTGCCGCAGCATCCGCAGGTCGTCGACGTGCAAACGCCCCTTCTCGCGTGCCAGCTTGCCGCGGGCGATGCGGAAGGCGCGGCGCTCGCCGGTGACGGGTTCGGGCCGGTGCTCGGCCTCGAAGTCGCACGGCGCAGCATGCTCGACGTCGGGGGTGCCCGCGCGCGTTACGCCGTCGTCGGCCGTCGCCCGTCCGGCCGCACCGGAACCGAAGCGACGTGCCTGGTCTTCAGTGTGCAGGAGGCATCGGGGCCGTCCGGATCGCTGCTCGACGTCCTGCGCGTTCTGACCGATCGCGGCATCCGCCTCACCAAGATCCACAGCCATCCCGTCGCGGGCGAAGCGTGGAGTTATCTTTTCTGCGCGGAGATCGGCGGGCACTTCACCGATCGGCCGCTCGTCGTCGCCTTCGAAGAGATGAAGCGGGTCACGCGCTTCTTCAAGCTCCTCGGCTCGTATCCGGCACGCTGACGGCGTAACGGCGCGGCGCGAAAGGCGTATCCCTCGATGGGGCGGCGCTGTACGCTGGAGGGCCATGCCGGCTCGACGCCCCGCGTTCGCGCGCTCGTGTGCCTTCGCTCTTCTCTTTTCGCTCTCGTTAGCCGCGTGCAAAGGCGCCGGCGCCGCAAGCGACGCGGCGGCGACGATCGACGGCGACCCGCTCGCGCTTCTTCCGCCGGGCGCCGTCGCCTTCGCCAACGTCGAAGTGCAGTCGATCGCGCAAGCCGGATCCAGCGGCACGTCGCTCGCCGCAGTGGCCGATTCGCTCGTCCCGCTCGGCGCGGACGCAGGCTTCGTCCCGTCGCGCGACGTCGATCGCATCGTCCTCGGCGAGTACGGCACCATCAACGCCGACGTGGGCGCGATCCTCTCCGGACGATTCGACCCCGACAAGATCGCCAAATCGACTCAGACGAAGAGCGGCGCGGCGATCACGGCGACCCCGTACCTCAACTTCACGATCTACAAGATCGGCGCGGTCGCGTATTCGCCGCTCACGCCGCATACCCTGGTGGCAGGGACCGGCGACGGCGTGATGCGCGTGCTCGATCGGGTCCATGCGGGCAAGCTGGATCGCGCGATCCCCCCGTGGGCCGCCGATACGCTGCAGACGAAAGGGGCGGAAGTGGCGGTCGCGGCGGACTTCTCGACGCACCCGATCGGCTCCGTCACCGTCGGCAGCGTCAGCGTCCCGTGGCTCAAAGGGATGCAAGTCGCGCGCGTTCTCGGCGACTTCAGCCCGCCGGGGCTCAACGTGGCGGCGACGCTCACGTATTCCGATCCGTCGCAGGCGAGCGGCGCGGCCCAGGGCATCTCGATGGCCGCGGGCTGGGTGAAAATGCTCGCGCCGCTCGTCGGAGGCGCGAACCTCGAGAATCTCGACGTGCACGCGGTGGGGGCCGACGTTCAGTGCAAGTTCGCGGTCGACGACCAGAGCCTGCGCATGCTCGTGTCGCTCGCGCCGCGCCTCTTGCCGGGCCTCGCCGGCAGCTCGGCCCCCTGATAATAAGCGAGTCGTGTTGCGTTCGTCGCGCCCTCGACCCGTCGTCGCCATCGACGGTCCCGCCGGTGCGGGCAAAAGCACGGTGGCCCGCCGCGTCGCGGATACGCTCGGATTCGTCCTCGTCGACACCGGGGCGATGTATCGAACCGTCGCTCTCGCCGCGAACCGCGCGAAGGTCTCGTGGGGGGACGGCGCGGCGATGGGAACGCTCGCGGAAGGGCTCGTGGAACGCCGGGCTTTGGCATTCGAGCCCGACCCGGAACGCGGCGTTCGCATCGAGCTCGACGGCGACGACGTGACGGACGCGATTCGCGCACCGGCCATCGGCATGGGGGCGAGCACCGTGTCCGCGCACCCCGAGGTGCGGCGCGCTCTTCTCGGTTTGCAGCGGAGCGCGGGACACGCCGGCGGCGTCGTGCTCGAAGGCCGCGACATCGGGACGGTCGTCTTCCCGGACGCGGAGGCGAAGTTCTTTCTGACGGCGCGGCCCGAAGTTCGCGCGCGGCGGCGGCATGCGGAGCTCGTCGCGAAGGGCGTGGCCACGTCGTTGGAAGACACGCTGCGCGACGTGCAGACGCGCGACGAGCAGGACACGCGCCGCCAGGCCGCACCGCTCAAGCAGGCGCCCGACGCGCTCCTCGTCGACAGCTCCGAGCTGACCGTGGACGAAACCGTGGCCCGCATCGTCGAGCAGGTGCGCGCGCAGAGCCACGGGCTTTGAATCGCGCGAGGAACGGCGCGGTCGGCTTCGCGCTGCTCCACGCCGTTGCCTGCGCCTCGCGCCAGGCGGCCGCGCCGGGAGCGCAGGCTGACGCGGTCGCCGCGGCCGCGGTTGCCCAGGCCCCGCGGAGACCGGATGCGCCGGAACCGAGATGGCAGGACGCGTTGCCTCCGCATGCGCCGATCCAGTTGGGGCTGCGCCCGCCCATGCTCCAGAGCGACCGCATTTACGGCCCGCTCTGGCGGCACGCTCTCGGCGTCGCGCGCATGCGAAGCCGCGTCGTCGCGGGGACGCGTCTTCTCGAAGCGATCGAGCACGCCGACGAAGTGCGCGTGCATCTCGACTCGCTCGGCGACGACACCGCCGCCGACATGGTCGTCGTCGTGCGCGGCGTCCCGGGTGACGTCGATCCGGGCGCGCTCGTGGATCCCGACGGGCATCTGCTTTGGTCCGCGGGTCCGTTCGGGCCGGTTCGCGAGCTCGTTCACGAACAGGACCCCGACGGGTCGCCCAATCCGGCCTCGCTCTTCGAGCTTCCCGGCCGCACTTGGGTGATCGCCTCGGGGCCCGCACGCGGGCGGACGCGCGACGCGTTCGTTCGCCCGCTTCGCCGTCCCGAACCGGCATTCGAGCCCTTCGAGGCCGATGCGCTGGCGCTTCTCGTCCTGGACGGACCGGCGCTCGTCGCGCGCGTGCATGCACTCGGACCGAACGGGGGGCTCGCATCGCTCGGCCGCGGTCTCGACAGCGTGTCGTTCGAGCTGCGTCCGGGTGTCGAGCGGGAAGTCCGGGCCGCACTCCTGTACGAGAAGGAGGACGACGCGGCCGCCGCCGAACGAACCCTCGGCGACCTGAAAGGCGCCGTCGATCGAAAGAAACCACCCTGGCTCATGTGGTACGAGGGGGCGGCGGTGCAGCGCACAGCCCCTCAAAGGACCCTCGTCCGCATCGATGCGCCCCTGCC
>DATHQY010000294.1:0-14630 GCA_035482215.1 Polyangiaceae bacterium | reverse complement strand
GCGGCGAGCTGGCGCACGTGGCGTCGGCTCCCCTCGGCGACGAGCGGGTGCGGGTCGTCCCGGAGGACGTCGGCGACGTCATGGCCGGCTTCGGGGACGGCGAGGTGGACGCGATCCTCCTGGACGTCGACAACGGACCTCACTGGGCGAGCTTCCGGTCGAACGCGCGGCTCTATACGCCGCCCGGGTTGGCCGCGGCCCGGCGGATCTTGTCGCCGGGCGGCTTTTTGGCGGTGTGGAGCGGGTATCGCGCCGACGGATTTCTCTCGGCGCTTCGGGAGGCGGGCCTCGAGCCGTCCCTCGTTCCGCTCCACGAGCGCGGGCGGGTACGAGCCCGGGCCTATGTCGGCCGCCTTGCTACCGGGCCGTCCGGCGCGCGACGATGACACGCGAATGAGCCCGGCCGAGCTGCTCACCCAGATTCCGCTCTTTCAGGGCCTCGCCGAAGAGGACTGCGACGCCCTGGCCGCGCGCCTCGCCGAGAAGACCGTGAAAGCCGGGGAAATCATCGTCGCCATGGGGGACTTCGGAACCTCGATGTACATCGTGCAATCCGGCGCGGTGCAGGTGTACTTGCCGAGCGCCGACAAGGACGGCCCGCCCGTCGATCTCAAGGCGCTCCGCACCGGCGAGTACTTCGGCGAGCTCTCGCTCTTCGACGACAAGCCGCGGAGCGCGAGCGTCCGCGCGCTGGTCGATACTGTGCTCTTGGAACTGACCCGCGAAGAGCTGGGCGAACATCTCGGGCGGTCGACCCGCGCCGCGATGACGATTCTGCGCGAGATGTCCGAGCGCATGCGCGAAACGAACGCGCTCCTCACGCAGCGCGCCACCAAGGACGTGGTCCGCGAGTTCGAAGAAAATCTGAGCTGGAGCCAGCGCCTGGCGGACAAGGTGGCGGAGCTCAATGGCAGTTGGGCCTTCATTCTCATGCTCATCGGCCTGACGGCGGTGTGGTGCATCGCGAACGTTCCCGCGATCGCCGCGCACACGGGCCTCTACGCACGCGGGGACGACGGCAAGATCACCGGCTTCGATCCGTATCCGTTCATCCTCTACAACCTGGTGCTCGCGGTGCTCGTATCTCTGCAGGGGCCGCTGATCGTCATGAGCCAGAACCGCCAGTCGGCCAAAGATCGGGCGAAGGCGGACGTCGACTTCCACGTGAATCTCAAGAACGAGATCGGGATCGAGCGCATGCTCGCCGAGCTCGGGGCGATGCGGGCCGAGACGAACAAGCGGTTCGAAGTGCTCGAGCGCCATGCGCGCGCCGAGCGCCTTCGCGCCGAAGTACCGGCCAAAGTGCCGGGAGGACCGTTCAGCGCCTCGTAGCGCCCCGCCGCGGGCGATGCGGCGGCGACGTCGGCGCACGCGTCGCGTCCGGGGCGCGCGTCATCTGCTAAGCAAGCCGCATGGGAGCCCCGAGCGCCGTCATCCTCGCCGCCGGGCGAGGCACCCGCATGAAGAGTGCCTTGCCGAAGGTCATGCACACCGTGTGCGGCCTTCCGATCGTCCACTTCGCCGTGCAGGCCGCGCTCGACGCCGGCTGCGAAGAAGTGGTCGTCGTCGTGGGGCACGGCCGCGAGCACGTCGAGGCGTATCTCGCGCGCGCGTTCGGCGCGCGCGGGTCAACGCCGCCGCCGTCGGGGTCAACGAGGCCCACGGGGGTGCGCACTGTGATTCAGGCCGAACCGCGCGGGACGGGCGACGCGGCGCGAGTCGGCGTGGCGGCGCTCGAGGGGCGGAGCGGCACGGTCCTCGTGTTGAACGGGGACGTCCCGCTCGTGCGCGCCGAGGACCTGCGGGCTGCCCTGCAGGCGTTCGAAGCGGCGGACGAGGCCACGGCGCTCGTGGTGGCGACGTGCACGGTCGACGCCCCGGCCGGCTACGGGCGGATCGTTCGCGCCCCGCGAGAAGCTGCGGCCGCGGGGGACACAGCGGGTCTCGTCCCCGCCGCCGTCCTCGAGATTCGCGAGGATCGCGACTTGCGGAGCGACGCGGAGCGCGCGATTCGCGAGATCAACGCAGGCATCTACGCGGGCGGGCTCGCGTTCTTTCGCGAGGGCCTCGCGACGCTCGTTCCGGCGAACGCGCAGGGCGAGCTTTATCTGACGGACGTCGTGGCGTTCGCGAATCGGAGCGGACGTCGCGCTTCGGCGGTACCCCTCGACGCGGACGTGCTCGCGGGGGTGAACGATCGGGAGCAGCTCGCGGGCGTCGAGGCCGCGATGCACCGGCGCCTCGTCACGAAGTGGCGCCTCGCCGGAGCCACGGTGCGGGACGGGGCGCGCCTCGACGCCGGCGTCGTGTTGGATGCGGACACCACGGTGGAAGCCGGGGCGGTCCTTCGCGGGAGCACGCGGCTCGAGCGCGGCGCACGCGTCGACGTCGGGTGCGTGCTGACGAACGTCTTCGTCGGCGCGGAGGCGGTGCTGAAGCCGTATACGGTCGGGACGGATTCGCGCATCGCGGCGCGGGCGCAGGTCGGGCCGTTTGCGCACCTCCGGCCCGAGAGCGATCTGGGGGAGGACGCCCACGTCGGCAATTTCGTCGAGACCAAAAAAACGAAGCTCGGCCGCGGCGCGAAGGCGAATCACCTCGCGTATCTCGGCGACGGCGTCATCGGCGACGGCGCGAACATCGGCGCGGGGACGATTTTCTGCAATTACGACGGCGTCCAGAAGCATACGACCACGATTGGCGCGGGGGCCTTCATCGGGAGCGATTCGCAGCTCGTGGCGCCGGTCACCGTCGGCGACAACGCGTATGTCGCGACTGGAACGACGGTGACCCAAGACGTGCCGCCGGACGCGCTCGCGATCGCGCGTGTCCCCCAGGAAAACAAGCCCGGGTACGCGACGCGGCTCCGGGCACGAATGAAAGCCGCAAAAGAGGCGGCCAAGAACAAGAAACCGTAGCGCCGCTCCCGGACGCCCCTCGCGCGCGCGCGCCAGGAGCTTGGCCCGCGGCGTGAATTGGGGCAAAAGCTAGACGATGGATGCCATTCGCATACGCGGCACGAACGGCCCGCTGAAGGGGACGGTCCGCATCAGCGGCGCGAAGAACGCGGCCCTCCCGATTCTCTGCGCCACTCTGCTGTCGGACGGGCGGAGCCGCCTTCGCAACGTGCCTGCGCTCCGGGACATCGACACGACGGCGGCGCTCCTCCGATTCCTCGGGCGCGACGTCGACGTGGCGTCCCCGGTGGTCGAGGTCCACGCGGGCTCGGACGTGCGGCCCGAGGCTCCCTACGAGCTCGTCAAACAGATGCGCGCGAGCGTCCTCGTGCTCGGCCCGCTCGTGGCGCGCTTCGGGCACGCGAAAGTGTCGCTGCCGGGCGGCTGCGCGATCGGCGCGCGGCCCATCGATCAGCACCTGAAGGGTCTCGAGGCGATGGGCTGCTCGATCCGCCTCGAGCGCGGGTACGTGATCGCCGAGGGGCCGGGCGGGGGCGGACGCCTCCGCGCAAACGAGATCTACTTCGACATGCCGACGGTGACCGGCACCGAGAATCTGATGATGGCGGCGGCGCTCGCGAAGGGCCGGACGACGTTCATCAACTGCGCGCGCGAGCCCGAGGTGGAAGAGCTGGCGCGGATCCTGAACAAGATGGGGGCCGAGGTCGACGGCGCGGGTACGGATGTGATTCACGTCCGCGGCGCGGAGCCCGGGAGCCTCGCCCCCTTCGATCACGCGATCATCCCGGACCGCATCGAGGCCGGCACGTACATGGTCGCGGCCGCGGCAACGGAAGGCGGCGACGTCGTGCTCGACGGCGCGGAGCTCGGCGACCTGGAGGCGCTCGTCTCGAAGATGCGCGCGGCCGGCGTCGAAATTTCGAGCGAAGGGCAGAGCATCCGCGTGCGGCGGCCCGGGCCGCTGCGGCCGGTGAACGTCACCACGCAGCCGCACCCCGGCTTTCCGACGGACATGCAGGCGCAGTTTCTCGTGCTGATGTGCCTCGCGCAGGGCGAGAGCATGGTGACGGAGACCATCTTCGAGAACCGGTTCATGCACGTTCCCGAGCTGCAGCGCATGGGCGCGTCCGTCGTGCTCCGCGGCAACACCGCCGTCGTCACCGGCGGCGAGCCGCTCTACGGGGCGAGCGTCATGGCGACCGACTTGCGCGCGAGCGCGTCGCTCGTCATCGCGGGCCTCGTCGCCAAGGACGAAACGGAAGTCCGGCGTGTGTACCACATCGATCGCGGCTACGAACGCATCGAAGAGAAGCTGCGCGGCCTCGGGGCCCGCATCGAGCGCGTGAAAGGAGCCGAGTCGTGAGTGAACTTTTGACCGTGGCGCTGCCGAAGGGCCGTGTGCTTCGCGCCGTCGCGCCTCTCTTCGCCCGAGCGGGAGCCGACGTGTCGGCCCTCCTCGCGGACGACCGCACGCTGGTCCGCGAGTCCCGGGCCCTCGGCTTGCGGTTTCTGTTGCTCAAGCCGGACGACGTGCCCACGTACGTCGAGTACGGCGCGGCGGATCTCGGCGTCTGCGGGCGCGACGTCCTGATGGAACGGACGTGCGATCTCTACCAGCCGCTCGACCTCGGCGTCGGCGTGTGCCGCATGGCCGTGGCCGGGGTTCGCGGCCGTCCGCCGCCCACGGGCGTTCCCCGCGTGGCCACGAAGTATCCGCGGATCGCCGCGGACCACTTCGCGCGCCGCGGCATCCAGGCGGACGTCGTCTACGTGCAGGGGTCGGTCGAGCTCGCGCCGATCACGGGCCTTTCCGATCTCATCGTCGATCTGGTCGAGACGGGAGTCACTCTCGAACAGAACGGCCTCGAAGAACGCGAGCTCGTCGCTCGCGTCTCGTCGGTCCTCGTCGCGAACCGCGCCGCCTACAAGCTCCAGCAGCAACGGGTCCGCGCCCTCGTCGACGCGCTTCGCGGCGCGGTCTCGGCGGCGGCTTAGACTCGTCGAATCGCGCTAGGCGCCCGCGTCCGCTCTCGGATCGAGGCTCGGAACGAGGCGCGCGTCGAGGCGCACGAGCGGGCGGATGCGTTTGAGCATCGCGCGGCCGATGCCCTTCACCTTGAGCAGATCCTCGACGGCGCGAAACCGCCCGAGTCTCTCGCGCAGTGCGATCATGGCGGCGGCGCGCTTCTCGCCGATGCCGGGCAACCGCCGGAAGTCGTCGACGGTCGCCGTGTTGAGGACGACGGGATCATCGGGCGACGCCGTCCCGTGAGGCGCGCGACCCGCGGATGCCGGTGGCGGCTCGGCGTGCACTGCCTCGGCCGGTGCGGGTGGCGGAGGTGAATCCGCGGCGTTCGCCTGCGGGGCCGGTTGACCTTGCGGACGCGCGCCGTGCTCCACGCCGGGCAACGCGCTGAGGCCCGTGTCGCCCGTGGAGGCCGCGAGGGCCGCCGTGCCCGCGGAGCTCGCGAGCGCGCGCGGCCCCGCGGCGTAGCCGATGACCGCGAGGAAGGCGACGCCTGCCGCAACCAGGACGGCGCGCGCGACGAGCGCGGCGAATCGCGAGCCCGTCACGCGCGCCGCCAGGCGCGACGCGGCCCCACGAAACTCGGGGGGCGAGTCCATCGCTCAGACCAGCGACTCGACCGCGGGGTCTGGAGCGCGAAGGCGCGGGCGCGCCTGCGTTTCCGCCGTGTCGCTGCGCCGATCGTACGGCTCCCAATCCCGCACCTGGAGGAGCCCGTTCACCGGGATCGCATCCAAACGAAGGTTCAGCGATCCGTCGCGATTCGTCGAACCGACGCCGACGCGCACCCAGAACGACTTGCCCTCGCCGCGTTCGACGACGGTATAGACGACTTTGACCTTCTTCTGATCTTCCATGATGACCTCTCTCGCTTCGCGCTTGCCGCGCGTTCGAGAGCCGAGTTTGCGATGCGCATGCCACTGCGCGAGAGCGGGCGATTTGCGCGCGATCCAGCGCGCCGCGCCCATCGCAGACGTGTCCGAATCCGATTTGGGCTGTCCAGGGACAGGGGCGCGCGTCAGCCGCGGCCGAGCACGCGCGACACGAGGCTCCGCCAGCCGGTGGGGATCGCGACGGGGCCGCCGCCGTGCACCATCAGGATGGCCGCGGTCAGATTGTCCGGCGTTCCCCGCTCGTTGGCTTTTCGCACGAGCGCTTCGCAAATCGCGGCCGCGTCGGGCGCGCCGGTGCCTTCGCGCAGCTCCTCGTCGCTCAAGACGTTGTAAAGCCCGTCGCTGCAGACGAGCAGCACGTCGCCGCCGGTCACGGGGAACGTGATGCGATCCACCGCCGCGATGAGCTCGCGCCCCAAGCTTCGCGTCAGCATCGAGTGCTCCGGATGGTCTTTGGCCATCTCCGCGCTCGCGAAGAGCATGCGGCGTTTGCCCGCTGCGACGGTGTGATCTTTCGTCTTCTGTACGATGCGCCCGTCGCGAATCAAATAGAGCCGGCTGTCGCCGACGTGCGCGGCGTGCGCGGTATTCCCGTCGACCACGACGGCGGTCAGCGTCGTCGACATTCGCCGCAATTCCGTGACCACGAGTGCGCGATCGTGAATCTCGATATTGGCTTTTTGCACGGCGCGATAGAGCCGTTTCGCGGGCCCCCATTGGGCCGGCGATTCGCCATAGGTCTGCAGCGTATTTTCGATTGCCATCTGGCTCGCGATCTCACCGCCTTCTTCGCCGCCGACCCCATCGGCCACGGCGATGAGCGCATGCCCGGCGCTCTCCGCGTGCGCGCCGCAGCAATCTTCGTTGCTCTCGCGCTCATTGCCCACGTCCGAGCGGGTCGCGAACGTGACTGCGATTTCCGCGAAGGTGTTTTCGTTCGATTGCGCCATCCGACGAGCTAAATGTTCCATAAATTCGAGCCCAACGGGAAGGGTTCCGTATTCAACGAAACACACTAGAAACAAAGCATGTCGCGCGAAGCGACAATTCTGGCGTTCCGAAGCGTACGCGCAATTATCCAGAAACATGCGCCCCGGTAGGTTCCTCGCGTCGTCACCAACCAGGGAACCAACTAATGTCGGACATCACGAAACCAGGGGAATCAGGATCGCCGTCGGGTCGCGGAACGCTGGGCCTTACGGGACTCACCATCAACGCCATGGCTTTGATCGCGCCGGGCGCGTTCCTATGGCTCACCTTCCAGATCCAGGCGCTCTACGGTGCTCCAATGGCCGGCAGTGCGATGTGGTTTGGGATCGTCGTCGCACTTCTACTCTGTTTTGCGACCGCGATTAGCTACGCCGAGCTCTCGAAGCTGTATCCGGGCGCGGGCTCATCCTACTTCTTCGCCGAGCAGGCTTTCCTCTCGAAGACCCACGCCTACAAGTTCGCCCGCGTGGCGAAGTTCATCACCGGCTGGGCGAGCCACCTTTACTACTGGATTTACCCGGGCTGCATGGTCGGCGTGACCGCGCTTCTCAGCGGTTATCTCCTCAATCAGTTCTTCCCGGACACGTTCAGCGGCAGCTTCAACAGCCCGCTGTTCATGATCCTCTTCTGCGTCGCCTTCTCGTTCGGCGTCGCTTACATCTGCTTTCGCGGAGTCACCGGCACGACGACCGTCAACATGGTCATCAACATCGTGCAGATCACGGCGCTCCTCATCTTCTCGGTCATGGCGCTCGCATACCGCGTGAACCACGGGGAAGGGTCGACCGGCTTCCAGCTGAAGAACGGCGAGCCGATCAACTACGTCGTGGCGCAAGAGCAGGTCGTCGAAGACGGCAAGCCCAAGGTCGACGCGACCGGCGCGCCCGTCATGCAAGACAAGATGGACGACAAGACGGGCGAACCCGTCCCCGAGATGAAGGACGGCAAGCCCGTTCCCTTCACGCTGAGCTACGCGGACGACCAGGCCACGGACATGGAGCCCGTCGACTCGGACCATCCGAAGGACCTCGCGCCGCACTTCCAGTTCCACCCGACGGCCGGATCGGTCGTGGCGCCGCACGGCTTCACGTTCATGTTCATCCAGGCGTGCGTCGCGATCCTCATCCTCGTCGGATTCGAATCGGTCACCTCGATGGGTGAAGAGGCGAAGAACGCGAAGCGCGACGTGCCTCGCGCGGTGCTCCTCTCCCTCGGGATCCAGGGCATCGTCTGCTACCTCATCGAGTATTTCTGCGCGAACTACTTCCTGAACTCGGGCTACACGCTCACGAACGCAGGCGCCTCGGGCGCTCCGCTCGGCGACATGATGGTCATCGTCGGCACGTGGCTCTTCGGCTCGTACGCCGCCGGCCGCGCCTTCATGCTGATCCAGGCCTTCACGGTCTTCCTCGCGCTCATCGGCACCACGCTCTCCTGCATGGCGACCGGCGCGCGCGTCACGTACGCCATGGGTCGCGACGAAGAAGTCCCGGCGCACTTCGGCATGGTGCACGGCAAGACGCTCACGCCGCACCGCGCGATCTGGACGCTCGCCGCCCTCTCCGCGATCGTCGGCATCCTCACGGTCTCCGTGTACCTCGGCGGCACGACGCCGTCGGCCCTCGACCCGAAGTACCACAACATCTGGTACAGCTTCGGGATCTTCGACCCCGCCACGATCGCGAAGCTGCCGAACACGCTCGTCATCGTGACGCTCATCAGCAACTTCGGGACGTTCCTCCTCTACATGCTCACGTGCATCATCGCGATCGTCGCGTTCCGCGAGCACCATTCCTTCCACGGGTTCAAGCACATGGTCGTTCCGATCTTCGGCCTCGTGGCGAACCTCGCGTGCATGCTCTTCTACCTCGTGGGCCCGTTCGCGGTCAGCGGGATGAGCGTGAAGGAGCCGTACATCGCGCTCGGCATCTGCGCGTGCTGGGGCATCTTCGGCGGCATCTACTTCATGAGCGCGAGCAAAGCGAAGTCGAAGCCGGTGTACGCGGAGAAGCCGATCACCACCTGACGGCTCCTGCATCCTGACGCGGTGCTCTTCCCGAGCGTCGCGAACCGGCGCGGGCGATCTACCCAGGTCGCCCGCGTTTCTTTTGGCGCGCGTGGGCGTGCTACATCCGGGCGGGAGAATGCGCGAAATCATCGCCGGTGAGCCTCTCGACCAATACGACCTGACCGAGCTTCTGGCTCGCAGCGGGATGGCGTCGATCTTCAAAGCGAAGGATCGCCAGACCGGTTCCACTGTCGCGGTCAAAGTGCCGCACATGCAGTACGAGAGCGACGTCGCCTTCTTCGAGCGGTTCCGGCGCGAAGAGCAGATCGGCCAGAAGCTCGCGCACCCGAACATCGTGCGCGTGCTCGCGCCGCACGAGAAGAGCCGCCTCTATCTCGTCATGGAGTTCGCGGAGGGCAAGTCGCTCCGCGCGGTCATGAAGGAGCGCGGCCGCTTCACGACGGAGCAGGCGCTCGACGTGGCGAAGCAAATCGCGAGCGCGCTCGTCTACATGCACGGAGCGGGGATCGTGCATCGCGACCTCAAGCCGGACAACGTGCTCCTCGGCAGCGACGGCAAGATCAAGCTCCTCGATTTCGGCATCGCGATGGACGCGGAGGCGCGGCGCCTCACATGGTTCGGCCTCTCGCCGCCCATCGGGACGCCCGACTACATGGCGCCCGAGCAAGTCCGCGGCCGCCGGGGAGACGCGCGCACCGACGTGTATTCGCTCGGAACGATGCTCTACGAGATGATCACGGGCGAGCTGCCCTACACCGCGTCCAACATCCACGCGATGATGCGCGCGAAGCTCAACGAAGATCCGCGCCGGCCGAGCGAAGTGCTCCCGAGCATCGATCCCAAGGTCGAAGAGATCATCCTCCACGCCGTCGAGCGGTCGCCCCGCGAGCGCTACGTGTCGGCGAAGGAGATGCTCGGGGATCTGGAGGACCTGTCACGCGTCACGCTGCGCGATCGCACCGGGCGCGGGCCGCGGCCGCTCCTCGAGCGGATCGCGATCCCGCGCCGCGTGCTCGTGCCGAGCGTCCTCGTGGTCGTCGTTGGATCGCTCCTCGTGCTCACATGGATGACCGGCAAGCCTGCCCGCGGTCCGCACAAGCTGCCGGCCCCCGCGACCTCCACGCATTGACATCGAGGCGCGTCCCGTGACGAGTTACCCTCTCAATCTCGCGTGGGTGCTCCTTTCGGCATTTCTCGTGATGTTCATGCAGCTCGGTTTCGCGATGGTCGAAACCGGCTTCACCCGCACGAAGAACGCCGTGCACACGATGGCGATGAACTTCGTCATCTATCCGGTGGGCGTGCTCGGCTTCTGGCTCGTGGGATACGGCATCGCGATGGGCGGCGTCGCACAGTGGCCCACGCTGGGGCCCGACGCGGGCGCGCACGTCGAAGTCGGCTTCCACCTCGGCGAGCGCTTCTTCGGCCTTCTGGGAGGGACGAAATTCGCGCTCGTGAGCGTGGCGCACGACGCGCCGAACCTCGCGATGTTCTTGTTCGGCACGGTATTCATGGATACGGCCGCGACGATCCCGACCGGCGCCCTCGCCGAGCGCTGGAAGTTCGCGGCGTTCGTCGTCTACGGATTCTTCATGTCGATGTTCCTGTATCCGCTCTACGCCAACTGGGTATGGGGCGGCGGCTGGCTCTCCACGCTCGGCGTGAACTTCGGCCTCGGCCACGGGCACGTCGACTTTGCCGGATCGTCGGTCGTGCACATGACCGGCGGGATGGCCGCGCTCGCCGGGGCGATCATCATCGGCCCGCGCATCGGCAAGTTCCGCAAAGACGGGACGATCGTGATGATCCAGGGCCACAACTTGCCGATGGCCGTGATGGGAACGTTCGTGCTCGCGTTCGGCTGGTTCGGCTTCAACGCCGGAAGCACCTTGGCGGCCTCCGAGCCCCGCATCGCGGAGATCGCCGCGAACACGGCGATCGCCTCTTCGACCGGCGCGCTGACCGCGCTCTTCTACGTCTGGCAGCGGCATCGCCGCCCCGACGTCGCCATGGCCTGCAACGGCATGCTCGCGGGCCTCGTCTCGATCACCGCATCGTGTGCGTTCGTCACTCCGGCGGCCGCGGCGCTCATCGGCGTCGTCGCCGGGTTGCTCGTCGTGTGGGCCGTGAACGCGCTGGAGGATCGCCTGCGGATCGACGATCCCGTGGGGGCCATCGCGGTCCATGGCGCCGGCGGAGCCTGGGGAGCGCTGTCTTTGGGGCTTTTTGCCGACGGAAGCTACGGCGACGGGATCAACGGCGTCGACGGGCCGGTGCGCGGCCTTCTCTTCGGCGACGCCGGCCAGCTCGCGGCGCAGTGCATCGGCATCGCCACCAACGCGATCATCGTCTTCGGCCTCGCCGCGCTCTTCTTCATCGGCATCGGCCGGCTCATGGGCAATCGGGTTGAAGCCGAGGTCGAGTGGGACGGCCTCGACGAGCTCGAAATGGGCTCGCAGGCGTATCCGCACGACTGAGGAGGCCCTGTCGGTTCGCCAGAAACAGGTGCGAAACGATCAGCACGGTACAAGATCACGACGCGCCAACCTTTGGTATTGGTAGCGTTTGATCCCCGATGGAGCTTTCCAAGTACGAGATCGGTGCGTTCTTCGACGAGATGTTCGACTCCGAGGGCCGTCCGCGTCCCGGCTGCGAGCTGATCGCGCGGACGCTGTCCACCCTTCCCGAGGCGGATCTCTTGCGCCGGCAGCGAGCCGCGGAGCGCTCGCTGCTCCACATGGGCATCACGTTCAACGTGTACGGGCACGAGCAGGGGACCGAGAAGATCCTCCCGTTCGACCTCGTGCCGCGCGTCATCCCAGCCAAAGAGTGGTCCCGCCTGTCGCGGGGGCTCGCCCAGCGCACGCGCGCGCTGAACCTCTTCATCGACGACATCTATCACGCGAAGCGCATTCTCACGGACGGCGTCGTCCCGCGCGACATCGTCCTCAGCGCGACGTCCTATCTTCCCGGTTGCGAGGGGCTCGATCCCCCGGGCGGCGTCTGGTGCCACATCAACGGCACCGATCTCGTCCGCGACTCGGACTCGCAGTACTACGTGCTCGAGGACAACTTGCGCTGCCCCTCCGGCGTCTCGTACGTCCTGCACAACCGGCAGCAGATGAAGCGCACGTTTCCTCGCGTGTTCGAGGAATCGCGCGTACGACCCGTCGACATCTATCCGAGCGAGCTCCTGCGCGTGCTGCAGAACGTGCGGCCGCGCGGCGTCGCGACGCCGCAGGTCGTCGTGCTGTCGCCCGGGCCGTTCAACTCGGCGTATTCGGAGCACTCGTTCCTTTCGCAGCAGATGGGCGTCGAGCTCGTGGAGCCGACCGACCTCGTCGTGCAAGACGGGTTCGTGTGGATGCGCACGACGCGCGGGCTCTCTCGCGTCGACGTCATTTACCGACGGGTCGACGATACGTTCATCGATCCGCTCGTCTTCCGGCGCGACTCGCTCCTCGGCGTGCCCGGCATCATGAGCGTCGTCCGCGCGGGGCGCGTCACGCTCGCGAACGCGCCGGGGACCGGCGTGGCGGACGACAAGGTCGTCTACGCGTTCGTGCCGCAGATCATCAAGTATTACCTCGGTGAGGATGCGATCCTGCCGAACGTGCCCACGTATCTCTGCTCCGACGACAAGCAGCGCGACCACGTCCTCGCGAACCTGCCCAAGCTCGTCGTCAAAGCCGCGAACGAGTCGGGCGGGTACGGCATGCTCATAGGCCCGTCCGCGTCGGCCGCGGAGCGCGCGTCGTTCGCCGACCGCATCCGGTCGAACCCGCGCAACTACATCGCCCAACCCGTCCTCGGGCTCTCGCGCGTCCCCACGCTCTTCGGCGACGTGCTCGAAGGCCGGCACGTCGACCTCCGCCCGTACATCTTGCACGGCGGAGACGATATCTTCGTCGTTCCCGGAGGGCTCACGCGCGTGGCGCTGAAGAAGGGATCGCTCGTGGTGAATTCTTCGCAAGGCGGCGGCAGCAAGGACACGTGGGTGCTCGCGGACGACGCGTCCAGCCGGAACGGAGCCGCATGCTGAGTCGCGCGGCAGACGCTCTCTACTGGATGTGCCGTTACGCCGAGCGCGCCGAGAACGTCTCTCGGTTCCTCGACGTCAGCCTGCAGGTGACGCTCGACCTTCCCGATTCGTTCGGGGATCCGTGGGCGGGCGTCATCGCCGCGACCGGTGAGCGCGACGCGTTCATGGCGCGCTACGGCAAGCCGACGCGCGACGCGATCGTGCGGTTCTTGTCGGTCGACACGCAATCGCCGAACTCGATCGTGTCGTGCATCTCGCGGGCACGCGACAACGCGCGTTCGATTCGCGAGGCGATATCGTCCGAGACCTGGGAGCAGATCAACAAGTGGTACTTGCTCGTGCGCGAGGCCGCGGTGACGAGCACGATCGTCGAAGACCCCCACGACTTTCTCTCGGCGGTCAAAGAGGCGTCCCATCTCTTCGTCGGCGTGACGTACCTGACGATGACGCACGGGGAAGGTTGGCATTTCGGGCGATTGGGGCGCCTCCTGGAGCGCGCCGACCAGACGAGCCGCATCGTCGACGCGAAGCAGGCGCTCCTGCAGGCGCGCCCCGCGTCGGTGGGCGCGAGCCTCGACGAGATTCACCTCTCGTCGCTCCTCCGCTCCGTGTCGGCGTTCGAGATGTACCGAAAGCGCTATGGCGGCTTCGAGCACAAGCACGTGATCGAGTTCCTCGTGATCGACAAGCTCTTTCCGAGGTCGATTCGCCATTGCCTGAGCAAGGCGCAGCGGTCGCTTCACGCGATCACGGGGACGCCGTGGGACGAGGCGACGACCCCTCCGGAGCGCCTCCTCGGGCGCCTCGCGGCCGAATACGAGTTCACGTCCGTCGACGAGATCCTCGAGGCCGGGCTCCACGAGCATCTCGACGAGCTGCAGCTGAAGCTGAACGCCGTCGGCGCGTCGATCTTCGAGACGTTCTTCGCGCGCCAGCAGGAGTCCGCCGCGGAGTTGCCGCTCGAACCCGAGGCGCCCGTCGCGCCGGCCGCGCAGACCCAATCGCAGTCGCAGTCTACGAACTAGACCTGGGCCGGACCTGGTCGAGAGGGAGGGAGAAGCCCTCCGCCCGCGCGCTCACCGTAGCGACGTCTTCGCGAGGCCGAAGAATGTCTGGATCTTGTCGAGAATGCGCGCCTCCGCGTGCACCATCCGCGCTTTGCGCGCTTGCTCGTCGAGGCCTTCGAGCACGGCATCGAGCCCGACTTCGCGCGCGGCGATCGTGTGCGAAATCGCGTCCGCAATTTCGGGCCGCTCCTGGAGAATGCGTTCGAGCCCCGGCTTGTCGAGCCGGTAGCACTCGACGTCCGTAATCGCGACGACGTCCGCGCGCCGCGGGTCGCCCGTGAGGAGCCCCATCTCGCCGAAGAAGCCAGGGCCATCGATCGTGGCCACGGTCTGCGCGAGGCCGGTCTCGCCGTGGCGCCGCACTTCGACCCGCCCTTTGCACAAGATGTAGAGAAAGTGAGCGACCGCGCCTTGGTGCGTCACGGTCTCGCCCGCGGTGAACGGGGCGTAGATCAAGTGATCGGCCAGGAAGGTGCGCTCTTCCGGCGTCAGCGTCTGGAAGAGCTCGAGCGGCGCGATCGCGTGGAGGCGCTGCTCCTTGTGCCGCTCGGCGCGCATCGGGTCGGTCTCTTCCGGCGAAATGAAGAGCGCCTGCGTCGGCTTGGCGAGCGGGATGCCCGCCCTCCGGAGGGCGGCGTAGATCCGCGTGCGGACGCGCGAGCTCG
>DATHQY010000293.1:0-14277 GCA_035482215.1 Polyangiaceae bacterium | reverse complement strand
GTTCGGTCCTTCCGGCCCCCATCAAGCCGCCGATGCCCAAGACTTCGCCGGCGCGCGCGTCGAACGAGATGTTGCGGAGGCGCGGCGTCTCGGCCTGCCTGTCGGGCGCGACGTCGAGGTGCTCGACGTGAAGGAGCGTCTTCGGCGACGCCATCGCGGTCACTTTGCGCGGAAAGAGGTCGCGGATCTCGCGACCGACCATGTTCTTGATGACCTCGTTCGCATCGGTCTTCTTGGCGTCGAGCGTCACGATGCTGCGCCCATCGCGCAAGACCGTGATGCGATCCGAGATCGCGAACACCTCTTCGAGCTTGTGCGAGATGTACGCGCACGTGACGCCGCGGCCGCGGAGGTCGCGGACGATGTCGAGCAGCACCGCCACTTCCTTGTCCGAGAGCGCTGCGGTCGGCTCGTCGAGGATGATGATGCGCGACTTCTTCCGGAGAGCGCGCACGATCTCGACGAGCTGGCGGTAGCCGACGCCGAGCGAACCGATGGGCGCGGTCACGTCGATGTCGATCTTGAACTGCGCGAAGAGGCCTGCCGCCTCGTCCATCATCCGGTGCCAGTCGATGTACGGACCGCGCGTGGGCTCCGCGCCGAGAAAGACGTTCTCGGCGACGGTCATTTCGCTGACGAGCGCGAGCTCCTGGTGCACGACGGCGATGCCCGCTCGCTCCGAATCGCGCACCGATCGGAAGTTGACGGGCTGCCCATCCATGAAGAGCTGGCCATCGAACGAGTCCGCCGGATGAATGCCGCCGAGGATCTTGATGAGCGTGGACTTGCCGGCCCCGTTCTCACCGCAGAGAGAGTGGACCTCTCCCGCCGCGAGATCGAGCGTCACCCCGGCAAGCGCGGTGACGCCGCCGAAACGCTTGACGATCCCCTCCGCGCGAAAGAGCGGTGCGGTCAAGGCTTGCCACCATAGACTTCTTGCTTCGAGTGGAATCCGTCTTTGACGACGGTCTCCATCATGTTCTCGCGGGTCGTCACGACGACGTCCGACAGCACGGCCGGCACGTCGATCTCGCCGTTGTTCACGGTCTGCTTGGCCACGATGAGGTGCTTCTTCGCCATCTGGACCGCCATGTCGATCGCGGTGTCCGCGAGCCGCTCGATAGGCTTGTATACGGTCATCGACTGCGTCCCCGCGACGATGCGCTGGCACGCGACGAGCTCCGCATCCTGGCCGGTCACGACCACTTTGCCCGCGAGCCCCTCTTCCGAGAGAGCCTGGACGGCGCCCCCCGCCGTCCCGTCGTTCGACGCGAGAATCCCGTCGATCGAGCGGCCGTGCTCCGAGATGGCGGCGTTGACGATCTTCTTCGCGTTCTCGGGCTTCCAATCGTCGGCCCAGTCCTCGTGCACGACGCGGATGTCTTTGCGCTCGACGTACGGCAAGAGCACGTTGTCTTGCCCCTTCTTGAAGAGGAACGCGTTGCTGTCGGCCTTCGAGCCGTAAATGCGGACGACGTCGCCTTTCCCGGGAGTCCTCAGGTGGTCGACGAGGTACTTCGCCTGGAGCTCGCCGACGCGCACGTTGTCGAACGATACGTAGAGGTCGACGTTCGGGCCGTGGATCATCCGGTCGTAGGCGATGACGGGGACGCCGGCCTCGTGCGCCATGGCCGCGGCCTTCGCCATCGCGGTGCCGTCGTGCGGGACGATGATCAGCACGTCGACGTGGCGCGTGAGGAGTGCTTGCACATCCGCGATCTGCCGCGTGTCGTCGCTATTGGCGGATTGGACGAGGAGCTCGCCGCCGAGCGAGGCGACACGCGCGGCCATGAGGTCGCGGTCGCGCTGCCACCGGGCCTCCTGCAGCGTGTCCATCGACAGGCCGATGAGCAGGTGCCCGGAAGAGCCACCGCTCGCGGCCCCCGACGAAGCCGAAGCGGCGTCGCGCCCCCGCGCGACAGCGAGGCCGATCACGACGCTGAGAACGAGCGAGAGAACCATCACGCCCATGCGTACGTCGAACAGAGGTTTCGGAGCGGCGTTCAAGCGGGTCTGTCTCTCTTTCCCAGGGTGCTGCGGCTTACGTCTCGTTCAGCGGTTTTGCGCGGCGGAGCTTCGCTCCATCCCGCGGTCCGTGACCAGCCGAATTTCGGGTTCGGACGCGGGGTCTCGCGGGGCGCCCGCCGCGGGGTCCGGCGAAAACGTAAAGTCGTCTTACAAATGCCGTGCTTTGCGCAGCGCGTCCAGGAATTCGCGCCCGCGAGGCAAGAGTATCCAGCAGGCCGTTGGCGTCGCGGGCCGCCAAAAGAAGCTCCGCGTCGACCGACTCGGAGCCGACGCCGCGCGACGTGGCTCCAGCCTCGATGTATTCGTGTACCGGATGCAGGTGACTGCCCCCGCGCGCCCACCGCTCGTCATTGGTTGACGCCGCTCGCGAGAAACCCTCCGTCGACGACGAGGACCTCGCCATTGACGAAGCTCGCCGCGTCTGAAGCGAGAAACACGCACGCGCCCGCGAGCTCCTCGACCTGTCCGAATCGCTTCAGCGGCGTTCGCGCGAGGAGCTCTCGGCCCCGTCCTGTCGAGTCGAGCAGCTCGCGATTCAGGTCCGTACGAAAGACCCCCGGACTAATCGCGTTGACGGCGACGCCCATGGGCCCCCATTCGACCGCGAGCGACCGCGTGAGCGACGCGACGGCGGCCTTGCTGGCGCTGTAGGCCGCCACTTCGTGGAACGCGACGAAGGAGGAGAGCGATGCGATGTTGATGATCCGGCCGTAGCCGCGCCGGATCATCGGCAGGCCGAAGATCTGGCAGGCGCGCAGCGTGCCCATCAAGTTCGTCTCGAAGATCCCCTCCCATTCGCCTTCCGTGACGACCGCCGTGGGCGTGCGCTTCGTGCGACCGGCGCAGTTCACGAGAATGTCCACGGGGCCGAGCTCCGCGGTCACGGCTTGGAGCAAGCTCTCCAGCGACGCGCGGTTCGTCACGTCCGCCGCCACGCGCATCGAGCGGCGGCCCGTGCTCTCGACGACCTTCGCCGTTTCGTCGATGCCCTGGAGCGTGCGCGCCGCGGGGACGACGTCCGCACCGGCCTGCGCGAGGCCAAGCGAAAGCGCACGCCCGATTGCCGAAGTGCCGCCGATGACGACGGCGACTTTGCCCGTGAGATCGAGAGGCGCGTACGTCATCGCTCGCTTTTCGGTCCAGCGCCGCGCCCTCCTCCGGGCGTCGTGCGCGCTCCTCGAAGTTCGGCGGGTGTGTAGGACACTTGGCCCGCGTCTTCAACCGGAAGCACGGCGCGAGATACGCGAACGCTACGGTTTGCCGACGAACGTGGTCACACTCTGGGCCGCCAATGTCGCGGAGAAGCGAGCGCCGGTGAGCGGAATCGAAGTTTGCGAAGCCAGGCTCGCGGACGAGGACGTGACCCACGGCGTGACTTGCGCCGGCCACTCGGCCCCGCCGACGAAGAGGGGCACGGTCGCCGACGCCGTGTTCGTGTTGATCGCCACGATCACGGTCGTGTTGTCTGCCGCGTTGGAAAACGCAATGACGGAGACGCCCGACGGCACATGCGTCGTGGTCACGTCGATCCGGTTGTATCCGGGCCGGACGAAGCGCGCGAAGTTGCCCATCACGTAGAGGCGCTTGGTGGGCTTGTGCGGCGAGCTGTCGTCGAAGAGGCCGGAGTTGTCGTTGGCGCCCGGGTACACCCACCAGTGGTGCCACGCATTCATGTTGGCGTTCGCGAGCGCGTCGTACATGAGGCCCGCGATCTTGAGCGCGCTGCCGATTCCGGGGTCCACCGCGCCCGTGTCGTAGATCTCCGTCTCCCAGAACTCCTTGCCCGCGGCTTGCGCATCCGGGAAGGCCTTGGCCGGCGTGCACCCGTACTCGTGGGTCGCGATGATCGACAGCGCCGACCAAGCCGCCGCGTTGCCTTCGATGGCGCTTGCATACGATGGGAACCCGCACCAGTTCTGCGTTTCGGGGCCCATCAGCTTCACTCCGGTGCCGGCGAGCGCCGGTCCGAACGAGGCGCCGATGAACGTGGCCAGCTGCGCCGGCGTGTAGGCGCACGATTCGTACGTGACGTTCGCGTCCGGCTCGTTCTGGGCCGAGATTGCGTAGATGTTGACGCCGCTCGACTTCATCGATTGCACGAATTTGACGAGCGTCGCCGTGAAGTCCGACGGATTCGTGAGAGTCCCCTCGACCGTGCTGTCGCTCGATTTGTCGCCCGGCGGTGGGGTCCACGGCGTTGCCCAAACGGTCGCGCCGCGCGCCTGCGAGAGAAGTGCGTCACCCGTTTCGGTGGTCGTCCCGCCGGGCGCAATGCGGATCCGGTGAAGCGACAGGCCGGCGCCGGCCGTCGGCGAGAAGACGAGATCCGCGTCCGATGCGCTCATGGTGACGCCGAGCCACGCGGTCGACGCGCCGAATCCGGAGATGTGCTGGTGCGCTTTGGTCGGGTCGACGACGATATCGCTGGCCCCTGGCGTGCCCGCGGTCTTGCCGGATCCGCTGGACCCCGTGCTTGCGCCGGCGTCTTCCGCGGTGGATCCGCTCGTCCCCGTCGTCGTGCCGCTACTCCCCGTCGTCGTGCCGCTACTCCCTGCGGAGCCACTCATGCCGGCGCCACCGTCGACCCTGCCCGTCGAACCGCTCGTGCCGGCGGTACCGCCGCTCGTACCCGTCGAACCGCTCGTGCCGGCCGTGCTACCCGTCGAGCCGGACGCGGAACCGCTGCCGCCCGTTGCCGTGCCGCTCGTGCCCGTCGATCCCGCTCCGGCGAGCGTGAGAGAAACGAGCGTCGGATGGTAGTTCGTCCCCGTCGCCGTCGCGCAGAAACCGAACGTCGTGCTCGCATTGGGTGCCAACGCCGCATTCCACGAAAGAGGCGTCGCCGTGAGCGTGGTGCCGGACAACGCGGTCGTCGCACTCCACGCGTTGCTCAAGGCCGACTGATTCAAGTTGACGACGGCCGTCCAGCTCGTGGTGGTCGCGCTACCGGAGTTCGTCACGGTGACATTGGCGCAATATCCTTGTCCCCAGTCGGATTGCAGCGAGAGACTTCCCGAAACGCCGGTCGCGCCCAGCGCTTCTTCCGTGAGCTCGCTCGCGTCGCGCGCCGTGCCGCAGCCCACCGCCACCCATCCGGCCGCGGAGAGGATTGTCGCGCGCGGGACGCGCCTTCGGAGGACGGACGGTATCTTCATTGAGTTTCCTCGGTTCGGTGAAAAAAGGCATTGCGGCGCGATTGGAGCGAGCCATCGCGGCGCGCGACGCGGCCACGCAGGCGCGCACGCCGGCAGCGGCAATGCGAGGAGGGATCGGTTCTACCGCAAACACATGCCCGAAAACGCACATTGTTCGACGGAAATTGCGCCGATAACGGACTCGCATCCCGTGAAAGCGGACGCGCGCGCCATGATTGGAATCCGCATTGAACTTTGCATTGAACCCCGCGCGAACTTCGCGTTGAACGTCGCCGCACGATGGACATCTCTTCGAAGCATCCGTGATGCGCCGCCGGCGCGCGTCCTGTGCATGCTGCATGCGTCGACCGCAGACGGCGAGAGGCGGAGCCGCGTCTCGCGGCCGGTTCAGGGCTGCGCGTGCGTCGCCCGCGACTCAGCCTAGAATCGATGGAAAATGACACCCGTGGCTCGGCGCGACGTCCTCTCCTGGTCCGCGGCGATGGCCGCCGGATTCGCGAGCGGCGGCTGTGACCTGGGCGCCGCAGAGGATACGCCGGTATTTCCGCCGATGCCGGTGCCGATCGTCGCATCGAGCGGCGGAGGCGCCGAGGGCGAGAGTGCGGCACCGCGTCGACGCCCGTCGCTGCCCGGCGGCCTCGAAGTGCGAGGCACCCGTTTCTTTCGTGGTGGTCGTGTCTTCTTCATGAATGGCATGAACCACTGGGCGGCCCCGACCCTGGCCCGCACGGACAACCCCGCCGGCTGGGATCGAGTCCGGCGCGACCTGGATCAATTGCAGACGATCGGCATCAACGTCCTTCGTGTGATGGCGTCGACGGAAGGTCCGGACGCAGAGAGCCACCGAATCATCCCGACGATTCAGCCGGGGCCACGCAGGTACGACGCTGCCGGAGTCGGAGGCATCCTCCGCCTCGCGGACGAGATGCGGCGCAGGGACCTCCAGGGAATCTTCGTACTCAATAATTTCTGGAAATGGTCCGGCGGAATGGCGCAATACCTCGCCTGGGCAAAAGGCGAATCGATTCCATGGTACGATTTGGGACGATACGCGGGCGGCTTCTACGGCAACGCAGCCGCCCGAGAGCTCTCGTACGCCTACGTGCGGGTTCTCGTCCCGCTGCTCCGCTCCAATCCGGCCGTCATCTGGGAGCTTGCGAACGAGCCACGCTACGGCCCATCGTACGCCGCGTGGCTCCGCGAGGCCGCAGCGCTCGTCAAATCGCTTGCTCCGGCGCAGCTCCTCACGACCGGGAGCGAAGGCGACGCGGCGGGCCTCGGCGTCATCGACGAGCACCGCATCGAATCGATCGATTTCGCCACGTACCATATGTGGGCGGAGAACTGGGGCTGGGTCTCGCCCGCCACGCCCGCGGCCGACTTCGATGGAGCGGTCGCCAAGGCCCACGCCTACATGGGCCGGCATGCGTTGCTCGCCGCGCAGCTCGGAAAGCCAATCATCCTCGAAGAATTCGGGTTTCCGCGCGACGGCGGGAGGTACGATCCCGCGTCGACCTCGGGTCTCCGCGATCGGTACTTCGCCGCCGTCTACCGGCTGATGCGCACGCTCTGCGAAGAGGGCCCCACGGCCGGTATCCTCCCGTGGGCATGGGCCGGCGAAGCCCGCCCGCCACGGCCCGGCGCCCGGTGGGCGAAGGACGACCCGCTCACGGGCGATCCGCCGCACGAACCGCAAGGTTGGTACAGCATCTACGACCGGGACTCGACGATCGCGGTCCTCCGAGAATGCGGCGCCGAGCTCCTCGCGCTCACGAAGGCGTAGTTGGGAGAGGCTTCGCCCCGCAGAGCCTCACTTCGTCCCGAACAGGCGATCTCCCGCGTCTCCGAACCCCGGAATGATGTACCCATTCTCGTCGAGTTTCTCGTCGACCGCCGCAGTGAAGATCGGAACATCGGGATGCGATTCCTGGAAATTCGCGATCCCTTCGGGCGCCGCGATCACGCAGAGGAACCGAATCGATCGCGGCGTCGCCGTCTTGATCCGATCGACCGCCGCCACGGCGCTGTTGCCGGTCGCGAGCATCGGATCCACCACGATGACGTCTCGATCCTCCATTTCGCGCGGTAGCTTGAAATAGTACTCGACCGCTCCGAGCGTTTCCGGATCCCGATAGAGGCCGATGTGGCCGACGCGCGCCGAAGGGATGATTTGCAGCATGCCTTCGAGCATGCCGGTACCCGCGCGCAGAATGTTGACGAGCACGACTTTTTTTCCGTCGAGGACGGGGGCACGCATCGATGCGAGCGGCGTTTCGATCGACTCGTACACGAGCGGCAGGTGCCTGGTCGCTTCGTATACGAGGAGCATCGATATCTCGGCAAGGAGACTGCGAAATGAGCTCGTGCTCCGCTCCTTCTGCCGGAGGTGCGTGAGCTTGTGCAAGACGAGCGGGTGCTCGACGACCGTCACGTTGGCGCTTTGGGGAGCGGACATTCGGATCTCAGAATACCGTGCCGTCGCTCGCGATGCGCAGAGGCGGCGCTCCACCCGGGCGTTTTTCGGCGGCGATCGCCCGTCCGGCCTTCCAGGTTCCGCCCTCGAGCACGCGGGCGAGCGGCATCGCTCCCGCCGACAGCCCGAGCCGCACCCGAACGCCCGCCGCGACGCGATCGAGCAACGCGACGGTGAGAGCTCGCCACTCGATGACGAGGTCCGAGCTGACCGCGTGCTCCTCGTCGAGCGTTTCCTCGCGAACGGGCACGAGGACGCCGGCGTCCACGAAAAGGCCGCCATTCCGGTATTCCGCCAGTCCCGTCAGGCGGTCGAGATCCACCACGTCGAGTCCCGCCCACTCCAGCGGTTCGCACAGCGAGTACGTGAGCCACTGCGAGAGTTTGTGAAATGGAATCACGCCGAGCCGCGAATGCGCCCAGACGTCGCCCGGTGGCAGCGACGCATCGCGACGGGGCCAGATGGGACCGAACGCGCCGATCACCGCGTCGAGCACCGCCGCGGCGGGAATCGACCGATCGCGCGCACTGCGGCGAAGGTAGCGGCCGAGGTGACCGATACGCACCGGCCCACGACGCGCCTCGCCGAAGTACGGGGTGGTGTCGCGCGCGGCGCGGATCGTCTCGCCCAGGCGGCGCAAGAGCGCGGCGCGCCCTTCGAGTCCGACGAGCGGATTCCGCGGAGTCACCTGAAATCCTCGGGCGAGCTTCGCGGCGTCGATCGTCGCGAGAGCCTGCGCGTCGGCGCGGTACGGCGCGCCCGAGTCGGACGAGAATGCGCCCGCGAGGAACATCTCGTAGCTCGCCACCGCGAGCCCCTCCGAGCGCGCGTATGTACGCCCGTTCGCGTCGCGGTAGCTCCACTCGGATCCCGCGCCGGCGTCGAGCAACACGCTCGTCACGGCCAGGTCGATGCGTGCGGCGAGCCACTCGTCTTCGTCGCCCGCGGGAAGGAGCGCATCGAGCTCCGCCGCACGATCGATGCCGCCGGCGCCGAAGTGCCGCCACCGGCTGTGGTACGGAATCGCGCTCGGGTCGGGATAGGTCTCCACGATGAGCGCGACCACCCGCTCGACGACGCTCGGTAGCGCGGAGAGATGCAGCGTCCAGTGCGCGAGGCGCCCGGCGCAGGCCTCCGAGAAGACCGCTTCGCAGCGTGTGCGCACCGCGTCTGCCGCCGTCGCAGAGGCGATGTCGGGCGCGGCGCGCTGGCTTTCGCTGCGCTGCATCTCGCTCATCGCGGCCTCATCGTGGCTCTGCCGCGTAGGCCCGGCCCTTGGCCTTCGCGAGCTCGTTGCCGTCGGGCGTCGCGCCTTCGGTGAAGTAGCCGGCCGCGGTCTTCGCGTCCATTTCGACGCGCGCGTCCTCCGGAATGAGCTCGTCGGGAATGGGGACGCGATGCACGATCTCGATGCCCGCGCGCGTGACGGCGTCGTACTTCATGTTGCTCATCGATACGAAGCGATCGATCTTCGTGATCCCGAGCCAATGCAGCACGTCCGGCATGAGCTCTTGAAAGCGCATGTCCTGCACACCGGCGACGCACTCGGTACGGGCGAAATATTGATCCGCGCGGTCGCCGCCCTCGCTTCGTTTGCGTGCATTGTACACGAGGAACTTGGTCACCTCGCCGAGCGCGCGCCCTTCCTTCCGGTTGTAGACGATGACGCCGGAGCCCCCCTCCTGCGCCGTGCGCACGCACTCTTCGATCCCGTGCGTCAAGTACGGACGGCACGTGCAGATGTCCGAACCGAAGACGTCGGAACCGTTGCACTCGTCGTGGACGCGCACGCACAAAGGCTTGTCGCGGTCGGGAATGCTCGTGACGTCGCCGAACATGTACACGGTCGCTCCGCCGATCGGCGGCAAGAACACGTGGAGGTCGCCGCGCGTCACGAGCTCGGGGAACATCCCCGCAGTGTGCTCGAAGAGCGTCCGCCGGAGATCGGCCTCGCTGCAGCGAAAGCGCGCGGCGACGCCGGGCAAGTGCCACACCGGCTCGATCGCGGCCTTGACCACGTCGACGCTATCGTCCTCGTGCAAGATCGTGCCGTCGACGCGCAGGCGGCCGGCCTTCACCGCCTCTGCGACCTCGGGCATGTGAATGCGGGCTCGCGTCACCGCGATCGTGGGCCGAATGTCGTACCCCTGGTCGAAGAACGTGCGGAACGCATCGGCCACGACGGCTCCGAACGGATCGAGCGAAACGATCTTCGTCGGATCGAACCACTGCGGGAAAGGACCGATCGCATGCGTGGGCGACGTGTTCGTCAGGTCGGGCTTGCGCAGCGGATCGAGCGCGCCCGCCGCGACGGCGACCGCTCGGTACACCGAGTACGATCCGGCGTGGGTGCCGATCACGTTGCGTTGCGCCGTGTTGGTCACGGTGCCGATGAGCGGGCCACGCTCCAGCGGATCGCGCGCGCCCCAGACGATCGGCGCGGGACGGGGTCCGTGCCCGCCGGGGTGCGATGTGAGAACGATGGCTTTCGGTTGCTTCCGTTTCGGACGAACCGTCGTCATGGCAAAGAAGGACCTCTCGCGCGTTACGACATCCAGTTGGCGTCGCGGCTCGACGCCCAGCGTGTCGTAATCTTCTTGGCGGAGCTCCACAGCTCGACGCCGCCGGCTCCGGTCATGTCTCCCTGCCCGAAGCGCGACGCTTTCGTGCCTCCGAAGGGGAACGGATCGCGCGGAACCGGGACGCCGACGTTGATGCCGACCATTCCGCTCGTGCTCCGCTCGGAGACGTACCGGGCCGTCGCACCGTTCGCCGTGAAGAGACTGATCGCGTTGCCGTACGGGCTGGCGCGCTCGAGAGCGAGCGCCTGGTCGATCGTGTCGACGCGGAGCACCGTCAACACCGGACCGAAGATCTCCTCGGTCGCGCAGGCCATGCCGGGCTTCGCGTAATCGATCACCGTCGCTCCGAGCCAGTTGCCGTTCTCGAAGCCGGGCGGCGCCACCGCCGTCCGTCCGTCCAGCAAGAGCTTCGCCCCCTCGCGCTCCGCCGCTCCGATGGCCTGCGCGATGCGGTCCCGCGCCGCGCGGTCGATGAGGGCCCCGAGGGTCGTCCCCAATTCGAGCGATGCGGCCGCGCGAACGATCGGCTCGATGAGGCGCGCGCCGTCACCGACTGCGACGAGGACGCTCCCGGCCATGCACCGCTGGCCGGCGCACCCCGTGAACGAGTCGACGACGCCGCGAACGGTGAGCGCCTCGTCCGCATCGGGCGCGATCACCATATGGTTTTTGGCCCCGCCGAGGCAGAGCGCGCGCTTGCCTTGCGACGTGGCGCGGACGTAGACCGCGCGCGCGGCTGCGGTCGACCCGACGAAGCCGATCGCGCGCACGTCCGCGTGATCGCAGAGCGCATGAACCGTTTCGCGATCGCCCTGCGCGACCGAGAAGATGCCGGGCGCGTACCCCGCCTCGAGCATGAGCTCGCCGAGGCGGCACGCGGTCATGGGGACCTTCTCGGAAGGCTTCAGGATGAACGCATTGCCGAGCGTCACCGCGATGGGAAACATCCACATCGGCACCATGGCCGGGAAGTTGAACGGCGTGATGCCTGCGACGACGCCGAGGGCCTCCCGCCGGACTTCGCAGCTCACGCCGCGCGACACCTCCTGGATGCCACCCTGCTCGAAGTTCGGCAGACTCATCGCGAAGTCGACGATCTCGAGGCCACGTTCGATCCCCGCCATGGCTTCGGCCCGCGTCTTCCCGCATTCTCGAACGACGCTCTCGGCAAGGTCCGCGGTCTGGCGCGAAGCGATCTCGAAGAAGCGGCGAAGGGGACGAACGCGATCCTTGAGAGGCGTCGCTGCCCAGGCCGGCTGCGCGCGCGCGGCCGCGGCGACGATCGCGTCCACCTCGTGCTTCGTGGCGAACGTGACGCTCGCGACCTTCTCTCCGTCGTAGGGATTACGGACTTCGGCGGTGCGCGGTCCCGCGGCGGTCCAAGTCGCACCGACGAGGCTCTTGCAGTCGCGCACGGTGCTGGAACGAGGCAAATGCACGGTGATCAAAGCATCGCCCTTTCGTCCGAGAAGGCAAGCGCCGCGAGCGCATCGCGCATCGCGGCCCCGGTCTCTCGACGCTCGCCGACGCCGTAGCTGCGGCATCGGCTACATTGACAGCGCATTGAAGCCCCTTCTCCTCGGCATCGCCGGCGGTACCGGCAGCGGCAAGACGACGCTCGCCAGAGCGATCGCGGACGCGCTGCCCGCAAGCCGCGCCGCGCTGATTCAGCACGATTGGTACTATCTCGACCGGAGCCACCTCACGCCCGAGGAGCGCGGGCGAATCAACTTCGACGAGCCGAGCGCGCTGGACAATGCTGGGCTCGCGGCGGACCTCACGGCCCTGAAAGCGGGATGTGGCGCGAATTGCCCGCGTTACGACTTCGCGACGCACACGCGCTCGCGCGAAACGGTGCGCGTCGAGCCGCATTCGATCGTCATCGTCGAAGGCATCCTGCTCTTCGCCGTGCCCGAGGTGCGCGATCTCTTCGACTTGCGCCTCTTCGTGGAGACGGACGACGACATACGCCTCCTCCGCCGCATCCGGCGCGACATGGAAGAGCGCGGGCGAGACCTCGCGTCGATCGACGAGCAATATCGAAATTCGGTGCGCCCGATGCACGAGCTCTTCGTGGCGCCGAGCCGGCGCCACGCGCATCTCATCGTGCCCGAAGGCGGCCACAACGCGCCCGCGCTCGAAGCGATCGTCGGCCGGCTTCTGTACTTGCTGGAGAAAGCGGCGCCCTAGACATGCCCTAATCTCGCTTCACCGGCGCGGAGCGAGGCGCCTCTCCGCGGGATTCAGGGCGGGGAGGAGCATCTCCCATCCCGCGAGGTGCTGATCGAGCGTCCGGCTCGCGCGAAATGCGTTCATCGCCGCGACGAGACGGGCGTCGTCCACGCAAGCCCATACCGCGGGTTGGCTTGCTTCCTCGCGTTCGAGATGGCCGAGATAGAACGAAGCGAAGCGGGCGAGCGCGCGGTACGCGAGATGGGACGGATCGCGCGACGCATCGCCCGGCACGGGCTCTTGCGCGAACGCGGCCTCGAACGCGCGCTCGACGTCGACGAGCGCACGATCGTGCTCTTCGTGCTCGCGGTCGAGCGACGCGGCGAGAGCCGGCACGGCGCTGCCCAGAATCGGATGCAGGAACGTCTCCTCGTGCTTCGCGTGCTCGCGCAGCGTCTGCGCCAGCGCCTTCACGTCGTCCGCGAGGCGGCTCCGGCTCCGCTCGTCGGCGAAATCGGTCGTCCCCGCGAGGACGACCGCGTCGAAGAGCCGCTTTCGCAGTCCTTTGTGAACGAGGGTGTAGAAATCGGTTCGGGCGTTCGCAATCTGGCTCATGACGACCTCCATGCCGATTTGGACCGGGCGCGGAGGCCGCTGTGACAGCAGCCGAAAAAAAACTTCAGACGTCCTCCACTGCCTCGCCTTCGGCCGCCGCACGCTCGACGAGGCGCCGGATCCAGGCGACTTCGTCCGGGGGCGACAGGAGCGGGTGATCCCGAAAGAGCTCCGCGTGGGCCTGCTCGATCGCCTCGAGCTCCCGCACGCGGCTCGGGCTGACGCTGCGGATCTGCACGAGCCGCTCCGAGGCAAACTGGAGATTCCGTGGATCGACGTATCCCTTTTCGATGAAGCCGCGCGTCTTGCGCGCACAGCGGCACGGGTTCGCAGCATTCACGAGACCGCAGTTCCCGTTCATGAAGCTGTAGAGATCGCGGCGCGTCCGCGCGAGGATCTGGCGGAAGTTCGCCGGCGTGAGATCCGCGACCTCGGCACCGAAGCGGTCCGTGACGCCCAGGATTTCGCCCAGGACGAACACGATGCGCTGCCGCCGGTCGAGGCACATGAGCATGGCCAGCATGCAGCCGACCTTGGCCTCGTACTCCAACAGCGCCGGCGGTACGCCGCCCGGTTCGTCCGGCGTCGGCGCATCACCCGCTTCGTCGAGACTCGCGGCGAACGAGTCGAAGGGCCGCGGCACTCGCTCGAGAGGCTGCTTCTTCTTCCAGTTGATGACGTGGTTGACCACGATCCGATAGAGCCACGTCCGAAACGCGCTCTCGCCGCGAAAGGACGAGAGGCGCGTCATGATTTTCACCAGCACCTCCTGCGTCACGTCGGCCGCGTCCTCGCGGCGCCACACCATGCGGACCGCGATATTGAAAATCCAGGGTGCGTGACGTGCGAGCAAGGCTTCGAGCGCGGGGCGATCGCCCGCGACGGCGCGCGAGGCGAGCACTTCGTCGGCAACTCGGGGATCGTCTTGCGCCGAGTCGATGGGAGGCGCGTACGGATCGAGCGGCGCAGCCTGCATTGGCAAGAGCCTACCGCTGAATCTCGATGAGGAGGACCCATGCATTCAGCATCGCGGCGCCGAAGGACGCCACGGTCCCGGGCACCACCCAGCCGATCGCGCGGTCGTAACCGAAGACCAGACCCACGCCGGCGATCACGAACGGCAGACTGGAGGCTTGGGTCGTGAAAATGCGGAGCCGCAGCCATCGTAGGCTCTCGGGATTCGGCAAGGCGCTGACGCGCCTCTGCAGGCGCATCGTGGTCAGGCTCACGAGAAGACCCATGCCCGCGAGCT
>DATHQY010000292.1:0-13819 GCA_035482215.1 Polyangiaceae bacterium | reverse complement strand
GCGAGTGGGAAGCCCGCGGCGTCGTGCGCTACGGCTTCCACGGCCTTTCGTACGCGTATCTCATGGGCGAGCTCGGGCGTGTTGCGGGCCAGGGGGTGGCGCGCGGGCGTGTCGTGCTCGCGCATCTCGGGGGCGGATCGAGCCTCGCTGCGGTGAAGGACGGGCGGAGCGTCGACACGACCATGGGCTTCACCCCGACGGGGGGCGTCCCGATGGGCACGCGCAGCGGCGACCTCGATCCGGGGGTCCTGGTTCACATGATGCGCAAGAGCGGTCTTTCCCCCGCCGGGCTCGATGAGGTCGTGAACAAGCGATCGGGGATGCTCGGCCTGTCGGGCGTGACGAGCGACATGCGCGAGCTCCTTGCGCGCGAATCGTCGGACACGAACTGCGCCGACGCTGTGGCCGTCTATTGCCACGCCGTGAAAAAGGCGGTCGGCGCGCTCGCCGCCACGATGGGCGGCATCGAGACGCTCGTTTTCTCGGGCGGCATCGGCGAGCACGCCGCGCCGGTGCGCGCGCGCATTTGCGAAGGGCTCGAGCACCTCGGCGTTTGCCTCGACCCGGAGAAAAACGAAGCCTCGGCGCCCCTCGTCTCGACCGGGGCCTGCGCCGTACGCGTCATTCCCACCGACGAAGAATCCGTCATCCTGCGCGAGACTCTCGCCGTTCTCCAAAGAAGGTAGCCATGACCGGACCGCTCTCCGAAGACACTCTCCGCCAGATGCACGCGTACTGGCGCGCCGCGAATTACCTGTCGGTAGGCCAGATCTACCTCCTTGCGAATCCTCTCCTGCGCGAGCCCCTCCGCATCGAGCACACGAAGCCTCGCCTCCTCGGCCATTGGGGGACGACCCCGGGCCTCAACTTCGTCTACCTGCATATGAACCGCGCCATCAAAGAGCGCGACCTCGACGCCATTCACGTCACCGGCCCGGGCCACGGCGGGCCCGGCGCCGTCGCGAACGCCTACCTCGAGGGGACCTACAGCGAGGTCTACCAGCACATCACGCAAGACGAGGAGGGGATGCTCCGCCTCTTCAAGCAGTTCTCGTTTCCCGGCGGCATTCCGAGCCATATCGCGCCGGAAACGCCGGGGAGCATCCACGAAGGGGGCGAGCTCGGTTACTCGCTTTCGCATGCGTTCGGCGCGGTCTTCGACAACCCCGGTCTTCTCGTGTGCGCGATCGTCGGCGACGGCGAGGCGGAAACGGGCCCGCTCGCGACGAGCTGGCACTCGAACAAGTTCTTGAACCCGGTGACGGACGGCGCGGTGCTCCCCGTCCTCCACCTCAACGGATACAAGATCGCCGGCCCGACCGTGCTCGCGCGCATTCCCCACGAGGAGCTCGACGCGCTCCTTCGCGGCTACGGCTATGCGCCTCGTTTCGTCGAAGGCGATGACCCGCTCGCGATGCACCAGAAGATGGCGGCGACGCTGGACGCGGCTCTCGACGAGATCAAGAGCATCCAGGACGGAGCGCGCCGGCGCGGCGTCACCGCGCGACCCACGTGGCCGATGATCGTCCTACGCACGCCGAAAGGATGGACGGGGCCGAAAGAGGTCGACGGAAAGCCGGTGGAGGGGACTTTCCGTGCGCACCAAGTGCCGCTCGCGAACCTGCGCCAGAACGCAAAGCACCTGGCGATGCTGGAATCGTGGATGAGGAGCTACCGCCCCGAGGAGCTGTTCGACGCGCAAGGGCGCCCGATGCCGGAGCTCGTGGATCTGCCGCCGAAGGGGGACCGCCGCATGACGGCGAACCCGCACGCGAACGGGGGCCTCTTGCGGCGCGAGCTCCGGATCCCCGACTTCACGGCGTACGCCGTGGACGTCCCGGCGCCGGGCGCGAACGTGGCGGAGGCGACGCGCGTCCAAGGGACCTTCATCCGCGATGTCATCCAGGCGAACGCCGAGGCGAAGAACTTCCGTGTCTTCTCGCCGGACGAAACCGAAAGCAACCGCTGGTCGGCCGTCTTCGACGTGACGAACCGCCAGTCGGTCGCGGAGATCTTGCCCATCGACGACCACGTCGCGCGCGACGGACGCATCATGGAGGTGCTGAGCGAGCACCAATGCGAGGGATGGCTCGAGGGCTACCTCCTGACGGGGCGGCACGGCTTCTTCTCTTGCTACGAAGCGTTCGTCCACATCATCGACTCGATGTTCAACCAGCACGCCAAGTGGCTGAAAGTCACGCGCACGCTCCCGTGGCGCCGGCCGATCTCGTCGCTGAACTACCTCCTTAGTTCGCATGTCTGGCGGCAGGACCACAATGGCTTTTCCCATCAGGATCCCGGGTTCATCGATCACGTCGTGAACAAGAAAGCGGAGGTGGTGCGCGTGTACTTGCCGCCGGACGCGAACACGCTCCTTTCGGTAACGGACCACTGCCTGCGCAGCGTCAACTACGTGAACGTCATCGTCGCGGGAAAGAGCCCGGAGCTGCAGTGGTTGACCATGGATGAGGCCATCAAGCACTGCACGGCCGGCATCGGGATCTGGCGCTGGGCCAGCAACGACGAGGGCGTCCTCCCCGACGTTGTCCTCGGCTGCGCGGGGGACGTCCCAACGTTGGAGATTCTCGCGGCTACCCACCTTCTGCGGCACGAGCTGCCCGAGCTGAAGGTGCGCGTCGTCAACGTCGTGGACCTGATGCGCCTGCAGCCGCCGAGCGAGCACCCGCATGGGCTCTCCGACGCGGACTTCGACACGCTCTTCACCCGAGATCGCCCCGTGATTTTCGCGTATCACGGCTACCCGTGGCTCATTCACCGCCTCACCTACCGGCGGACGAACCACGAGAACATGCACGTCCGGGGCTACAAAGAAGAGGGCACCACGACGACGCCTTTCGACATGACCGTGCGCAACGATCTCGATCGCTTCCATCTGGTGATGGACGTCATCGATCGCGTTCCCGGGTTGGGCGCGCGCTGCGCACACCTCAAGCAGCGTCTCAGCGACAAGCTCGTGGAGCACAAGCGCTACATCGAGGAGAATGGCGACGACATGCCGGAGGTGAAGGACTGGCGCTGGACCGCGCGGTGAGCGGTCGCCGCCCATCGTCGCCGCGGGGGAGCGCGACCGACGCTGGGCGCGTGGGGCCGGGTCGCCTTTACCGGAAGCTCTGGTGGTAACCTGGATCTTCGACGGCGATCGCCTGCTCGGTCGCGACGAGCGGCTCGTAGCAATCGAGCATCACGGCGAGCTCGTTCGTCGATTTCTGGCCGAGGCTCCCTTCGTACGCGCCGCGGTGCGGGCCATGAGGAATGCCGGCCGGGTGATGCGAGATGCTGCCGGGGCCGACGCCACGCCGCGACGTGAAGTTGCCGTCGCAATAGAAGATGAATTCGTCGACGTCGACCGACGAGTGGGGATAGGGGCAGGGGATGGCGTCGGGGTGAAAGTCGAGCAGGCGGGGCACGAAACTGCAAATGAGGGCCCCGCGGGCAGCGAACGTCCCGTGCCATGTCGGAGGAAGATGCACGAGCCCTGCGCGGGGCTGAAATTTGAGAATCGGAAAGGCCCACGGATACGCGGCTCCGTCCCAGCCGACGACGTCGAGCGGGCTGGCGTCGTAGTGGAAGCCGTGGAACTGATCGAGGCGCTTGACGACCAAGTGTCGAATGCCTTCGTCGAGAGGCCCGCGGAATTGCGGTCGCACGAAATCGCGATGGCAATAGGGAGCATCCATGCGCAATTGTCCGACGGCGTTGCGCCACTGCTTGGGCAGCCCCACCCCTCCGCGGCACTCGATGCCCAGCAGGGTCACCGTCGAGCCGGGATCGAACACGAATCGATGGAGGGTCCCACGCGGGACGCATACGTAGTCGTTCTTCGTGAACGCGATGTCGCCGAAGATCGTTCGCAGCGTGCCAGCCCCCTCGAATACGAAGAACAGGTCGTCACCATCGCCGTTCGAAAAATACACGGTGTCGCTCGCTGTCGGCTTCGCGACCGAAAGCACGACGTCCCGGTTGTGGAGGAGAGGGATTCTCGATTCGAGAGCCGTACCGCCGGGAGGAAGCTTGGTCGAATCATAGTGGCGGCGCGCGAGGGCGCGCGTACCCGCCGCGCCCGGGACGGCGAACCGCTGCATGGCCACGGCCGGCTCCGCGAGGTGCGGGCGCCTGACGTGATAGACGATGGTATAGGGCCCGTCGAACCCTTCGCGCGTGATGCACTCCTCGTGGCGGAGCTCACCGCTCGCGCTCCGCAACGCGGTGTGATGTTTCGCGGGGATCTCTCCGTTGGCGACCCGGTCGAGCATTACGAATGCTCCCCGTCTTTCTGCCCTTTCTGTTCGCGCTCGATGCTCTCGAAAAGCGCGCGGAAATTGCCCGCGCCAAACCCTCGCGATCCCTTGCGCTGGATGATCTCGTAAAAGAACGGCCCGGCGTCTTTCGAGCCGTAGAGTCCCGCGGCATCCTTCAGAAAGATCTGCAAGAGGTATTGGCCTTTGCCCTCGCCGTCCACGAGGATCTCGAGCTCTTTGAGGAGCGCGATGTCCTCGTCGAGCTCCGCGATGCCCAGCCGTTCGAGACGTTTGGGAAGGAGCTCATAGTAGGCGGCGGGCGTGGGCATGAACGCCACTCCGCGCGCACGCATCCCCCGTACGGCCGCCACGATGTCGGGCGTGGCGAGCGCCACGTGCTGCACCCCGTCGCCGTGGTGCTCTTCGTTGAAGATGTTGATCTGCGATGTCTTGAAGAAGGGCCGCCAGGGCTCGTTGTTCGCGAACTTCACCCCCGATCGTGAATCCCACATCACGATCGAGCGGAGGCCCGATCCCCGCTCATCGTGCCCCTGCTTGCGCTCGTGTTCGCGCGCGGCGTCGTCGGTGTGAAATTCGACGTGCCAGAGTTGTTCGAGCCCGAGGACGTGCTCCATCCAGAGCAGGGCTGGTTTCATCGTCTGGAAGTTCGACGTGACGTGGTCCACGCCGGCGATCGCGAAGGCGTTCTTGCCCCCGTGAGGCTGCGGATGCGGCGCGAACCCTGGAAACGGCATCGCATAGGCGCGCCGCTCGACGAAGCGGAACGTGGTATCGCCGACGGGGGTCGTGATCGAAAACGTCCGAAACTCGCCCCCCGCGCCGTCGACGTGCGACTCGATATCGCCGATCGGGGTCCCTCCGCGCTCATCGAGCAAAGTGAACGCTTTCTGGACGTCTTCCACTTCGAACGCGATCGTCCCGATCCCGTCGGGGTGCTTTTGCAGATACCGATGCGCACGACCGCCTTCCCCGACAGGCGTCGAGCAAATGATCGCGCATTCGCCGGCTTGGAAGACGACGCTCTTCTGTCTTCCTCGCGCGGTGAGCTCGGGGCCGCTCTCGCCGACTTCGGCGAGGTCCATCATGCCGCAATAGAATCGCCTGGAACGCTCGAGGTCCCGAACGTAGTAGTGAAGGGACTCGACGCGTTTGATTCCGAGGGATTCGAGCTTGGGCATGAGCGTCTCCACCGGTGCGTGTCTTTCGTGCGGCAGCCTGCCGAGAATCATTGCGCGTCGGGCTGGCGATCCGGATGGGCAGCCGCGACGGCCGGTATCTGTGTCAGCGTGGCGTCGATGCGGACGATCTTCGGATAAGGGCTCAGATCGACGCCGAGGCGCCGGGCGCTGTACATCTGGGGAACGAGAAAAACGTCGGCCAGCGTAAGGCTGTCGCCGACCAAAAATGCTCCGCCGCCGTTTGCGGCTTCGTGTTCGAGCGCCGCGAGGCCGCGCTCGTTGGCCGCGCGCGCGAAGGCGCGGTCGTCCCCGCCGAGGCGCTTGATCTCCGCCATCAAGTACAGGTTCTGGAGCGGCTGAATGCCCGAATTGACGATCTCGACCGACCGCCGCACCGCCGCGCGCGCGAGCGGATCGCGGGGGAAGAACGGCGGCTCGGGTTGGCGGTCGTCGAGGTATTCGAGGATCGCGACCGACTGCGTGAGCTCCACCGTCTTGCCGCCCTCCTCCCATTCGAGGACGGGCACCTGCCCCATCCGGTTTCGCCGGATGTGCGGCTCGGCATGTTGCTCCCCGCCATTCTTGGTCAAATGGACCGGAACGTATTCGAACGTGAGGCCTTTGAGCGACAGGCCGATTCGCACGCGGTACGACGCACTCGAGCGACAATAGTTGTAGAGCTTCATCCGGAATGGCATGGGGGATGGCACCAGTGATGATTCGCCGATCAACGGATTGCCAGGACCTGTTGATCGATGCGCCCGAAGATCGAACGCCCAGACCCGTCGAACATTTCGATCGCGACCGTGTCGCCGGGTTGCAAGAACGGGGTCACCGGCTTGCCGGTGTCGAGCGTCTCGAGCGTCCGCTTTTCGGCGAGGCACGATACGCCGCGCGCACGGTCCACGTTCGAGACGGTGCCGCTGCCGAGGATGGTGCCAGCGGTGAAGGACCGTGTCTTCGCGATGTGGGCGATGAGATCATAGAACGAGAAGTGCATTTCGGGGCCGGCGTCCGGATCGCCGGCAAGGATGCCGTTGAGGGTCGACTTCAGGCGCAGATGCACGCGGCCGCCTCGAAACGCGTCACCGAGTTCGTCCGGTGTCACGGCGAAAGGGGCAAACGCGGTCGCCGGCTTCGAAGCGAAGAAACCGAAGCCCTTCGCGAGCTCGGCGGGGACGAGGTTGCGAAAGGTGACGTCGTTCAGAATGACGACGAGCTTCACGAAGCGTGCGGCGGCGCTCGCCTTCACGCCCCGCGGCACGTCGCCGAGGACGACGCCGATCTCGGCTTCGAAGTCACAGCCCCAGCTCACGTCGCCGATCGCAATCGGCGCCCGGCAGCCGAGCATCTCGCTCGTACCCCCTTGGTAGACGAGCGGATCCGTTTCGAGCGTCTCCGGAAGGGCGGCTCCGCGCGCCTTCCGCACGAGGACGATGTGATGGATGTACGCCGATCCGTCGATCCACTCGTAGGGCCGGGGAAGCGGCGCGCGCACGCGCGCGAAGTCAATCGGGCGGCAAACCACGCGACCGGCGTCGATCTCGGCCGCGAGCGCGCGCAACGGCGGCTCGACCTCGTCCCAGCGGTCGAGCGCGGCCTGCATGTGCGGCGCGATGGCTCTCGCCGACGCGGCGCGGGCACCGTCGCCATGCGCGATGGCGAGCTCTCCGTCCCGCGTTCCGTCGTCGAGCGTCAATAAGCGCATCGTCCGCTCCGCTTGCGATGAAATGAGACTACGACGAATCAGGCCGCCCGGCGCAAGAGGTACGCGAGGCCGGAGGCAATCGGCTCCTGATGATCGAAACGAATCTCGAGTGCCTCCAATTCCCCCCGCACAGCGCGAACGAGGGGCCCCTCTTCCTGCGCCTTGAGAAGGCTCTCGAGCAAGTTCCAGCGGAGGAGCCACTCTTTCGGGTACTTTCGAACGAGGATGTCGAAGATGCGAGGAAACGCGGCGCGCGCGCTTTCCGGGCCTCTGCGGTGCGCACGCTCGGCCTCCGCATAAAGAGACTGCAAGCGTTGCTCGCCCCGTTCGAACGCTCGCGCACGCGGGATGCGGGCCGACGAGAACGCCGTTTCGGGGTGATACGCCGGGTCGACCGAGCCTGCGTGGGCCGTCACGGGCTGCCCGGTCGCCAGGAGAACGTAGTGCTCGAGGGCGATGGCAGGCCGACCGGGGAGATCCACCCGAGCGTCGCCCATGTGCAGGCGCGTCCACGGGCTACAGGGCGCGCCGGTGGGATCGCGCACGATCCGTTCGACGCGGCCCTCCACTGCCGCGCCGCTTGCGAAGCGAAATGACTGACGTGCCCGTGCCCTCTCCGCTCGTTCGGCCATTTGCAGGAAACTCTCGCCACCCGCCGGTTCCCCGGCGAGGACGACGCAACCGTGCGGCTGCCGCGCGCCCTCATCCGCGCCGATCGCGCCATCCCACGCGAAGGCCGTAGGGCCTTCGAATCGGAGCCACGAGGGGCCGTCCGACGTCCGCCCTATCTCCGCGAGCACCCCGACGACTTGCGCCCCGGAGGCAAAGTGCACGGTCGCCACCTCGCGGCTTCGTACGGCTCGATCCAACGCGACGTCGCCGCCGATTTCGACCGCGAGCTCGCGAGCGACGCGATCGAGGATGTCGTGGAGCGCTTCGAAGGAGGGTGCGACGAAGAGCTGCGGTTGGGGCCGCGTGATGTCGTAGGCGACGTCCATGCAGTGTTCGTCGAGAGGAATCTTGCGAATCTCCGGCGCGTGGCACGTGTGGCTCTCGCCGAGCGAGGACAGGAGGCCCGCGCCGTAAAGCTCGTAGTCGTCGGGCCGGCCGACGAGGCCGTACTCCGCAGTCCACCAGTAGAGCCGAGAGAGCCGGGCCACTTCGCTCGTCGAGGTCACCGCGGCCAGCGCCGCCGCGAGCTCTGCTTCCGCGACGGCCACCGCCGTGTCGTCCGCGGTCGCGTCCTCTTTGACCTCGCTGAGGACGTGAATCGCGTGGTGCACGCGGTCTTCTTCCGGCAGCGTAAAGGCCTTTCGCGCGAGCTCGCCGAAGCGGCGCACGTAGCCGGCGAAGGTGGGATCCGGAAGGATCGGTGCGTGCCCCGCCGCTTCGTGGATGATGTCCGGAGCCGGGGTGTACACGAGGTGCCGGCGTGTGCGAATGGCGGCGGCAATCGGCAGAATCCCGTGCGCCTGAAACTCCTGAAACGCCCGAGGCGGAATGAATCCGTCGACGCACACCGCGCCCCAGCCGAACCGAGACAGCTTTTCGTTCATTTCGGCGATGTTGGGAATTCGTTCCACCGAAATGCCCGTCGCCGCGAGCCCATCGCGATAGGCCGCATGAGCACGACCACGAGCGCGCGGGCCGGCCGCTAGGCGCGTATGCAATTGCAGGAGCACAAATCGCCATACGGCTTGGTCGATGCCGCTATATTGTGCGTAATCCTGCTCGACTACGAAGCGGCGGAGATGCGGAGGCACTTCTCGCGATACCGTGCCCATCATCCAAGTATAACCTTCGTTTTGGCGCGAGCGACCCAGAGGCTCGGATGAGCCACGTCGTCTCCCGACTGCGTCGCGAGCGCCTTTCCGCTTCCTTCGCCACGGCGCAGGACTCCGTGATCGGCCCGCGGACCCTCTATTCGAGGTCTGGCGGTTCTCGTCGATCCACTCGCGTAGATGCCGTAAGTTGCCGGTATGGGTTGGGCTACAAGCCACATCGCGAAACTCCGGGACGGGCAGACGGTCCAGTTCCGGCCGCGCGGCGGATCGATGACGGGAAAGATCGAGAGCGGCCAGCTCTGTACCGTGGTGCCGGTGACGGACGTTTTGATCCTCAAGGTTGGCGACATCGTGCTCTGCAAGGTGCACGGCGCGGAGTATTTGCACCTCGTGAAAGCGATTCAGGACGGGCGGTTTCAGATCGGCAACAACAGGGGGCGCGTCAACGGGTGGATCGGGGCCAACGGGATCTACGGGATCTGCGTTCGAGTCGAAGGGTGACCCGTTCGCGGGCCGTCGACGCGACTTCGAGGATGCTTCATAAAAGAGCAGCTCCCTACTCAGCGTCCCTCGCCGGTGGTAGCCTCGCCCGCGCTTGAGCACCGCACTCATCACTGGCGCGTCGGCAGGAATCGGCCAAGAGCTCGCGCGCGTGTTCGCGGCCGAGGGCCACGACCTGATCCTCGTCGCGAGGCGTCTACCGGAATTGCAGGCGCTCGGCGCCGAGCTCGAACAGCGTCACCGCATCCGGGCGCGCGCCGTTGCGTGCGACCTGACGGGGGAAGCCGCGCTGAGCGCTCTCGCCAACGAAGTCCGGGATCTCGATCTCGACTACCTCGTCAACAACGCGGGCTTCGGCACGGTCGGCGTCTTCGCGGAGCTCGACGCGGAGCGGGAAGCGGCGATGGTCGCGCTCAACGTGATGGCGGTCGTCCGGCTCACGCGCGCGGTGTTGCCCGGCATGATCGCGCGGCGCAAAGGGCGGATTCTGAACATCGGCTCGACAGCGGGCTTTCAGCCGGGCCCGTACATGGCGACGTACTACGCGACGAAAGCATTCGTGAACCACTTCAGCGAGGCGCTCGCCTACGAAGTCCGTGGTACCGGCGTGAGCGTGACCGTGAGCTGCCCCGGCCCCACGACGAGCGAGTTCGGATCGGTCTCCGGGCTCGATCGGTCGCGGCTCTTTCGGATGGGAACGGCGACGTCCGCGAGTGTCGCGCGCGAGGCGTACGGGGCGATGCAGCGCGGCCGGCCGATGGTCGTGCACGGCCTGCGCAATCGCGTCCTCGCCCTGTCCACGCGGTTTGGCCCACGGGCTCTCTTGTGCGCCATCACTGGGTATCTCAATCGGCAGCCGGTCGCCGGCACGACGCGATGACTGGGAACGGCGCGTCCTCGAATGGGCTCCGGGCGGCGTATGTCCGGGGGATCGCGAGCGCGCAGCGCGTGGCCCGCGAGGCGATCCTTTCCGTGGCGCCGAGCGTCAAACCGGGCGACACGGAGCGGGCGGTGTGCGAACGGCTCGAGCGGGAGTTCCGCCGCGCGAAGGTCGCGCACTGGCTTCACACGCCGTATGCCTGGTGGGGCGAGCGCACGCGCTTCGATTGGACCGGGATGTGGGAAACGAACGCGCTGCCGAGCGACCGCGTTCTCCTCGAGGGCGAGTCGTTCGTTCTCGACGCGGCGCCGATCGTCGACGGATATCCGGCCGATTTTGCTTATTCGGGGTTGGCTTCCGGCGGCAGCGAAGCCTCGCCCGCGCTATCCGCCCACGCCGCGTTGCTCGCCGAGCTCGCCGAGATCAAGCGCTCCCTCGTCTCGTGGGCCGGGCAAGCGGCGACCGGAGGCGCCTTGTGCTCGCAGGTCGCCGAGGCCATCGAAGGCGCGGGCTTCGACGTGATTCACACGCGCTACCCCGCGCACGTGCTTGCGCACACGCTGGAGGGCTTTCCCAATTGGTGCTCGTCGGCGCCGCGCCTCGGCACGGGCTTTCAGCTCCCGCTCCTCCTCACGTATGCAACCGGCCTCGTGCTCCACCATCTCGCGGGCGCGCCGTATCCATTTCTCAACGCCGGTACGCCGCAACCCCCCCAAGGTCTCTACGCCGTCGAGCCGCATCTCGGCCGGGGATCGCTCGGTGCCAAGTTCGAATCGGTGCTGCTCGTGGACGGGAACGAAACGCGATGGCTCGACCCCGGGCTGTTCGGTGAGATCGTCGGCTGATGACGCACGAGGACGGCGCGGTCGCTCCCATCACCCGCCGCTCGCGGGCCCCCTTCCTGGGCGATCTGCGGATCTTGCTCCTCGGCATCTGGGGTTTCGTTCGCCAGTGCTTGCTTACGTGCGGCCGAACGGGCGAACGGCGAAAAGGGCGTCATGACCTCGGCTAAGGTCGCCGACCGCCGCCGCCTTCCTCGCGGGGGCCGCTTCATCCTCGGCGTGCTGATCTTCGGCTGGGTAGCGACGATCGCGTATTGGGTCGTCTGGTTCGCGATCGACCGCGAGATTCTCGCCTCGGCGCACACCGATAGCTACTACGCGTACGAAAATGCCTTTCCGGCTGCGGACGCCTGGATGGCGTTCGCCGGCATGGCCGCGACGGTCGCGATGATCCGCCGCCACGGGAGCGCGTTTCTCTGGAGCATCGTCGCGGGGGCCACCAGCGTCTACCTCGGCCTGATGGACGTGCTCTTCGATCTGGAGAACGGCATCTACCACTCGAGCGACACGGGCGGCGTGGTCGTCGAAATCGTGATCAACGTGCTCACGCTGTCTCTCGGCATCGTGGTGCTTCTCTGGACTTGGCGGGAGCGCCGCGCGCTGTCGGCCTTCGCAGGCTGGTGAAGCGCCTTGCGTGTGCCTCCGGGCCTCACGCCGGAGACGCGATCGCCGCTGCATCGACGAACCGCCGCAGCCAAATCTCGAGTACGAACAGGGTCCACACCCGATCCGGCGCACGGCGATCGGTGTCGAGGGCGCCGAGGAGGCGCTCCACTTCACGCGTCTGAAAGAGTCCGCGTTCGCGCGCGGTGCGGTCGAGGAGCACCTCGCGCACGAGGGGCGCCAGATCCCGGCGCATCCAGCGCGCGAGGGGCAACCCGAACCCGCGCTTGCGACGACGGAGGATTGCGCGCGGAATGAGGTCGCCGATCGCGGCGCGGAGGATGTGTTTGCCGCGCAGGCGCATGAGCATGCGCCGCGGCAGCCGCGCGGCGAATTCGACGACTTCGGTGTCCAGAAACGGGCAGCGCACTTCGAGCGCATGGGACATCGACGCGATATCGACTTTCGCGTTGATATCGTCGGTCAAATACGTATTCCAGTCGAGATCCAAGAGCCGCCCGAGGCGGCTCGCGCGCCCGCTCCCATCGAGGATCGCCGCGAAGCGTCGCGTGGTGGCGCCGTTCATCGCAGCGCGCATGCGCGGCGCGTAGAGGCTCTGTTTCTCCTCAGGCGTGAACTGGCACATGATGTACGGGTACCGAATCGCGTCGCCTTCGTGCAGGTGGCGCGCGTAGCCGGCCACATGGGGCGCGGCGGCCGTCATGAGGGCGTAGAGGCCCGTCCGGTAAATCGGCTTGAGAGCCGCGGGTAGCGCGTCGTAGACGTGGCCGAGCTGCGCGGTCGAATACCGCGTGTACCCTGCAAACGACTCGTCGCTCCCGTCGCCCGAGAGCGCCACCGTGACGGACTTGCGCGTCATCTCGGCGAGGCAATACGTCGCCACCGCGGAGCTGTCGGCGAAGGGCTCGCCGTGGTGGGCCACCGTCTCCGTCACGATGCGCTCGACGTCCGGCCCGACCACCTGCTCGTGGTGCTTCGTGCCATAGCGCTCGGCCACCATGCGGGCCCACGGCAGCTCGCTGTCGGCCGAATCGGGGAATCCGATCGAGAACGTCTCCACGCGCTGGCCCGACGTCGCCATCAGCCCGACCACCGCGGAGCTGTCGATGCCCCCGGAGAGGAACGCTCCCACGGGCACGTCCGCGACGAGGCGCTTCTTCACCGCGCGCGTCAGAATCGAGCGGAGCTCGCGCGCAAGGTCCTCCTCGGTGCCCGCGAGCTCGGGTCCGCGGCGCATCGACCAGTAGCGTTCGAGAGCGAGCTCGCGGCCCGGCTCCAGCACGGCGAAATGCGCGGCGGGCAGCTTCGCGATGCCTCGAAACGCCGTGCGCGGCGCAGGCACGTACTGGAGCGTGAGGTACTCGTCGATCGCTTCGAGGTCCGGTTCGCGCGCGATCGACGGAAACCCGGCGAGCAAGGCATGCAGCTCCGAGGCGAACGCGAGCCCTCCGTTCGGCAGCCGCGCGTAGAAGAGGGGCTTTTTCCCCGCGCGATCACGGCCGAGCACGAGCCGCTCCGCGCGGCTGTCCCACAGCCCGAACGCAAACATGCCGTCGAGCCTCGCGATGCCGTCGAGGCCGTATTCTTCGTAGAGGTGCACGAGCACCTCGCTGTCCGACTGCGAGCGGAACGTGTGGCCGCGCCCCACGAGGTCCCGCCGGAGCTCGACGAAGTTGTAGAACTCGCCGTTCACGACCACCCCGATCGTGCCGTCTTCGTTGAGGAGCGGCTGGGCCCCTTCGGGACGCAGATCGATGATCGAAAGACGCCTGTGCCCGAGCGCCGCGCGCCCGCGCGCCCATACGCGGTCGACATCGGGCCCCCGGTGGCGGAGCGCGAGATTCATGCGCCGGACCGCGTCCTCATCGGGCGGCGCGCCCGTCGTGACTAGACCGGAAATTCCGCACATCTTACGCGGTCCTCGTTCGATTCGCCGCCGTCACGGGGAGACGCCGTGCCTGTTGCACCAGTCGACGAGCGCCACGAGCGCCCAGACGCGCGAGAACGAGAGGCGCCCTTCGA